>NZ_NCGH01000026.1:0-98890 GCF_002281505.1 Sphingomonas sp. 28-62-20
GCCGTTTGATGACACCCTTCAGATCGCCACCGTGATAAAAACCCTTGGCACTGGGGTCATAGCCGGTCTTGAGCCGATCACCGGTCAGCCCGCCACGATCATTTGCCGGATCGCCATTTTCGAACCGATCGGGCAGCAGAAAATAGATGACCTCGTCCTGGGGCAAGCGATCGCGATAGCTTGCCCCCGCCGGTGCGGTCTGCGCCGCCACCGGCAAGGCAGCAGCCACCGGCAAGGCAGCCGCCATCAGCGCCACGGCACCGAGCACACGGGCGATCATGCCGCCACCGTTTCGACAGCCGGCGCGGCGCAATGGCGCGCGATAAAGGCGGCATGATCGGGCAAAGCGACAACCACCCGATCGGTATGCTGACGGGCAAGCGTCATGAATTCGGCCAACTCCTGGCGGGAAAGCTGGTCGGCGAGCGGGTGGTAGCCAGCCGGATCGATCCCCTGCCCGATCAGCACCTGTACCCAGCCAAGCTCGGTAAACAGCTCTTCATGCTCCCGAAATATCCGGCCATTGGCCTTAAACAGAGCGAGCTTGTGGGCCAGGCTATCGGGAATCGTCATGTCGCGGCACGCCGCCCAAAAGGCGCCGTCACGCGCATTGGCGTGATAATGAAGAATCAGAAAGTCGCGGATCGATGCCCATTCGAAATCAGCCTGGCGATTGAATTCGGCAATATCGGCGGAATCGAACCCGGCGGCCGGGAAAAGCTGGAGCAGGCGGGCAATGCCCGATTGGATAAGATGAATGCTGGTCGATTCCAACGGCTCCATGAATCCGGCGGCCAGACCGAGCGCGACGCAGTTTTTTACCCACATCTGCCGGCGCTTGCCCGTGGCGAAGCGCAACGGACGAGGATCGGCGAGCGGCTTGCCGTCAAGCTTGGAGAGCAGCTGCTGGGCAGCCTCTTCATCCGCCATGAACGCGCTGCAATAGACATGGCCGTTGCCCGTGCGATGCTGCAGCGGAATCTGCCATTGCCAGCCAGCGTCGCGCGCGGTTGATCGAGTGAAAGGGGTTAGTGGTGCGGTGCGCGCACTCGGCACCGCGAGTGCACGGTCACACGGCAGCCAATGCGACCAGTCCTCATACCCGGATGCCAGCGCCTGCTCAATCACCAGGCCGCGAAACCCCGAACAATCGATAAACAGATCGCCGCTGATCCGTGCCCCGCCCGCCAGCGTGACGGCCTCGACAAAGCCGGTCTCGCCATTCAGGACGACATCGGCGATCCGCCCCTCGGTACGGCGAACGCCCAACCCCTCGGCAAAGCGACGCAGAAAAGCCGCATAGAGGCCAGCGTCGAAGTGAAAGGCATAATCCATGCCCGAAGGCGCTTGCCCGGGCTGATCCTGCAGGGGCGCGAAGCGGTGCTGCGCGGCGGCCTGCGCGCTGGCCGAAAACGCCCAGAGCGCCTCGCTGCCGCCCTCGGCGCGATGCCGGAGCCAATAATGGTGAAAGGGAATGAGCCCCAGTCCGCGGCCGATCCCGCCAAAGGCATGGATGTAGCGCGCGCCGGGCGTGCGCCAGCCGTCAAATTCAATACCGAGCTTGAAGGTGGCATTGGTCGCGCGGACAAATGCCGCTTCGTCGATGCCGAGCCCGGCATTGAACAGCTTAAGCTGCGGGATGGTCGCCTCGCCGACCCCGACCGTCCCGATCTCGTCGGATTCAATCACGCGAATCGATGCCTGAGCACCGACGAAACGCGCCAACGCCGCAGCAGCCATCCAGCCTGCCGTGCCACCACCAATGATGACGATCTCGCCGATACGCGCTGAAGCCATCAATTTGTCGCCTTGCCGAAATTCCGTCCGGCCGGGGCCGGACGGAATTTTACGGATCATAATCGTCAATAGCGGAAGGTGAAGCCCGCAAGCAGACGCCGACCATAAGTCTGATAATCAATCACGGCGCGCGGGTCAGCGGTTCCGCCGTCGCGGGTCCGCAGCGGCGTATCGGCCAGGTTCTGGCCCTGGATGAATACCGACAACCCGTTGAGTGGCCCAGACTTGAAGTCATAACCGATCTGCGCGTCATAGATGGTCTCGGCAAGTACGGTGCGCAGCGTGCGGTTGGCACCAAAGCCCGACAGTTCGCCGAGGAAGCTGGAGCGATAGCGAACACTGCCGCGGACGTTCCACCCCCATTTTTCGAAGAAGCCTGTGCCGTTGAGGACAACCTGCGAATAGCCGGGCAGCGCGAACGCGGCTTGGGTCGGATCGGGCTTGATCGTCGATTCAGTATAAGAACCGCTGCCCGTTACACCAAAGCCCGACAGCGCCGAGGTAAACACCTCGAACGGCAAGGTGGTGGCGACTTCGACACCGTATAGCGAACCGCCGCTGCCGTTGATCGGACTGGTCAGGATGCCATTGGTCGCAATTGGAATCTGCCGACCCGTCCCAGGATCGATCCCGGGACTGGAGAGAACCAGGGTGCCGGTGTTGACGAGGTTATCACGGGTGAAGATGTAGGTCTTTAGATCCTTGTAAAACCCCTGAATGGCGATGTAGCCGCGCGTGCCGAAATATTTCTCGACAGTCAGATCGAACGCATTGGCCCGCCATGGGCGCAGATTGGGGTTGCCCGAATTGCCCTGCACCACGGCAAATTGCGAGCCCGCTGCACCGAAGATATTGTAACTATAGCTGGTCGAAGCGCGCATGTCGTCCAGCCGGGGCCGGATAATTTCGCGGGCGCCCGAGGCACGGACCACCCAGTCGTTAGGCAGGCGCAGGGACAGGTTGAGGCTGGGCAGTACATCGATATAGTCGGTGCTATTGTTGCGGGTCGTAGCGCCGATATTGGGTGATCCATTGGCATTCGTGCCAAGATATATCGCCGTCGCCCCGCGCGAATTCTGATCGGTGGTGATCAGCTGGACGCCGAAATTGCCGGTCAGCTCGCTCGAGCCAATCTGCTGTTTGACATCGGCCTGGAGGTACCCCGTCAGCAGCTTCTCGCTGACCCGGAACGCCTTGAGGACAACGTCGCCATAGGCATTGGGGACGCGCTGATAGATCCCGGCATTGAGCAGCGCGATCGGATCATAGCTGATCACCGGGCCAAGCCCGTAGAGCAGGTTGGTCGTGCCGAGCCGGAATTGCGTTGGCACCGCCACGCTGGTCGTGCCGTTGGTATTGGCGACGAGCCCCAGAAACGCTTCGTCCGGGGTCAGCGACTTCGACCGATCGGTATAGTTCAGGCCAACGCGCACCTTGCTGATAAAGCTGTCATCGAGCGCCTTCGACACCTCGACCCGGTACTGATGGATCTCATCGCGCACGATGCGATTGTTATAATAGCCATCCTGGCCGCCGACGATCCGGGTGCCGTTGACTGCGGTCTGATTGCCGCCCCAGCCCTGCGGGCTGGTCAGCAGGATCGTGTTGTAATCGCCATAGTTGAGCGTCGGCCGGAAGGACGTGCCCGTGTTGGTGCTGGTAAAGCCGATCGTGTCGGTGGCGCCATTGCCGATGCCGCGACCGGTGCCGGCGTAGCTTTCCAGCACCAGTTCATTGCGGTCGGTGCGCGAATAACTCAGATCGAGATACGCGCTCCAGCCGTCGTCGCCGGCATATTTCAAATTATAGCCGAACGAATAAAGCTTGGCCTTGCGGTCGGCAACGTCGTTGCGGACAACGCCCTTAACTCCGGCAAAGGTGCCGCTGTCCACACCGCCGTTGGTGACGGACGGATTGCGCAGCGTTACGTCATTCGGCCCCGGGGTTGGGCCATAATTCGCCGCAAAACCGAGCGGCAGTTCAATGCCCCGCTTCTGCTGAATGTCATCGAAATCCGAATAAAACCCGTCAAGCGTCGCGGTCAGCTCCGGGATCGGCCGCCATTCAACCGTCCCCTGCAGGCCCAGCCGCTTCAGCGTGGTCGACGTATTATAGGATTTCGAGCCGCCGATGACGGCACCCGCTGGCGCGCCGGCATAGCCCCAGGCGTTGAATTCACGATTCTGATAAGGCTCATCAAGATAGCTAGCCGACAATGCGACACCCAGGGTATTGTCGAAGAACTGATCGACATAGGTGCCGTTGACGCGATAGCCATATTTCGTCGAGCCAGCGTTGAGGACGCCGTTATCGACATAGGTGCCGCGCCCGCCAATCGAAATGACGTGCTTCCCATATTCAAGCGGACGGATCGTCTGAAGATCGACCGTTCCCGAAAGCCCCTGCCCGACGATCGACGCGAGCGGCGTTTTGTAGACCAGCACCTGGTTGACGATTTCCGAGGGATATTGATCATATTCAACCGCGCGGTTGTCGCCGGTCGACGTCTGTTCACGTCCGTTGAGCAACGTCGTCGAGAAATCCGGGGCAAGACCGCGGATCGAGATCGACTGGGCACGCCCCGAAACACGCTGCGAGGTCAGGCCGGGCAGGCGCGCGATCGATTCAGCGATCGACGCGTCGGGCAACCGGCCGATATCTTCCGCCGATACCGATTCGACCACCTGATCGCGGCTCTTCTTGGCGTTGACGGCGCTGGTCAGCGAGGCGCGATACCCGACGACGACCATCGGATCATCGTTGACAACATCGATCTTTTCCTTGGCGGCGTCGCTGCTGCTGTCCTGCGCAATGGCAGCCGTGCCGCTCGTCGCCATGACGAGCGCCAGCGCGAGTGCCGCGGTGCTGACGCCGGAGCGCGTGCTGCTGTTGAAAGACATGATAATCCCCCCCTGTGCTGATCCGCCCCGTTTTCGGGTGGCCGGACGAATTGTTGCACCGACACCACATGCCGGCCGATTGAACAGCCCTGCATGTCGCGCCGCTGGCCAATAAAGCCAACAACAACACATACGTATTCACACCGATTCGCAGTCGCCCTTTCGCCGTGCCGCTGGCCGGTCTAGGTTGTCGCTTAACGAACCATTACAGTCAGGAGAGGCGCCGTCGCCCGCCGATGAAGGAAAGACCGACTTCTTTTGACATCGCGCAGCTGGCCGGGGTGTCGCAACCCACCGTCTCGCGGGCGCTGAGCGGCAGCCCGTCGGTCAGCGAGGCGACACGCAAGCGGATCGAGGCGATCGCGCGGCAGCTCAACTATACCGTCGACAAAAATGCCTCGGGGCTGCGGCGGCGGCACTCCAAGACGATCGCGCTGCTTTTCTTCGAAGACCCCACGCCCGATCAATCGCTGATCAACCCGTTTTTCCTGTCGATGCTGGGGTCGCTGACGCGGACCTGCGCGCTCAGGGGCTATGATCTGCTTACTTCGTTCCAGCAAATGTCGAACGACTGGCATGTCGACTATGAAGACAGCCACAAAGCCGACGGCATCATCCTGCTCGGCTATGGCGATTATGAGCTCTACCGCAGCCGGCTCGCCGCGCTGATCGAGCAGGGCACGCATTTCGTCCGCTGGGGATCGGTGCAGACGGGCGAGCCGGGCATTACCGTCGGCGGCGATAATTTCAGCGGGGGCCATGACGCGACCGCGCATCTCATCGAGGGCGGGCGGCGGCGGATCGCCTTTATCGGCCAGGCGTCGAGCCATTATCCCGAATTCCACGATCGCTATCGCGGGGCGTGCGCAGCGCAGGCCGCCGCCGGGATCGCACTTGATCCCGGGTTGCAGGTCGATGCACTCAACACGCAGCAGGCAGGGTACGACGCCGTCATGGCACTCAAGGCCCGCAGCACCGCCTTCGACGCGATTTTTGCTGCCAGCGACACGATCGCGATCGGTGCGCTCAGCGCGCTTGAAGAACTCGATCTGGCGGTCCCGCGCGATGTCGCGGTGATTGGTTTCGACGATATTCCCGCCGCCGGGCTCACCCACCCGCCGCTGACGACGGTAGCGCAGAATTATCTGCTGGCCGGTGAAGTGCTGGTCGATACCTTGTTGCGGCTGATCCGCGGCGAGCCGACCGAGAGCGCCACCCTTCCCGTCCGCCTGATCATGCGCCGATCGAGCCTGCCGGCAGGATAGCGCGCCATCACCCTGCAATCGGGCGAGAAAATCGTGATTGCCGCTGCCCGATCGCCCTGCCACCCTCGCGCGCGACAATAAGTTTGGGGAGAGCGATGAACATGCGGCCGCGCCAGTCGCCCATTGGGCTGTGGAATATCTCGTTCGGATTTTTCGGCATTCAGGTCGCGTTCGGGCTGCAAAATGCCAATGTCAGTCGCATCTTCCAGTCGCTTGGCAGCGATGTCGACAGCCTTGCTTTTTTGTGGATCGCAGGCCCGGTTACAGGCCTGCTGGTGCAGCCGCTGATCGGCCATTTCAGCGACCGGACATGGGGCAGGCTTGGTCGCCGACGGCCCTATTTTCTCGCGGGCGCCGTGCTGGCGGCAACGGCACTGGTGCTGATGCCCAATGCCGGGCTGCTGATCGCCGCCGCCGTGCTGCTCTGGATGCTCGATGCGTCGCTGAACGTGTCGATGGAGCCATTCCGCGCCTTTGTCGGCGACATGGTGGGGCCGGCGCAGCGTACCGCCGGCTATGCGTTCCAGACCGCGTTTATCGGCGCCGGCGCCGTGCTCGGCTCGCTCGCCCCCGCCCTATTGTCAGCAATGGGGGTGGCGAATACCGCCCCCGCCGGCACCATCCCACCCTCTGTCGTTTTTTCTTTCTATATCGGCGCGTTCGCGATCCTGGCGAGCGTGTTGTGGACGGTCGTCACCACCCGCGAATATCCGCCCGAGCAACTGCGCGCCTTCGAGGAAACCGGCGAGCATCGCGCCACCGATAGTCCGCCGACGGCGCCGCCCCACGGCTGGCGATGGGTGGCGGCAGGGGTTGCGACGCTGGCGCTGGTCCTGCTGCTACGGCTGGAGCGTGACCTCTATGTGTTGGGGGGGGCGCTGCTCGCCTTTGGCCTGGCGCAGCTGGTCGCGCGATCACAGCTGCTGGCCGGGCGGCACCACGGTGCCCTCGTCCAGATTATGAGTGACCTTGTACAAATGCCTGAACAGATGAAGAAACTTGCCGTCGCACAGTTTTTTTCCTGGCTCGCTCTGTTCATCATGTGGATCTACACCACCCCCGTCGTCACCCAATATGTGTTCGGATCAACAGACACGACGACCAGGGCCTATAACGCTGGCGCAGACTGGGTGGGCATCCTGTTTTCGGTCTATAACGGGGTCGCTGCCATTGCTGCCTTCTTGCTGCCGCCGCTCGCCAGGCGGCTCGGCCCGGCGCGCACACACATGGCCTGCCTGCTGGTTGGGGCAGCGAGCTACGCGGTGATCGTCTTCATGCGGGACGCCGACCTGCTGATCCTGCCAATGATCGGCATCGGCATCGTCTGGGCCTCAATCCTGACCATGCCCTATGTCATTCTGGCCGGCGCGCTTCCCCCTGGAAAGCTGGGCATCTATATGGGAATCTTCAATTTTTTCATTGTCCTGCCGCAGTTGATGGTGGCAACGATCATGGGCGGGGCGATGCGTGCCTTTTTCCCCGGACAGCCGATCTGGACAATGGTCGTGGCCGCCTGCGTCATGGCGATCGCCGCGCTCGCGATGTTGCGGATCGACGACGGTTCGACGCTGGCCCGGCAGCGATAGCACCGCATGATGCCGCCGCTGGCGCCATCACGCGGTGCTATTCCATGCGGGGATCAGCGTCTTCCCTATCGTCCCCCAAGCGGTGGTGGATGATGTTCTGGACTTGCGCACGAAAACTGCGGCCAACGGCGAGTTCCTGGCCATTGGTCAGCGTGATCCGATAGCCGCCGGTTGCCCGCCGTCGGATCGACACCGCGCAATCGCGGTTGATGATGTAGGATCGATGAATCCGCAGGAACCGCTCGCCGTCCAGCCGCCGGATGATCGAGCTGATCGGCTCCCGGTGCAAGTAGCTGGTCTCGCCGACATGGAGACGGACATATTCTCCTTCGGCGGCGACCCAATCGACCAGATCGAGATTGACCCGCACGGTTTCGCCGTGCCGCGGGACCCAAAGATAATTGCCGCTGCTCAAATTCCCGCGGCGCTCCTCGCGCAGCATCGACAATTGCGCGACGAGATCGTGCAGTCGACGCTGCGCATCGCGATCCTCGATGGCCGCGCGAACCCGTTGGACCATCGTTTGTAATCGGCCCAGTCGGACAGGCTTGGTCAGAAAATCGGTCGCGCCGGTATCAAAGGCATGGGCGGCAAATTGCGGGTAGGCGGTGACAAAAACGATCAGTGGCGCTGCCTGATTCCGCCGACCAAGTTCCTCGACCACGTCAAATCCATCGAGCGCCGGCATTTCGATATCGAGCAACACAACGTCGGGTGACGTAGCGGCAATAGCATCCAGCGCCGCCTGGCCATTGGTTGCCACGCCGACGACCTCGACCCCCTCAATCCTGCCGATCATGGCCGCAAGCCGGTCAACCGCCAGCGATTCGTCGTCGCAAAGGAGCGCCCGGATCATTGCTCAAGCCGTCGCATAAGGCAGGCTGAAGGCGACGGCGAACCCGCCATTGCTATGGGCGCCTGCCGTGAGTGAGGCGCGATCGCCGAACCGGGTCGCCAGCCGATGCGCAACGTTGCTCAAGCCTACCCCGGTACTCTGGCCAGCGCAGGGCGGTGAACAATTCCCCGGGCCGTTGGCGATCGTGACATGGGTGCAACCAGCAGCAACATGCGCCGAGATCGTCAGCGTGATCGGGCAGGTGCTGCGGGCAACGGCGTGCTTGATGACGTTTTCGATCAGGGGCTGGAGCACGAGGCTGGGCACGAGCGCCGCCTTCGCTGCTTCGCTCACCTCGGTCCGCACTTCGAAACGATCGGCAAAGCGCACCGCCTCGATCGCCAGGTACAGTGACTGCAATTCCAGCTCGCGGGCGAAGGAGATGTCCTCCTGCGTGTCCAGCGACAGGCTAGCGCGCAGAAAATCCGCAAGGTTTTCAACCATCATTTCGGCCGGCTTCGGATCGCCGCGCGCGATCAGCGCCGCGATCGAATTAAGGGTATTGAACATGAAATGCGGGTTAAGCTGATAACGCAGCGCCCGCATCTGCGCGGCATCCGCAATCGCGCGCAGTTCCGAAATCCGGCGCTCTCGATCGGACAGATCAACGCTATAGGCAATCGCGAGTAAAAGCCCTGACAGCGCCAGATATGCCCAGAACCAGGAAATCAGCGATACCATATAGCTGACAAATTCGAACGGCAGCCAATCGGCACGCGGCACGAACAATCGAAAAATCAGGAAATTGCCGGCCGCGTGGAGATTGCACCCGACAAGCGCGCAGGCCAGCGCAATCAGCAGCCGCGTTCTCAGCGCCTTATCGGGGAACCGCTCGCTGATCCACATGATGGCGAAGGACAACGCTACGCCCAAAGTTGTTACGCACAGCCGCGGCAGAATGAAGGACAGGCCTTCTTCGGGCATCATCATCAACCGGTTCGCTGTCAGCAGGCTGAACTGCGTGGCCCAGAACAGGATGATGAACAGCACGCGGCCAAGCCGAACGCTCCTGATCTGCGGATAGGGGAAGAGCGTCGGCATAATGCCTTGTAGAACGCCCCATTGGTGCCAGCAAACATCACCCCGGTGTCATTGATGGTATTGGCGGGGTCGTTCGTGCCTAAAGGAAGGTAAATCCAGCAGATCGGGCACTTGAAGGGCCAGCGAAGCCAGGCCGGATTCACACGCGCCGATCAGGATCGTTCGCGCACCGGCCAGATCCGGCTCGATCATGAAGCGGACCCCCCAACCCTTGACGGTCTCGATCGGATTGGCGGCACCGATCCGGTCGAATTTGCGCCGGATTCGGTGAAACATGACGTCGCGGCTGCGAACGCTGGCGCCGAGCCGGGCCATCAGCACATCAATTTCGGTCCAGCGAACCCTGCCCCGCTGCACCACCAGGGCAAAGATCTGCGCCTCAAGGGACGATAGCGGCGCCAGTCTGCCGTTCCAGCGAATCTCGATCGGATCAAAGGTCAGCGTGATCGCGCCGCGCTTGATCATCGGCCGCCGTTCACGATCACGCGGCACGAGACCAACGGCATGGTCGGCATCATGCCGCGCCATCGTCATGCGCGTCTCGATCAACTCGGCAAATTCGGCGATCGATAGCGCCGTGTCCTTGCTCGCCAGTGTGGATCGGAGCAACGCCACCGCGCGGTGCGCCTCGACCGCAATGGGATGACCGTCCGCCCGCTGTTGCCAGACGGACAGGATCTGCTCCAGCCGGCCGCCAAGCGGGGCATTGATCTGATCCTGATATGTCGAGGCGAGCCAGTGCAGATCGGCCGAATCGCGATCGACAATCACCTGCAGATCGCGGTGGTCCTGGCAGGTGAGCAGTTGAAGGGCCTCGCCAGCATAGGCGGCAATCGCCTCGCGTCGCGTCCCCCCGTTCGTTACGGAAGATGGCAGCAAAGCCGTGGTGCGATCCAGCAAATGGACGATGACCGCACGATATAGATCGTGATGATCATTGAAGTGCCGCAGGATCGTCGCCCGGGCGATCCCGAATTGCCCCGCCATGCGGTCCAGCGAAAAGCAGCGATGCCCGTCGGCGACGATCAAGGCGCGGGCCTGATCGATCAGATGCCGACGCTCGGCCTCGCTATTGCGGCAATCTACCCGACTCCGGGGGGCGGGCTGAGCATGACCGCTATCGGCGGCTAAACTATCAGAAATGGTTGCCATGATGTTGAAAAGGCTAGGCAGCCCGACCGGCAATGAGAATCACAATGCTGCAAACCGTCGCCCGAAACCCACCAACGACCATCCTCGATGGACAGCCATTTCCACGCCACAAACGTCGCCCGGTGCCGATCGCCAGAGTCCTTCAACCCATCAAATGCACGACCTGTAAGGATTAGGCGCAGAGATTGCTTTGCTGACAATATGGTTCAGTCATACCGGCGTAAACACTCATGCAATCTAATTGTAATTTTGGTCGTCCTCTGGCTATAAAAACGTACCATAATTGCAACACCTTATCATTTCTCTCTCAAAATTAGCATAATTTTTCTTATTAGTTTCCTATCAACATTACACTTAAATAACATTATCGTCAATTTACGACTGTTACCGCCAAGCCACAGGCATTATTTGAAGAACCTACTGACCACTCTTGGCATGTTTACTTGTCGTTTTATTGCGATCAACTTTCACCATTCGACGCTCTCAGTTGCTTGCTGTGAGACCGTCGCAACAGGGTCGCGGCCGCTGCCGCGCCCGGGGGAAAGAAGGAAAGCCACGTGAATATACCGAAACATCGCAGCCATCTTGCACGCCTTTGTGCAGGCATTTCGTCGGCGAGCTTCCTGCTCGCCCTGGCCAGCCCCGCGCTGGCGCAGGATGCACCGACAGCGCCGAGCCAGCCCGTCGAAGACAGCAGCACGGCCCCCGATATCGTCGTCACCGGTTCGCTGATCACCAACCCCAATCTGGTGCGCTCGACGCCCGTGCTGTTCGTCAGCCGCGACGAGATCGAACTTCGGCAATCGAATGTCGCCGAAGAGGTCATCCGCAATATCCCGGGCGTCGTCCCCAATGTCGGTTCGGCGGTGAATAACGGCAACAATGGCGCATCCTATGTCGACCTTCGCGGGCTCGGATCGAACCGGAATATCGTGCTGCTCGATGGCGTGCGGATCACCCCGACCGGCACCGCCGGCAGCATCACCGGCCTGGGCGGCCGCGTCGATCTCAACAATATTCCGCTGGCGCTGATCGATCGTGTCGATGCGCTAACCGGCGCCGCCAGCACCACCTATGGCGCCGATGCCATCACCGGCGTGGTGAACTTCGTGACGCGGCGCGATTTCTCCGGTGTCGAACTGGCAGGGTCGAGCCAGATAACCGAGCGCGGCGACGGCTTCACCTATCGGGCCGATGCGACTGTCGGCGGCAATTTTGCCGACGGCCGCGGCAATGCGGTGCTGAGCGTCGGCTATCAGCATGCCGACGCGGTATATCAGGGCGGCCCGCGTGCCTATTCTGAAAATGCGATCGAATCGCTGCAGGCCGAGGCGGGCGGCGGATCGCCGACGGCGACCCCGTCTTCGTTCAGCGTACCGGGCCGGGGCCAGCCCCAGATCGACGCTTCAGGCAATCTGGTACCAGCGTTTTCGACCTTCAACTTCAATCCATTCAATATCTTTCAGACACCGTTCAATCGCTACAACATCTATGCAGCGGGACATTATGAAGTGAGCGACGGCATCGAAGCCTATGCTCGCGGCCTATTTTCCAAGAACACGGTGTCGACGATTGCCGCCGCATCGGGTGTGTTCAACCAATCGGTCACAATTCCGGTGAGCAATCCCTTCCTCCCGGCCGGCGCGCGCGCGACATTCTGCGCCAATAACGACTTTGATGCCAACACGCCCGGCGTCCAGACGCTGAGCGTGGCGCAGTGCAATGCGGCTGCCGTGGCGACGAGCCCGAGCGACCCCAATTATCGCACCTTCACCACCAATTTGCGCCGCCGCACGCTCGAAGTCGGCAATCGCACCAGCGATTATCAGACAACCTATTTCGATTATCGGCTCGGCTTCCGCGGCGATTTGACCCCGACGCTCAAATGGGACGTCTGGGGCTCCTATGGCGAGAGCGAATTGCTGCAGACGCTGACGGGCTACACATCGGTGCAGCGTGCGCGGCAATCGTTGCTGGCCACCAACCCAACCTCCTGCCTGCCCGGCACATTATCGACCTGCGTGCCGGTCAACTTCTTTGGCCCCCCGGGCAGCATCACGCCGGCGCAAGCGGCCTTCCTGAACGTCCAAAGCACGACCAATGTGCGGACCTCACAAGCCCAGGTTCACGGCCAGCTGAGCGGCGATGTGGGCTTTGCCAGCCCGGCTGCATCGGATCCGATCAGCTTTGCGGTCGGTGGCGAATATCGCAAATATACCGGCAAGCAGAATGCCGATCTGGTCGCGCAGGATCCCGGTGATCTGGGCGGCAGCGGCGCGGCGATCCTGCCGTTTCAGGGCGGATTCAACGTGTATGAAGGCTTTGGCGAGCTTGTCGCGCCATTGGTTCAGGACAAGCCGTTCTTCCGCAGCCTGACGCTGGAGGCCGGCGTTCGCCAGTCGCATTATACGGTCGATGCGCCGAGCAGCCCGAACTTCAGCACGACGACCTACAAGGCGGGCGGCAGTTGGGAGCCTGTCGAGGATCTCAAAATCCGCGGCAATTATTCGCATGCTGTGCGCGCACCCAATATCGGTGAGCTGTTCGCCCCGCAAAACACGTCACTGACCAATTTGGGCAATGACCCTTGCGCGGGCGTGGCACCACTCAACAACGCCAATCTGCGGGCCATCTGTTTGGCGCAGGGCGCACCGGCGTTCACCATCGGCAACATCGCCAACCCGGCCGCCGGCCAGCCCAATTCGACGTCTGGCGGCAACTTGAACGTCAAACCCGAATCGGCAGACACCTATACGCTGGGGGCGGTGTTCCAGCCGCGCTTTGTTCGCGGACTGTCGCTGTCGCTTGATTATTATACGATCAGGGTGTCGGGCGCGATCACCGCGCCAACGCCGGGCGACGCGATTTCGGCCTGTTTCGGGTCGAACCCCTCGTCCCCGCCGGCAGGGGCTGCATCCAGTGCGGCCTGTACGTCGATCCGGCGCGATCCAGGAACCGGCGGCCTTGATGGTGACGTCGCCACCACCCCCGGTCTCTCGTTGCTGCTTTCCAACCTCGGCACCCTGAAAACCAGTGGGCTCGATCTGGCGATCGACTACAAGACCGATCTGGGCTTTGCAAAGCTCGCGCTGAATTTCCTCGGCAACTACACTCTCGAGTCCAAATTCAGGGCCACGCCGTCGTCGATCAATCGCGAATGCGTTGGCTTTTACAGCGTAAATTGCAGCTTCACCGGCTCCATCCAGCCGAAATTCCAGTGGAGCCAGCGGACGACCTTGGACTTTGGCGGGGTGGATCTGTCGCTGCTGTGGCGGCATATCGACGCCGTCAACCTCGAGCCGCTGGCGCTCGCCGATCAGTTGGCAGCCGCGGCGGGTGATCCGGCCAATTGCCCCGATCCCAATGGTGCCGACCCCGGCGCCTGCGTGTTCGACCCGCAGTTCCGCCATATCAACGCCGCCGATTATTTCGATCTGTCGACGCGCTTCAAGGTGGGTGAGCATTACACGCTGACCTTCACGGTGCAGAATCTGCTGAACCGCCAACCCCCCGTGGTCGGCAATGACATCGGCGCCACCGCGTTCAACAGCGGCAATACCTATCCGTCGACCTATGACGCGCTGGGCCGCCGGTTCAACGTGGCGTTGAAGCTGAAATTCTGATCTCGGTGCACCAATCGATGGGGGGACGACGAGCCATCGCCGTCCCCCTTTCGATTCCCTTGAGGGATCAGCGCATTACCGGCATCAGCTCAGGCGAGCGCAGCGCCCAGATCAAGCGCGATGCCACGCTGCGCCGCCAGCGTCTCCGCCCACAGAGCGACCTTTTCGATTTCGTCGGCATGGCCGGCTTCGGCGGCACGCTGTTCGCGGCGGCGCTCGGCAGCGTCGAACGGCTTGTCGAATTTGGAATGCCGAGAAAAGGCCGGGCCGGCGACGATATCGGCAACATCGGCCTCGCCGACGCCAAGGCCGAACAGGTCTGCAACCCCCGTCATCGCCGCGGCCGGGCGCTCCAGCAGCTTTTCACTGTTCAGCGTGCGGACGCGTTCGGGACCGAAGGTCGTGACCAGCTTGCCGAACTGGACGTGCTGGGCAAGCCAGCCAATGGCGGCGATCTGCAGATCGGTCTGCCCGAGATAGGCGATCTCGTCGAAGCCCATATCGACCATCCCGTCCTGCAGCATGGCAACGAAAAACTCGCGCACCCACAATCGCCCCCACATCCCCTTCTTGGCGATCGATGCCAGATAGACGCGCAGCGGCGCGTAAAGCAGGACTGCGTGGCTGCTTGGCCGCATGGCGAGCGCCGCTCGCGCCAGCCCGTTGACGATGTTGGAGGGCTTCACGACCACCACTTCACCAGGTGCAAACGGCTGAGCGAGGAGGGTCATCGCGCCATCGAGCATTTCGGCGACAGCCGCCGGAGGCCCGCCGCGCCGCCGCCAACCGACAATATCGTTGAGGATGACGGGCTCCTTAAGGCCCATTGCCATGCCCGGCCGGTCCATCGCCCGGGCAAGCAACGTGGAGCAGCAATAGGCCGAATGAAAGATGAAGTGGAGCGGCGCGGCCCCGCCGCGCCCGGCAGCGACCGACGGGCCGCGTTCCAGCACCAGCTTGTCGGCATCGGCTGGCAATTCGGCGTCGATCAGGAAGGTCGCGGCGCGATGGTCGTCACGCGCCAGGCGCAGGAAGTGAACGGCATCATGGCCGGGGTCATATCGATGCGGAAACCACAAGGGATCTCGGGCGATACTGGCCAGTTCGGCGGTAACGATCATGACCCATCCCCCAATGATGCCGGCCCGGCCATAAACGGCCTCTAGGAGCAGACGAATGGATCAATCCTCATGGCTTTTGCACGATGCAATCAACGCCCAGGCTGCAGGCCGCACGCTGGAAGCCATGAACGGCTTCCAAGCGGTCATTCTGGCCAAGCCGGATCACGCGATGGCATTGAACGCATTGGGAATCATGGCGATCGATCGCCGCGACTATACGGTTGCGGTCGGCCTGCTTGCCCGCGCTGCAGCCGCCGACCCAGAGGCGATCCCGCTATGGATGAACCTTGCCAAGGCGCAGCGGGGCCTGGGCGACGACGAAGGCGAGCGGGCCAGCTTGAGCCGGGCGCTCGCCATCGACCAAACCGATTTCATGGCGCTCGTTCGGCTTGCCGAACTTCACCAGCGGCTTGGCGAAGCGGCGCAGGCCGCAGCCCGCTGGACAGGCGTGCTCGCGCTGGCGACGCAGATGCCCGATCGGAGCACGGCACTCGACGCGATGCTGGCGGCGGCACGGGCCTATGTTGACCGCCATCACCGCGCCTTTGCCGAGATCATCGATAGCCAGCTGGGCGCAGCACAGGCGGCGGCGAGCGGACGCGCCAAGCGGCGTTTTACGGCCTGCCTCGATCATGCGCTGGGGCGGCGGCCACTCTACACCAATCAATGCGCCGGCCTGCACTACCCGTTTCTGCCGGCCGACGAATTTTTTGACCGTGAGCTGTTCCCCTGGCTGGCCCAGGTCGAGGCGGAGACCGATGCGATCAGGGGCGAGGCGCTGCGTCTGCTGGCGGCGGGCGGGGCGGGATTCGTCCCCTATGTCGATCAGGCACCCGGAACGCCCGCCAATAAATGGACGCCGCTCGATCGCTCGACGGATTGGGGCGCGCGCTATCTCTGGCAATATGGGCAGCGGATCGATGACGGTTTTGAGGCCTGCCCGGCGACCGCGGCGGCATTGGACGCCGTACCGATGGCAACGATGCCGGCCCGCGCGCCGACGGCCTTTTTCTCATTGCTTCGGCCCCGCACCCGAATTCCCCCACATAGTGGCGTCAGCAATACCCGGGCGATCGTGCATCTGCCGCTGGTCATCCCGCCGGGCTGCGGCTTTCGCGTCGGCGGTGAAACCCGCCAATGGCAGGAAGGTGTCGCTTTTGTGTTTGACGACACGATCGAGCACGAAGCCTGGAATGACAGCGATGCGCCGCGCATCGTGCTGATCTTCGATGTCTGGAATCCGCATCTCGATGCGGACGAACGGGCGCTGATCTGTGATTTCTACGCCGCCGCCGACACCAGCGGGTTTCGGCCAGAGGCCATCGATGCGGCAGCAGCAGGCGACCCACGGCTGTAAATCGCCCGACCTTTCGGCACGATGATCCGGGTTTGATCGAGTGGGCACAATCCGCCCTCTGGCGTTCTTCGTCGAAAAAGGGCGGCCCCGTGGCCGATCGACGCCAATTTCATCATTGCCGAACGTCCCTCTCGGCATTGCAAAGCTAGATCATCGCCGGCAGTTCGTGCCGTTGGATGACGAGGGTGCGTGTTGGCTGGGCAGCGCCTGTCGGGATCAGCAGCATCAATGCATCCGCCGCCAGCGTCAGCAGCGCAACGCCGGCAACGACCGAGCCGATCTGTTCATTCGGCCCGAGAAGGATCGCAACCGCAGCGGCAAAGGCCAGATCCTTGTTGGGGACAAGCGGCAAACGCGAAAAGATCATCCGCGCCGCGATCAGCATGAGCCATGACTGCAGCGGGACTTGCGGCAGGGCAAAATGCCATGTCGCGACTGAAAACAGGCTGTGAACGACGGTACGGGCACTCAACGCAACAACCATGTCCGGCAGGCCGACGCTGCGCACCATCTTTTGCCGCAGCGTTATCAGCGCCAGCGGGATGGCGGCCAGAGCGACTGCAATGACGACGACCCGATCATCGAATTGCGCGCCGGCAAGGACCTGCAGCGGCCCGCGCATCTGAAACAGAAGAGCAAGCGTTGCGACATTGTTCACGAGCGCAGAGACGATCGCCATGTCGCACACCAGACCAAGGGCCGTTTTCGCATTGCCGATATGCCGTTGCAGCCAGGCAAGAAAGAGGGTGTCGCCCGCACAGCTGAAGAGCAGCATGTTGAGCGATTGCTTGCGCAGCAGCGGGGCGATCGTCTCCAGGCCGGTACCGAGCTGGCGACGCAAGATCCAATAGCCGGCAGCGGGCTCAACCAGCATCATGGCGATGAAGGCAGCCCAGAAAGCAAAGCCGCTGGTGACCAAGGCGACCAACGGTTGGCTGCCCTGCTGGCTGAACTGGTGAAGCGCTACCCCGAGCCCTCCCAACGTCGCAGCGCCGCCGATCACTGAAATCACCATTGGCTGAAAGCGCCTCACGACGGCAAGCGCGCGCTTGATCGACCGGCCGGCGATATCGTTCAACGTTCCAGTGTCGATGACAGGCATAAGGCGGGTTCCGGTTGTTCCTAACCCAAAGACCATGCCGATCGCCGAAATCCTCACCGATATGCCGGCAGGCGAGAAATTATTGCGCGCGCGCGATCCAATCATGGTGCGCTTTCCGGCCAATTCTGTCCGAAAAATGCGCCAATCGCGCCAGCGATGTGGGGAATACGGCGCCTGGCGTCGTCAACAGTGTGCAGAAGCGCAGTGCAGTGCAGATGCGCAGTGCAACGGATGACAACTCGATGACGATGCTTCGATTGATGTGGCCAAGGATTCCGGCGCAGACCCAGCCAATCGTTTCGCGCTGGTTGAGGCAGAATCCGGTCGCTGGGCCCCGGCATGGACGGATAGCCGGCGCCTTACCCGTTACTCAACAAGGGCATCGCTGATCGTGACCATCCCAATCTTCAAGTCGATCTGGCGCTGGTCCATCCGGCGGAAACAATTCACCGGTGATCCAGCCGTTCTCGACGCCATGTATCAAAAGCCAGATCCATGGAATCTTGTTGTTCGCGAACAGCCGCGCTTCGTCGCGACCAATGCCCTCATCGCGCAATATTGCCCGCGGGTGGAATCCCTGCTGGAAATTGGCTGTGGCGAAGGCGCGCAAACCCGCCATTTCAGCGGACTTGCCAAGCATGTCACCGGGGTTGACCTTTCGCCCACCGCGCTCGCACGGGCGCGGGCAGCGCTGCCGGCCCCTGTTTTTCTGGAAGGGCGGCTTGGCGACCTTCTGCCGTCATTGCCCCGTCAACGCTACGACATCGCCACGCTGTGCGAAGTGCTGATCTATGGCAATGATCCGGCCGGCCTAATTGCTGACGCGCAGCGCTGCGCCGACCATCTTCTGGTGACCAATTTTGAGCCGCAATCGCTGGTCCTCGCGCACCTGTTCCAGGGCGAGGGATGGCAGGAACTGCCAGCCATCGAAGTCGGTCAGAAACGCTGGAGAGCCTATTTCTGGACCGGGCCCGTCGAGACAACATAACCAGGCGGGAAATGCCGATCGCTGCCCCGACGCCAGCCTCAACCGGGGGCAGGACACTGGTAAATAATCAGTAAATATTCTTGTGCCCGCTACTGCGGAAACGCGAGCGCTGCATCGTCTTATCACCGGAGAGCAGGTTTGGTGCCGGCGCTCAAACTGCCGGGCGTTCACAGGAGGACCACCCCATCAGTTTGGCGACGGCACCGGCTTCTCGCTCGGACAGGAGAGGTGATGCGCATGTTTCTTGATCTCGATCGGCGTCGGCCTTCAGCCGCCCCCTGGGGAAATCGCGAGATCCGCAGCGACTGGACGGTCTTGATTCCGTTTTTCAACGAGCGCGACTATCTCGCTGCGACCATCGCCAGCATCGCCGCTCAAAGCCTGACTCCCTGGCTGATCCTGATCGATAATGGATCGACCGACGGCAGCGCCGATCTGGCGCGGGCGGCGTGTGAAGCCCATCGTTTGAACTTCATGCTGATCACGGAGACTTCGCCAGGCAAAACCGCAGCGCTCTGTGCCGCCATGCCGATGGTTTGCACGCCCTATGTCGCGACCTGCGATGCCGACACCCTTTATCCGCCGCATTATCTGGCAGCCGCCCAGAAAATCCTCGATCGTCCGGGTTGCGCTGTCGCGGGTGCCTATTTTGTTGCCCCTGGGACAAGCGAAGCAGACCGCGTTGCACGCGCGCGTACAGTTGCAGCCGCCGCGACATTGCTGCCCAAACAGTGCCATACCGGTGGAGCGGGTCAGGCCTTTCGGAGCGCCGCCCTGCGTGCGGCCGGTGGCTTCGATCCGACGCGCTGGAACTTTGTGCTGGAGGATCATGAGATCATCCACCGCGTCACGGCATTTGGCGCGATGCGCTATGCCGCAGACCTGTGGTGCATCCCTTCATCGCGCGACCGTGATCGTGACTCGATCCGATGGACGCTGCTTGAGCGCCTTGTCTATTCCATGGCCGCCCCCTTTGCAGGTGATTGGTTCTTCTATTCATTTCTCGCACGGCGGCTGCGACAGCGCCGGCTGAGCAGCAATCGGATGCGCGAGCGTCAGTTTCATCATTTGGAAGGGCCGCCCTTTGCCACGTCTCATCCTATGTGCTGACGATTTCGCATTTTCCCGCGCCGTGAGCGAGACGATTGTGGCGCTGGCCCAGGATGGCAAACTCAACGCGATCAGTTGCATGGCCGTGATGCCCGGCTGGCACGCCGACAGCCAGTTGCTGTCCGGTCTGCCGAAGCATGTGGACATCGGCCTGCATCTGACGCTGACCGGTGAACCTCCGTTAACGCCAATGCCCGCCCTTGCGCCGGCAGGTCTGTTGCCGGGCATCAATGCGCTTGGGCGTCGCGCGCGCGGGTCGCGAATCCCGCTGGATGAAATCACCGCCGAGGTCAGTGCGCAATTCGATGCGTTCTTCGCAGCGACGGGGCGTCCACCGGCCTTTGTCGATGGCCATCAACACGCCCATGCGCTGCCGGGCATCCGCGACATCGTCCTGAAGGAAACCGCGCGCCGCGCGCCGCGCGCGTGGCTGCGCAATTGCGTGGATCGGCCTCGGGCGATGATTGCCCGGCCTTTCCTTGGCAAAGCGATTGGCAGCGCCTTTCATTCGCGCGGCTTGCGCGCCGCTGCCGCCGCCCATGGCCTGCGCTGCAATGACGGTTTCGCCGGCCACTATGACTTTACCAGCGATTATGCCGGACTGTTCGCCGGTTTCTTGCGCCAACCGGGCGCGATGCATCTGGTGATGTGTCACCCCGGTGCCGGCAATCGGGCCGGAGATGATATCGCCGACGCCCGGCCTCGCGAAGCTGCCGCCTTGCGCCGCCTGCCAATTGCCGACATGGCCATGGCAGCGGGATTGGCGTTCCCCAGATGACATTCAAAGGGGCAGAGAAGGCGTGGCAGCAGACGGACTGACGGCCGTTTTCCTGGCGCGGCGGGTGATGCTCCTCCGGCTCTTCACCGCGCGGCTCGGCAGTCGCGACGAGGCCGAAGACCTGTTGCAGGAAATGTGGCTGAAGATCGACGGACTAAGTGACTATCCCGTCGCAGAGCCGGCTGCATTTCTCTTCCGCGTCGCTGCAAATCTGGCGACCGATCGGCGCATCGCTTCCAGCAAACGCGCCGCGCGCGATACGGCCTGGATCGAGCATCGCCCCGCCGCCGATGACGTCCCCGATGCTGAACGCGTGCTGATTGCCAAGGATGAATGGCGTATCGTCGAGGCTGCGCTGAACGATATGCCCGAGCGGATGGCCACCGCACTGCGGTTGTCGCGGATCGAGGGCAAGCCACAACGCGCGATCGCCGAAGCGCTGGGGATTAGCGTGAGCGGGGTCGAAAAGCTGTTACAGCGTGGCTATCGCAAAATTTATGACCAATTCGGTCAATCCGATGCGGATATGGGCGGTCGACATCGTCTTGATCAGGAAGGGAGCCCAGATCGTGCGCGCTGACCAGGACGTGATTGTCGAGCAAGCGATTGGGTGGCACGTGCGGCTCGCCGAAGCGGGTGAGGACGACTGGGCCGATTTTATCGACTGGATGGAGGCAAGCCCGGAAAATGCGGCGGCCTATGACGAGATCGCCAAGCAGGACCGCGTGATCGCCGGTGCCCGCTTTCCTGAACCGGTGGCGGCGGCGGCCAACGACAATGGTCGCAACCATTGGCTGCGGGGGGCAGGTGCTATCGCGGCTGCGGCTGCGATAGTTGCCCTCGCCCTGCCCAGCCTGCTGGCGCGGCATGCTTCGCCCTACGAGGTCGCCACGGCACAAGGAGAGCGCCGCGCCATAACGCTAGCCGATGGCACCAGTATCGAGATTAGCGGAGGAACGCGGCTTCGGCTCGATCACGATGACATGCGGATCGCCGTACTCGAACAGGGTGAAGCGACTTTCCATGTTCGCCATGATGCGGCCCGGCCGTTTGTGGTGATGGCCGGCACCACCAAAATCAGAGATCTCGGCACGGTCTTCAACGTCGCGCGCCAGGATAAAAACCTGTCCGTTGAAGTGGCGGAAGGGTCGGTACTGTATCAGCCCGACAGCGAAGCGGTGAAGCTGCTACCCGGGGATGCCCTGAGTGCCGACGAGACGCGTGGACGGGTAACATTGTCAAAGATCGCCCCTGCCCTGGTGGGCGGCTGGCGGTCTGGCCGACTGAGCTTCAGCGGCCAATCGCTCGATCATGTCGCGGCTACACTCAGCCGGTTGTATGGCACAAATCTGATATTGGCGGCCGACTTGTCGGCGCGGCCCTTTACAGGCATGGTTCACTTTACCGGGGACGCCGAACGGGATGTACCGCATCTGGCATCTCTGATCGGGGCAAATTGGCGGCGTGACGGCAAGCGGTGGATATTATCTGACGGCGCGCCGCTTTCGCGCTAGTCTTGCGCCGATACTCCTTGGGGTGTCGGCGGCAATATCGGCACCTGCCAACGCGCGCGAGACGGCGATGTCGATCCCGGCAACAACGCTCGACACGGCACTGACAGCCTTGGCGCGGGCGGCGAATGCGGAAATCGTCAGCACCGAACCCGGGCTTAATCTCATCCGTACCTCGCGGATCGACGGACAGATGTCAGTGCGTCAGGCATTGGCAAGGCTGCTCAAGGGTACCGGCCTTCGCGCCATTGCTGTTGGGCGTGGCGGTTATCGCATCGTTCGCGCAACGCTGCCGAAATCGATGCGCGCACCAGCACGCGCTGCGCCGTCCAGCGAGCCCAAGCCCGCAGACGACATTCTGGTGACCGGCAGCAAGCAGCGGGTGCCATTGCTGCGCTATCCCGGCAGCATGATCTTGATCGAAGGCGGGACGGCCCTGCCCCCGCAGGGCGCGGGCAATCTGACCGATGCCGCGCAGGGGCACCCGATTCTCCAAAGCACCCACCTTGGTGCCGGGCGCGACAAGATATTCATCCGTGGCGTCGCCGACAGCAGCTTCAACGGCAGCACGCAGGCGACCGTCAGCCTGTATCTTGACGACGTGCAGCTCAACTATACGGGGCCAGATCCGGGGCTTCGCTTGTATGACTTTAAGAGCGTCGAGATTCTGGAGGGGCCGCAGGGGACGCTTTACGGTTCCGGCGCGATCGGCGGGGTGGTCCGGCACACATCAAATCCAATCGATCTCCATCGGGCGGCCGGGTCGATTGGTGGCGGCGCAACAGCGACGTATAGCGGCGCGCCGGGGTTTGATCTTGCCGGCATGATCAATCTGCCCATCCTCACCAATACACTCGGGCTACGGGCGGTTGCCTATCGGGTGCGGGACGGCGGGTATATCGACGATACCCGGCGTGGCCTTGCCGATATCAACCAAGGCGATACCGTGGGCGCCCGTCTCGGCCTTCGGCTCGATCCCGGCGATGCGTGGCGCGTCGAGATGAGCGGCGCCTATCAACGCATCGACACCCGCGATGGCCAATATGCCGAGCCCGTATCGGGCACGCTGGCACGGCGGTCCCGGATTGCGCAACCTTTTGACAATCAATTGTTGTTCGGTCGTTTCGCGCTGTCGAAGGATTGGGACAGCGGCCTGCGCTTCTTTTCCTCCACCGGCATTGTCGGCTATCGCTCGACCGACCGGTTCGACGCGACCCCAATGCTGCCCGTCGGGAGCAGGCTGGTTCCGGTGACCTACACAGCGGCCCGCAACAAGCTTTTGTTGAGCCAGGAAAGTCGGCTGTCGCGCTCACTCGACAATGGCAGTTCCTGGGTCGCCGGCTTTTCCTATATCAGCGATCGCGACATTCTCTCGCGCGCCATCGGCTCGCCAGACAGCGATCCGAACATCATCGGCGTCACCAACGTTACCCAAGCGGTGTCAGGATTTGCCGAGGGGACCGTAAAAATCCTGCCGACAGTTTATGCCACCGTCGGTGGTCGGGTGACGTTTGCACGGGTCGACGGCGAACCATCCAGCACGCCGCGTTCGAGCAATTTCGTGCGCGGCCGGTCAACGCGCCGAATCGATCCGACGGTTGCCCTATCGTGGACCATCGCGCGTCATCTGTCGCTTTTTGCCCGCTTCCAGTCGGGTTATCGAACCGGTGGTCTGGCGGTGGATCGCGGGATCGGGCGTGTGGCGGATTATAAATCCGATTCGATCATCGTGGGCGAGATCGGAATCCGCAAATTGCGCAGCGGCGAGACTGGCCTTGCCTTCTCGAGCAGTTTGTCGCTGGCCCGCTGGCGCGGCATCCAGGCCGATCTCATCAATCGGCTGGGGCAGCCTTTTACCGCCAATATCGGCGACGCGCAGATCGAAACGATTGAGGGCAGCGCGGACTGGATCCCGGTCAGGGGCCTCAGGGCCGACGGTTCCTTTCTATACGCCAACAATTCGGTGACAGGGCCGATGGCTGATCAATCCAAGCGCAACAACCGACGCCTGCCGGAGACGCCACCATTTGCCGCGCACCTTGGCATTTCCTATGAATGGCAGGCCGCCGCCATGGCGCCGCGCATCGGCATTACCGCAGATTATGTCGGCCGATCGGTGCTTGGCACCGGCGATCTGTTCGACATCAGCCAGGGCAATTATTATGCCGTCGGCCTGATGTCGGGACTGCGCTGGAAAGCGATCGATGTTGCCCTGACGGTCGATAATGTGACCAACCAGACTGCCAGCCGCTTTGCCTTCGGCAACCCGTTCAAATTGGCTGCACGCGATCAGACGACACCGTTGCGGCCGCTCAACGCTCGTCTCGGGATTTCTGTTGCCTGGTAGCGATGTCAGCCAAGGTAGAGCCGACCTTACGCTGTCCAGCTCGCCCGCGCCGACCGGCGGAGATCGAACCACACGACGATGCCGCCGATAACCGAGATGTCGCCGATAACCGGTTGATCAGATGGGGGGGCTGGGATCCACCGATACATTGCGGCAGCTACCGCGCACCCGGCATTGAAACCACCGTGCGCGGCCCCGCGCTGGGATTATATTTCCAGCTTATCGTCTCAGCGAACAAAATGGTGGAGCCGTGGGGGATCGAACCCCAGACCTCTGCAATGCCATCGCAGCGCTCTCCCAGCTGAGCTACGGCCCCATCCTGTTCGCTAAGAAGCGTCGCCATTATCGAGGCGACGCTTCCTTGGCAAGTAGCGCGATGTGCGCTTTTTCATTCGAGGGCCTTTTAGCGCTCTTCCTCGTCGTTGGACGTTTCCACGCCCAGATCATCATCCCCGCCGAGATCGACTTCGTCATCGGGCGAAGGCTCCTCGTCGTCGGCAGCGATGTCCAGATCCTCATCGTCGCCAGCGAGATCGTCATCGGTCTTTTTGGCCACGACTGCCTTGGGCGCGTCGAATGGCAGGGGCTGCTTCGATTTCAGAATCGGCTCCGGCTCCCAGGCCTGGCCGCATTCGATGCAAGTCACCGGGTCATCCTTGCCCAGATCGTAAAAACGCGTTGCGCATTTCGGACACGTTCGCTTCGTGCCCCATTCCGGCTTCACCATGAGGTGCGTGACCTTTTCACCATGAGGTGCGTGACCTTTCAAAGAGATGGGATTTTGTGGCTGTTGAGCCGCAAAGTGGGGCGCGCCTTGCCATAGCGCAAGCGCGCTGTCAAAGCCGCCGCCAATGTCGCACCCTGCCGCCTCCCCTCGCTCTTTTGTCGCCCATGGTCCGTTACGCGGGCAGATGACGGTGCCCGGCGACAAATCGATCAGCCACCGCGCCTTGATGTTTGCGGCTTTGGCTATTGGCACCAGCCGGATTGAGGGATTGCTGGAAGGCGAAGATGTGCTCGTCACCGCCGCCGCGTTGCGCGCGATGGGGGCAACCATCATCCGGCATGATGATGGCATTTGGGAAGTCAGCGGGGTCGGCGTCGGTGGGCTGCTCCAGCCGACCCAGGCGCTCGACATGGGCAATTCGGGCACCTCTACCCGGCTGCTGATGGGCCTTGTCGCGAGCCACCCGATCACGGTGACCTTTGTCGGCGACGCATCCTTGTCAGCCCGGCCGATGGGGCGGGTGATTGAGCCGCTGTCACAGATGGGCGCCGACATCACCGCCAGCCCCGGCGGCAAATTGCCGCTGATGGTGCGCGGGATCTGCCCCGCCGTGCCGATCAGCTACACGCTGCCGGTTGCCTCTGCGCAGGTGAAATCGGCAGTGCTGCTCGCGGGCCTCAACACGCCCGGTATCACCCGCGTGATCGAGCCAATCGCGACGCGCGACCATAGCGAGCGCATGCTGAAGGGCTTTGGCGCGACGCTAAGCGTCGACGAAACCAACCAGGGCCGACTCATTTCGATCACCGGGGAGGCGGAGCTCAAGCCGCAATCGATCATCGTGCCGGGCGACCCGTCTTCAGCCGCTTTTTTTGCAGTAGCGGCGTCGATCATCCCGGGGTCCGATGTGTTGATCGCCAATGTCGGCCTGAATGTCACCCGCACCGGCTTGTTCAGCGCGCTGCGGATGATGGGGGCTGACATCACCAAGGAAAATCCGCGCGAGGTGGGCGGCGAGCCGGTCGCCGATTTGCGCGTCCGGCATGCGCCGCTTCGGGCGATCGATGTGCCGCCCGATCTCGCCCCCAGCATGATCGACGAATATCCGATTCTGTTTGTCGCGGCCGCGCTTGCCTCGGGCCGGACAGTGGCACGCGGCGCGCATGAACTCCGGGTTAAGGAATCAGACCGGATCGCGACAATGGCCGCGGCACTGACGGCAATTGGGGTGGAGATAGAAGAATTTGACGACGGGCTGGCGATTACCGGCTCAGGCGGCGCGATGCTGCCCGGCGGCGCAACGATTGCGTCAAAGCTCGATCACCGGATCGCGATGAGTATGGCGGTTGCCGGCCTCGTCGCGCAGGCCAGCGTCACCATTGACGATGTCGCCCCGGTTGCGACAAGCTTTCCGTCCTTCTTCGAAACGCTTGACGCACTCGCCGGTTAGGGCCTTTGGTACGCAAATGATCATCGCCGTCGACGGACCCGCCGCTTCAGGCAAAGGCACCCTCGCCCGTGCCCTGGCGAAACATTATCGCTTGCCGCACCTTGATACCGGATTGCTCTACCGAGCGGTTGGGCTGAACGTGCTGCGCCAGGAGCTAAACCCCGAAATCGAAGCTGATGGCTTTGCCGCCTGCGATTTCGACGACTCAATCCTTGGCGATCCAGCGTTGCGCAGCGATGAGATCGGCAAGATCGCTTCGGTCGTCTCGGTGCATCCGCTGGTGCGTACCGCCCTGCTCCACCGTCAGCGGCGCTTTGCCAACCAGCCGGGCGGTGCGGTGCTCGACGGGCGCGATATCGGCACGGTGATTGCGCCGAATGCCGATGCCAAGCTGTTCATCAAGGCCACCCCGCAAATCCGCGCCAAGCGCCGCCATGCCGAACTGCGTACACAGGGATCAACCGTCAGCCTCGACAAGGTGCTCGCTGACATCCGCGCGCGCGATTTGCGCGACATTGGCCGGGCTGCCGCGCCGCTGGTGATGGCGGACGACGCCAATTTGCTCGACACGAGCTTTTTGTCGATCGAAAGCGCTGTGCAGCGGGCGATCGAACTGGTCGAAGCGCGGGTGCGCGCCAAGACGAGCTGAACGGGCGTCGCGCCAAGCCTATCGGTTCACGCCCCTGGCTTCGCCTCGCTCGCCAGCCGCTTGTTGAGAATTTTCGTATAGTCAGCGCTCAGATTTCGGCAGCTCTTGGGATCAACAAACGGGTTCGGCACGGCGCGCCGCTCAAACTGCGCGAACTTTGTGTCGCCACCCGAATTATCGGGATGGGCCGTAAACAGGATATCGCAGGGCATCGCTGCGACCCTGCTGATCGTCTGCCGGAACGACGCGACAATCGACCGGTGGGCCGGGTCCGAGAAACGATAGCCATCAACCGACACCGGATTAAGGCTGGAGGCGAACACCATATTCAAACAGCGCTTGGCTTCACAGGATTGCCAGCGCCAGCTCATGCTGCCGGCGGTATGGCCAGGCGTCGCCTGTGCCAGCACGCGGGTAGCGCCCAGCCGAATGACCTCGCCGTGGCGGACGACCCGCAGCTTGCCGGTGATCGCGGGCAGATCGGCGAGCTGGCCGAATTGCGGATCGTCGGCGCCGCTTCGGCCCTGGCGCAGCACCTGGGCTGCGGCGGCGCTGGCGACCACCGTTGCGCCGCTATCGCGCGCCAGAGCGGCAATGCCGCCCGCATGATCATAATGCGGTTCGGTGCTGAGGATCAGCTTCACGTCGCTGACCTTGAAACCAAGCGCACGAATATTGGATTCCACCGAGGATACCGATTGCGGCAGCGCGCCATCGATCAGGATTAACCCCGCGCCGGTATCGATCAGCGCGACATTCATCTTGCGAAAGCCGACCAGGTAACTGTTGCCGAAGATGCGCTTGGGCGGCTGCGGCGCGAGCCAGCGCGCGGCAAATTCTGCAGCGATGGGCCGGGTCAGCGGGTCGACATCCGCCTGCGCAAGGGCTGCACCGGCAATCGCGGGCATCGCCATCGCCGCAACCGCCAATTGCAAATTCCGCATCACCTAATCCCCCTGCTAATGCGAACCCGATACACGCAAAGCCTTTGGGGCATCAACCGGATGGGCCCGCTTGCCTCTTGCCCCCCCATGCGCTAAGGCGCGCCCGTCCGGCGGGCAGGTGCTCGCGGTGGAAGGCGCGGAGGCATGTCCTCTAGCGCCCTTTTCGCATTTTGCGTCTAGGCCCCTTCCCCGCTTCCCCGCGCGCCCGGATGCCGCGACCGGCAACCGGCCGCCGCGGTAACATGGCCAAAGACCGCCGGATACAACCGGCTGGCCGGACAATGAACTTGGGATACTGAAATTTTATGGCCTCTTCGGCAAACCCCACGCGCGATGATTTCGCCGCCCTTCTTGAAGAAACCCTTGGCGATGCAGACGGCTTTGAAGGCCGGGTTGTAAAGGGCACCGTTACCGCCATTGAGAATGACCTTGCCGTCATCGATGTCGGTCTGAAGAGCGAAGGCCGCGTGCCACTGCGCGAATTTGCGATGCCGGGCCAAAAGGCCGACCTGAAGGTTGGCGACGAAGTCGAAGTCTATGTCGACCGCGTTGAAAACATCCACGGCGAAGCAATGCTGTCGCGCGACCGCGCCCGCCGCGAAGCCGCTTGGGACACGCTGGAAACCGAATTCGCCAAGACCGCGCGCGTCGAAGGCGTCATCTTTGGTCGCGTGAAGGGTGGCTTCACCGTCGACCTGAACGGTGCCGTTGCCTTCCTGCCCGGTTCGCAGGTCGATATCCGCCCGGTGCGTGACGTGACCCCGCTGATGGACATTCCGCAGCCCTTCCAGATCCTGAAGATGGACCGCAAGCGCGGCAACATCGTCGTTTCACGCCGCGCGATCCTGGAAGAAACCCGCGCTGAACAGCGTTCGGGCCTGATCCTGAGCCTGGCCGAGGGCCAGATCATCGACGGCGTCGTCAAGAACATCACCGATTATGGTGCGTTCGTTGATCTGGGCGGCATCGACGGCCTGCTGCACGTGACCGATCTCAGCTACAAGCGCGTCGGCCATCCGAGCGAAGTGCTCAACATCGGCGATACCGTGAAGGTGCAGATCATCCGCATCAACAAGGACACGCAGCGCATCTCGCTCGGCATGAAGCAGCTTGAGAGCGATCCGTGGGATGGCGCGATGGAGAAATATCCGATCGGCGCCAAGCTTTCGGGCCGCGTGACCAACATCACCGAATATGGCGCGTTCGTCGAACTGGAAGCAGGCATCGAAGGCCTGGTCCATGTCAGCGAAATGAGCTGGACCAAGAAGAACGTCCACCCTGGCAAGATCGTGTCGACCAGCCAGGAAGTCGATGTCATCGTCCTGGAAGTCGATTCGGAAAAGCGCCGCATCTCGCTTGGCCTCAAGCAGGCGATCAGCAATCCGTGGGAAGCCTTTGCCGAAGCACACCCGGTTGGCTCGACCGTCGAAGGCGAAGTCAAGAACGCCACCGAATTCGGCCTGTTCATCGGCCTCGACAACGATGTCGATGGCATGGTCCACATGTCCGACATCGCCTGGGGCGTATCGGGCGAGGACGCGCTCAACCTGCACCGCAAGGGTGAGACCGTCCAGGCAATCGTGCTCGACATCGATGCCGAAAAGGAGCGCATCTCGCTTGGCATGAAGCAGCTTGAGCGTGGTGCCCCCGCCGTTGGCGGTGGTGCAGCGACCGAAGGCGGCGAAGTCGGCGGCGCACGCCTCAACAAGAACGCCATTGTCACCGTCACCGTGCTTGAAGTCCGCGATGCGGGCCTTGAAGTGCAAACCGGCGACGCTGGCGCGACGGGCTTCATCAAGCGCACCGATCTTGGTCGCGACCGCGATGAGCAACGTCCAGAGCGTTTCCAGGTCGGGCAGAAGTTCGATGCCATGGTGACGGGCTTTGATCGTTCAAAGAAGCCGACCTTCTCGATCAAGGCGATGCAGATCTCCGAAGAGAAGCAGGCCGTTGCGCAATATGGTTCATCCGATTCGGGTGCATCGCTGGGCGACATCCTGGGTGAGGCCCTCAAGGCAAGGTCGGGCGACACTAAGAAGTAACATACTCAAAATGGGGACATTGCCCGGCGCAATGTCCCCATTTTCGTCATTTTGTGACGTTTTGTTGCGCCGCGTTTCTGGCCAACTGAATAACATAAGGATAACAAGGTGCTTGAGCGCATCGCTGCGGGGGCGGCGGTGCGTGTGTTTTAAAATTGGGGAGAATGCTATGATACGCTCGGAGCTTGTGCAGCGCCTTACGGACGATAATCCTGACCTCACCCCGCGCGAAATCGAAGCAATCGTCTCTACCTTCTTCAACGAAATTTCCGCTCGCCTCGCCGCTGATGGCCGGGTTGAGCTGCGTGGCTTCGGTGCCTTTTCAACCCGCGCTCGTGACGCACGCACCGGTCGCAACCCGCGCACCGGCGAAGTCGTCGATGTCTCTGCAAAGCGCGTTCCCTATTTCAAACCCGGCAAGGAAATGCGCGCACGTCTCAATTGTGAGGCGTGAGTCGTAACCCTGCTTGACCTGTGGCCGGCATTCGGCTTGCGTATCCGTCAAGCGGACGTGGCGAAACCGGTAGACGCAGGGGACTTAAAATCCCCCTCCTATGGAGTGCGGGTTCGAGTCCCGCCGTCCGCACCACCGACTTGATCGGGCCGGTGGCGTCCGACCGCAAGCGATGGCAAAGGAGAGTCATGACTCTCGCCGCCAACCCGCACCACCGGTTAACTGTGCGTACCGGATCGAAAATCGGTCGCCTTTTCTGCGCCGTGATACTGCTGGCCGGCTGCAATCAGCGTAGCGATGTTGGCCCGGTAATCGTCAGCGCGATTGGGGCGCCACCGGCAATGGTCGATCCAGGCAGGGCCGAACTGGGCGGCCCCAGCCGACTGCTGCTTGATTCGGTCGCGCAGGGGCTGGTCCGGTTTGATGCGGCTGGTCAGATCGCCCCGGCGCTGGCCGAGCGCTGGATCGTCATCGACGACGGCATGAGCTATATTTTCCGCCTGCGCGAAGCAACATGGCGCGACGGCAGCAAGGTGACCGCTGCACAAGTCGTCCAGCGCCTGCGTCGTCAGCTTGCACCCCGATCGCGCAACGCGTTACGACCCTATCTGAGCGCCATCGACGAGATTGTCGAAATGACGCCGCAGGTTATTGAAGTTCGCCTGAAGCGCCCCAGGCTGGATCTGCTCAAGCTGTTTGCCCAGCCGGAACTCGCGGTGATCGACGAACGGCTTGATAGCGGCAGTGGTCCGTTTCGGATCAATTCGCGGGGCAAGATCAGTGTCCTGCTTCATCCGGCGATCGATCCGGTACGCGCGGTGGATGACGAGATCACGGCATCGGGCCCCGAACAATCCGTGCAGGTGATCGGCGAACGCGCCTCTCGGGCAATCGTGCGCTTCATCGAACGACAATCGGATCTCGTCACTGGCGGCACCTTTGTCGACTGGCCATTGATTGCGTCCGCCACTGTAGCCCCGGCCAATTTCAAGCTCGATCCAGCGGCTGGACTGTTCGGGCTGGCGATCGTCAATCGCGATGGTTTCCTTGCTGACGCCCAGAACCGGGTCGCACTTGCCCAGGCGCTTGACCGCGAGGCATTGGTCGCGGCGTTTGCGCCGGGCTGGGCAGCGGCAAGCCAAATCCTGCCCGACCAACTCGATTCCGCCGCCGCCCCAACGGTCCCCGCCTGGGTCAACCTGCCGCCTGAGGAACGCCGCAGCGGCGCGCGCGCGCGGGTAAGGCGTTGGAAGGAAACGCATACGGCCCCGCTGACGCTGCGGATCGCCCTGCCCAAAGGGCCGGGATCGACGATATTGTTTGGCTTTATCGGTGCGGCTTTCCAATCGATCGGTATTGAACCGCGCCGGGTGGCAATGACCGAAAAAGCCGATCTACGGCTGGTCGATGCGGTTGCCCCTTATGACAGCGCGCGGTGGTATCTGGCGATGGCCTGCCAGCGGTGCGGCCCGGCAGCGCAAGAGGCGCTGATCAAGGCGCGCGATGCCAATAGCCTGGCCGAACGCGCGCAGAACATTGCGGAGGCCGATGTCGCGGTTGAACAGGATGCCGCTTTCATCGTCATCGCGCGTCCGCTACGCTGGTCGCTGGTCGCGTTGCGGCTGCGCCAGTGGCAAGGGAACAGCCGGGCCTGGCATCCGTTGAATGCATTGCGCGACAATAGCCAGTAAACCAACCAGAGCTGAGGGCCATGGCCAACCGTACCACCCGCATCGACCCCGAACAGATCCGCAAGATTGCCGCGCAACTGCCGCTGGGGCGCGATCCCGGCACGGTCCGACGCCGGATCGAAGCGATGGAGCAGTTGCTCGAAGGATTGATCACCATTCCGGGCATTAATCGCAAGGTCGGGCTGGACGTGATCCTTGATTTCATTCCCGTCGCCGGGCCAACGATCGCGGCCGCGATGGGCGGCTGGATGATGTGGGAGGCCCGCAATCTGGGCATGACCAAAACGCACATGGCGCGGATGGCTGGCAATATCGGCTTTGATTATCTGCTCGGGCTAATCCCCTGGATCGGCGCGGTGCCTGATTTCTTTTTCCGCTCCAACACCCGCAATTTGAAAATGATCAAACGCTTCCTTGATCATCATCACCCGGCAACCGCGATCATCCAGGGCTGATCCGGCGCCTTAACGCACCCCGCGCCAGATCTTGATCGGCTTGGTGGGGGCCAGCCCGCCCTGATGCGTCGGGCAGCGCGCATAGCGGGTCTGGGTATCCAGGCACAGCCACACCTCGTCCAGCCAACCCTGGCGATTGGCGGTGATCCGCATCATCTCCGCGCTGATCCCGGGATTGGCGCGGGCAATCGCACTGGCGAGCTGCCCGGCAGTGAGGCGGCGGCGCGACAGCGCGTTCATATCGGGATAGCGCAGCCGAGTGAACAGCCGGGTCGCGCGATCAAAATAGGCCTTGGGGCTGTCGCTCATGCAGGTGCCGTGCTTGGCCCATTCATGCTGCAGCAATTGCGCGGACGGCGTCGCACAGAGATTTTCGCGGATGACAGCCGGCGGCAGAATATCGGCAGCGCGGCAATATTGCGGCCATTTCTCGCCCTCACCATCGGGCCATAGCCCGTGCAGCGTGAAGCCAAAACGGTTGCCCCTGCCACACTGAAACTGAGCAGAGGCATCGCGCGCATTGCTGCGGCAATATTGCGGCGCCCAGCTGATCGCCAGCGTATAACTGCCGATCGGGAGCACGCGCTGGGGCTGGCTGGCGCTGGGGCCATCGGCGCGCGGTACGGGCAGATCGGCGGGGACCGCGCAGCTATAGGCCTGGGCGCTGGCTGCGGCGGGCAGGCCCAGCATGACGGCGGCGACAATGATCGTGAAATGCCGCATTACCGAGTCTCCCTGGAGAACCATGCCCGTGCATCCTTCCTAAACAGGCAGATTACGGCAAACAACTGCAAAGAATAATTGATGATTGTGACCACGAACTGGATCGGCGTAACCAGCGCAAGACGATGTCCAATCGTTCCACTGACCACGCCAGTCAGACCCAACAGGAAAAACAGCGTAATGAGCCATTTTGCAACTACACTTCTGCGCCGACCGGCTGCGTAACAAAGTAACAGGCCGATCAATATGCTGAATCCGGTCATCAACGCTACCAACCCAAACCCAAGCAGTGCAAACACTACCCCGATCGCGTGATTAAAGAGGTAATTTCCAACAGCACTCATAATTGTGATAGCGGTGGAACCAAGATAAAACTGCTCAAATCGGACGATTGATACCGGGCGTTCCATGAAATACCCCTTTGTTGACAGGGTAATTTCCCAACTATTTCATGATATTTCGTTAAAATCCAGTCCGATGTCCGCTGCCGGCGCCGATTGCGTCAGCCGCCCCACGCTAATGAAGGTCACGCCGGTTTCGGCAATCGCGCGGATCGTGTCGAGCCGCACGCCGCCCGATGCTTCAGTCGGCACGCGCCCGCCGATCAGCGTCACTGCGCCGCGCAGGATCGGCGGCGGCATGTTATCGAGCAGCAGATGCGTCGCCCCCGCCGCCAGCGCCGGTTCGATCTGATCGACGCGGTCAACCTCGACGATGATGCGCGCGATCCCCGCCACCTTGGCGCGCCGCACGGCTTCTCCCACCGATCCGGCGACCGCGACGTGATTGTCCTTGATCATCGCTGCGTCCCACAACCCCATGCGGTGATTGGTCGCGCCGCCCATCAGCGTCGCATATTTTTCCAACCGACGCAGGCTCGGGATAGTTTTGCGCGTATCGAGCAGGATTGCCCCCGTCCCCCTGATCTTGTCGACATAGCCGCGCGTCATCGTCGCGATTCCCGAGAGATGCTGGACGGTGTTGAGCGCCGACCGCTCCGCCGTCAGCATCGCCCGCGCCAGCCCTTCGATCCGCAGCAAATCGGTGCCCGCCGCCACCCGGTCACCATCCTCAACCAGCCGCTCAATCCGGACATCGGGATCAAGCGCGCGGAAAAACGCCTCGGCGATCGGCAGCCCGGCGACGATGATCGCATCGCGGCTGTCCATCACCCCCGTGAAACGGGCATCGGCCGGGATAACGGCAGCGGAGGTGATGTCCCCACCCTCCCCCATATCTTCGGCCAAGGTGGCGCGGACGAAGGCGTCGAGATCGAAACCGGGGAGTGTAAAGGTCATGATTTCCAACGAAGTTGCGGACGTTGCAGGTCACCGTCGCGGGGTGCAACGGGACGCACCGGGCGCATCGGTGCGGGCGTTGGCAGGGCGATCGAGCGAGTCATGATGGCATCTGTGCCACACTCAATGGGGTTTAGGACAGGTCAATCAGCGGCGCGGTTATCTTGCCGTAGCGGGGAGAACGGTGCGCCAGTCAAGCAGACTAAAAATCATTAATCCCTGAAAATAAAGGACATTTGTTGGCCTGATCAGCCGAAAATAGCATGCCCGATATCCAACCCGATCTGAACACCAACGGCACCGGCGTAAAGCCACACCGCGCCCAAAGCGGTCCATGCGAGGCGGCGTTGCAATCGTTCATTCAGCTGCATGGTTTGTAACGATCCCCTTTTGCGGCGGGACGAGGATCGCACAACCGTGAAATGACCGCAACTTGGGCAATTGGACGCGCAATCGGCCCCTATACCGTATCATGGAGATAGATATTTACATCCGTTTTGAACATAATCGTTGCTGCCAGCCGATTTGGGGCAACCCTTTTGCGGTGGTGGGGGATAGGCCGGAGCGGGATGCCGCCCCCGGCCTGTTCTTTTTGCGGGTGCCGAGAAATTCCCCCTATCCCTTGCGTGCGCATCACCAAAATCAAGGCTAACGGCCAAAAAGGTGCGTCATGTCGATGAGGCTTAACTCCATTTTCACCCATCCGCGCGTAGGTGAAGCCAACGCAAGGGAGTGCACCAATGATTTTTCGCAAGTTCATCCGTAACAATCGCGCTGCGACGGCAATTGAATACGGCTTGATCGCTGCGTTGATCGCCGTAGCAGCCATTGCGGCGATGCAGGGTCTCGGCAACAAGCTCAAGACAACCTTCTCAAACGTATCGACCAATATGAAGGCGACCTAATCGGTCGCCGGTGGCTGTTGCTTGGCGTCCTGATCGGCTAGCCGATTGCGCCCCAGGCCCAGAACAGCAGCAGGGCAAAGCCGATGGTGCCAATGGCCGCGTGCACGGCGAGCGACCCGCCAATAATGCCGGGTCGCGATTTGGCGATGATCGGCACGAACAGCCCGGTGGCCAGCGCACCCGCGACGATGAGCGCGACGGTCGAACCCATGGCATGGCGGGGCAGCGTCTCGCCGCTCGGTGCGCCGCGCAGCAGCATCACCAGCAGTTCCAGCCCACCCGCCCCCAGCAGCAGGTGCACCCCCGCCAGTGTTTGCGAATTGCGCTCCCCGCGCAGATAGCGATAGCCCATATAGGCACCTATCGCCACGCCCATGCCCAGCAAGAACACTACCGGTACCACGGTCATTGCCTGCCTCCCCCTGCTTTTCCCACTGCCGCAGCATACCGGAACTTAGCGCAGCATTTTTGCTTTTTACATGCTAAAACAACATCCTAAACATCGCTCATCAGGAATGACTTACGGCTGAGACCTGGCCGGGAAACGCGATCAATTGCCGACATCGCCCTTTCAAGTCCCTCACCATCCCTGCGTCGCCGTGCCCGCAACCACATAGAGCGTCACCAACAACCCCGAAATCAGCGCGCCCGGCCGATAGCTGCCGGTGCGCCGCCACGTGAAGATCGCGATCACCGCCACCGTCGCCAGCACGACCGGGAATTGCAGCGCGATCACCGTGCTGAGCGGATCGAGCGCGGTCGGCAATTGGCCGGTGACGAAGAACACGCCGTAATCGAGCAGCAGCATCACCACAAAGCCAAGCGACAGCGCGAGCTTTGCCCAGCCATACTGCGCCACCCAGCCATCGCCCTGCACCGTCAGCCGCTCGACCAGCGTCTTGACGCTCGCCAGGAAGCCGATCGTCAATGGCACAACATAAATAGCGGCAATCGCCAATTGCGTGGCGCTGGGCAGTTTCACCGCAATGATCCAGAGCCGGAAATCGGTGTGGAAAGCGCGATCAACCGCGAACAACAGCGCATAACCCGCCGCCACACTGAGCAGCGCGGCGGTGATCGACTGCCCCCAATCCGATTGCCGACCGCTGACCATCTTGCGCCCGATCAGCCAGCTGATCCCTGCGCCGACCAACCCCCAAAGCGTGATCTGCGTGGTCACTGTCTGCGGCAGGATCGGGTTGGGCTGGACGAGCAGGAAAACTGCGACGAACACCGGGAAAAACGTGATCGCGGGCAGGAAAGCGGTGAGCAGCAACGCGCGCCACCAGCCGCCGTCACGGGCCTCGACGCCGGGCTCGACCGGCCCGCGCATCGCGGCAAAGGCGGGCAGCCGCACCAGCAGATCGAACACCGCCAGCACGACCATGACGAAGCCAATCAGGCCCAGTGCCGTGCCCGCTTCTTTCCAATACCAGATTTGGTTGGCCGACGGGATCGGCGTGCCGCCCTTCAGCGTGACTGAAAACCAATCGATCGCGCGGGCAATCGCCTCTGGCGAGATATGGTCGCCCGGATGGGTGACGGCAGGCGTGGCAAGGATGCGCGCGGTGCCGTTCGCGATTGATCCATAGAGCTTGCGTGGGACGATGCGCTCGCTGGTGCCGAATACTGTTTTCAGCTTGGCCGAATCGCCAATGTCGCGCGCCTTATCGACGCCCCACATCAGCTTCGAAAATTCGTCATACTGGCTATAAACCAGCCCCAGATTGCGCGGCCAGCTGGGGCTGCCCTCGCGCGCATAGGGTGCGCCGGTTGACGATCCCTCCAGCACAATCGCCTTATAATCATCGGGATAGGCAGCGGCGGCGGCGAGCACCGTCCAGCCGCCCATCGAATGGCCTTCCAGCCCGATATTATTGGGATCGACCATCGACAGCGAACGGAGATGGACGAGCCCGTCCGGCCCGCCAAAGCCGTTCGCAAAGGCCGGGCCATCGCTATAGCCATGGCCGGTCTGATCAAGCGCGAGCACGACATAGCCGCGCCGCGCAAATTCAATCGCAAAGCCATCCTGGGTTTCGCGCGAATTGATATAGCCGTGGACGGCAAGGATGCCGGGGGCCTTGCTGGTGGCGGTCGCGGTTGAGGGCACATAGAGCAGTGCGCTCATCGTCTTGCCGCCGGTGCCCTGGAAACGGATGTCGCGCACTTCGATGCCGCCGGTCGTCTGGATGCGGCTGGCCAGCATCGCCCCGCCAATCGCCAGCGCCAATCCAAGGATCAGCATCCACCAGCCGCTTTTCGGCAATCCTTGCGCCATGATTCCGCCCCCGATTGACCGACACGCCGAAACTGGCAACGTCGCGCCTCATACCAAAACCGTTGGAGAGCCGAACATGGCCAAGGTCAAGATGCTGGCGTTCGATGTGTTCGGCACGCTGGTCGATTGGCGGACGAGCATTGCACGCGAAGCACAGGCAGTGTTTGCGCGCGCAGGGCGCGACGACATTGATCCAGCCGGGTTCGCCGATGCCTGGCGCGGGCTGTATCAACCCGCGATGGAGGCGGTGCGATCCGGCAAGCGGCCCTTTACGCGGCTCGATGTGCTAAACCGCGAGACGCTGGATATGCTGCTGGCGGCCCATGATGTGAAGCTGGACGACGCGGCTGCGCAGGATTTCGCCTTTGCGTGGCGCAGGCTCGATCCCTGGCCCGATGTCGTCGACGGGCTCGCGCGGTTAAGGGCGCTCTTTCCGATCGTCACGCTTTCCAACGGCAATATCGCGCTGACGATGGAAGTCGCGCGGCGCGGCGGGATGACCTTCGATGCAATATTGGGGGCGGAAGCCGTGCAGGCGTTCAAGCCGATGCCAGCGGCCTATCTGCGCACCGCCGATCTGCTGGGCATTGCACCAGGCGAGCTGTGTCTGGTGGCGGCGCATCACAGCGATTTGGCGGCGGCGCGGGGCTGTGGCCTGACATGTGCCTATATCCACCGGCCGATGGAATATGGCGGCGCGACCGCTCCGGATGACCATATGGCGCAGGATTGGGAATGGTCGGCGGGCAGCTTGGTCGAGTTGGCGGTAGCGATGGGCGGATAATGTTCGTTGAACTCGCCGACTAGTGGGGACCGCCGTTACGCGGTCTTTTTGGCTCTCCGAATTTCATCACGGCGTACATCGCCGCCATCTGAGCGAAAAAGATCACGATGAACAACGGCATCCTGCCCGCTTGGAGGTTATAAAAATTGAAGACAAATGTAGCTGCGGTGATCAGCAACAGTGCCAAGTTTTTGGCGTAGGTTGGTTTGATGCGGTATTCGTCATCGGTCATGGCGATTTCCTTGCCGGTCGTTTGTTGCCGAATGCGGTGATGGACCCTGGCCGTAGTAAATTATCAAAAGATAACGGGCGAACCCCATATAAGACAAGCGGTTGCACGACTTTTTTTGCTTATCATCGACGCCCATCGTGGCGCAAATTTTGATCTGCACACGGGACCTGGCGAACTACACGACAACGTTCGCCCACCCCCCCGGGGTGACGGCTGCCGCAAACTTCGCCACAACCTCGAAAAATCATAAAACTGGAGACGATCAATGAAAGCAGCGGTCTATTACAGCAATGGCGATCCCAGCGTGCTGGTGTACGAGGACGTCGCTGACCCCGTCTGCCACCCCAAGGGCGTCGTCATCCGCGTTGAGGCGGTCAGCATCGAGGGCGGCGACACGCTCAACCGCTGGCGCGGGCCGCTCGTCACCACGCCGCACATCGTTGGCTATCAGGCAGCGGGCGAGATCGTCGAGGTCGGCGCCGAAGTCACCCATTTGAAGGTCGGCATGCGCGTCGCGACGGTTGACGCGTTCGGATCGCATGCCGAGCTGCGCCCTGTCCCTGCGCGCAATTGCTGGCCGATCCCCGCCGGGCTTGACCCCGCCAAGGCCGCCGTCGTCCCGGTCGCGTTCGGGACGGCGCATGAATGCCTGTTCGGGCGCGGTGGCTTGAAAGCCGGCGAGGTCGCGCTGATCCAGGCGGGCGCGAGCGGCGTCGGCATCGCCGCGATCCAGCTGGCGAAGCAAGCAGGCGCGACGGTGCTCGCCACCGCATCGAGCGACGAGCGGCTCGATCGGCTGAAGGCGTACGGGCTGGATCACGGCATCAACTACACGCGTGACGAAGTAGCCGCCGAAGTAAAGCGGCTTACCGGCGGCAAGGGCGCGGACGTGGTGGTCGATTCGGTCGGCGGCACCACCTTGCAAGGATCGATCGATTCGCTCGCCTATCGCGGGCGGCTGTCGATGGTCGGCGCGGCGGGGCGGGAGGCGATGAAGGTCGATGTCGGTTCGCTGATGGGCGGCAACCGCTCCTTAAGCGGCGTGTTCCTGGGGGCCGAGATCATAACCGACCGCGTGCATGACATGATCCAGGGGCTGATCGAGGATGTCGCGGCAGGCAAGCTGGACGTGGTGATCGACCGCCGCTTCGCGCTGTCGGAAGCAGCGGAAGCGCATGCCTATATCGAGAGCCGGCAGGCCGTGGGGCGGGTTGTGCTGGTACCTTGAGGACAACAGGTTGGTATTAGTCTGCCGCTATTTTTGCGGTTTTTTCGAAATGAGCTGCAACCAGAATCGCCGCGCCTCCCACCAGCTTCGATGAATACAAAGCGCCGCCGGACGATCGGCAAATATCGGTGGCGCATCCGCCCTTTCACTGCGCTTCGCAACCTCGGTGAGAAGCGTTGCAACCTCTGTCGGAGATACGAGGTCAAGATACAGTAGCCGTGTCCGTAACGGATCAAACCCCATGCCGGCGGCGCGATCAGCATCCAGCAGCCATCGCGTGAGCGCCGCGCGACCGGCAGGGGTAATGCTATAATCGCTTCGTTGGCGTTTACCCGTTGAGGCTGCATGCGCCTCCAGATAGCCGCGTTCGGTCAGCCGCCGAACCAAGGGGTAAACCGCGCCCGCCGATCCTGACCAATATTCCGATGGCGATTCTGCAAAAGTGTTGGCGATGACATAGGTGGTCGCCGTTCCCCGCCGCGCGACCTCCGCCAGCGTTGCCCCTTCGAGATCAGTCAGATCATTCATCTCCTTCCCATTGACACGATCGAGCTTAAGCATCAATTAGTATATTACGAATCGTAATATGTGGAGAGCGAGAAATGCGGTTGTTGCTTTTGAGCGTGCTGGGGATGGGTGTCAGCAGTTTCGCGCTTGCGAAGGACAAGGTACCGACCGTCGCGAAGGCACCCGTAGACGTCAGCATCCCTGTCGACCTGACATCGGGCCGACCCGCGGTGATGGCGCGAATTGCAGGCGGGGAACCGATCGCCGTCGAGTTCGACACCGGATCGCAAGGCGCGGTCATTCCCCGGGCGCTCGCCAATAAACTAGGATTGAAGGAAACGGGTGAAATCCAGTTGGGCAGTCCATTTGGCGGCAAGCCGATTACTGCCAAGACCGTATCACTCGGTACGCTGGAGATCGGTGGCGTGGCGGCAACAAATGTCACTGCCGTCGTTCAGGAAGATGCGAGCTTTATGGGGCCCGATGCGCGGCTAGTGATTGGGCCAGCGCAATTCGGCAACAAGGTGGTCGCGCTTGATTACCCCACGCGGACGCTTCGCATCGCGAACCAGATCAACGCCGATAACCGCCGTTGGCAGCCGCTAAAGAACGGCCTGCTGAAAACCGATCTTCTGCTCGCTGGAAAATCCATTCCGCTGCATATCGACAGCGGCAACCCCGGCACGTTGATGCTACCAAAGTCCGTTGTCGGAACCTTATCGCCGAAGCCAGACTTGCGTGAAGTCGGTCGCGCGCGCACCGTCGACAAGGAATTCGTGATCTATGTCGGCAGCGTGAATCGTGATGCAACGCTTGCGGGCGTTCCGATTCGGCTGGGCGACATCGCTTTTGGCGATGTGCCATCCGCCAATTTGGGATCACAGGGACTGGCGCAATTTACCGTCATCGTCGACTTCAGCCGCAAGCGCTGGCAGCTCGTCGTCCCCGAAGGTGTGACGCCGTTGATGACGGCGCGTCAGCGAGCGCCCCAGCCACAATAGCAGGTCTCCTATTCCGCATAGCCCGGATTATGCCGATCCAGCTTCCTGAGCAGCGCCGGCCACGCCAGCCCCTGCGCGAGCATCGCCATCCCCGCGCCGCTCGATTGTTCCTCGACCTTGTGCTCCACCCCCTGTGGCGGGTTGTGCAGGCCGCTGCGCCCAGCGCTCAGCATATGCACCTGCGCTTCGCACGCGCGTTCCAGGAAATAGAGCCGCAGGAACGCCTGCGCGACCGTCGCGCCCACCGCGAGCGTGCCATGGTTGCGCAGAATCATCGTGTGCTTGGTGCCGAGATCCTCGACCAGCCGCTCGCGCTCCTCGAGCTCGGTCGCGATGCCTTCATATTCGTGATAGGCGACATCGTGCCCCGCAATCATCGATGTTTGGGTGTGCGGCAACAGCCCATCCGACATCGCCGACACCGCCTGACCATAAGGCGTGTGGAGATGCATGACCGATGCGGCATCCTCGCGCGCCATATGGATCGCCGAGTGGATCACGAAGCCCGCGCGGTTCACCGGCGCAGGCGTATCGTCAACCTTGTTGCCCTCGACATCGATCTTGACCAGCGCCGAGGCGGTCATTTCCTCAAACATATGCGTATAGGGGTTGATCAGGAAATGATGCTCCGGCCCCGGCACCCGCGCCGACAGGTGCGTGAAGATCAGATCGTCCCAGCCATACATGGCGACAAGCCGGTACGCGGCGGCGAGATCGACCCGAGCCTGCCATTCCTCAGGCGAGCAGCGGTCGCGGATCGTTTCGGCGGGCTTCAGGGCGGTGGCCATGTCGTCTTCTCCTGGTATCACGGTCAAGTTGCGCTGCAGCATATGTTGCGCAGCATAAATAACGGCACAGCATGTAACGCTAGCAGGCCAAACGCCGCTTGACGAGCCGAGACAGCGGGTGAAGGATAGGCAAATGGCTGGCCCTACCCCGACTGATCCCGCAGCGCTGTTTCGCGAAATGCTTGGCCAATGGGAATCAATGGCCAATGAATTTGGCGGCAACCTGATGAAAAGCGGCGAATTTACGCGCGTGATGCACGGCGCGAACGCTGCCAATATGAAATTCAAGGAAGCCCGCGCCGAGATGATGGACCGCGCGCTCGACGCCGCCAACATGCCGACCAAGGCCGAAGTCGGTGATCTTTCGGCGCGACTCCACCGAATCGAGGCGACTGTCGACCGAATCGAAGCGATGCTGGCGGCGCAAGCCGGCGGATCGGCAACGCCCGATCGGCCCAAGCCAAAACGCACCCGCAAGCCCCCTCAAAGCAAGGCGGCCGGGTGAGCGACGGGAGTCCCGGCATTGTCGAGCAGGCCCGTGTCGAGTTCGACCGTGCGCTGAAACGCAATATCAAAGGGCTCGGCTATTTCATGTCGTCCGCGCCCGTGCTGGGGGCATCGCCCAAGGATCGGCTGATCCAGCGCGGCACGATGAACCTCTATCATTATCGCCCGATGTCCGACGAAGTGTACCGGGTGCCGTTGCTGCTGGTGATGGCAACCACCAATCGCGGCTATATCTTTGATATGGTGCCGGGACAGAGCCTGGTCGAATATCTGCTGCGGGCTGGCTACGACGTCTTCATGCTCGATTGGGAAGCGCCGCGCGCTGACGAGAAGCATCTGGGCATGGCTGATTATGTGCTCGATTTCCTGCCGAGCGCGATTGCGCGCGTGCAGCAGGAAACGGGCGAAGAAGATTTCACGGTGGTCGGCTATTGCTTTGGCGGCGCGCTGTCGGTGCTGTGGGCGGGTCTGCACCCCGAAGCGCCAATGAAGAACCTGGTGTGCTTCACCACGCCGATCGATTTTACCAAGATGGAAATGTTCCAGGCCTGGTCCGACAAGCGCTTTTTCGATGTCGATCGACTGGTCGATACGTTCGGCAATTGCCCCGGCGATTACCTCTATACCGCGTTCGACATGCTGCGGCCGGGCGCGCGGATGGTCGCCAATATCCGGCTTTACGACAATATGTGGAACGACGAATTCGTGAAGTCATACCGCATGTTTGATCGCTGGGCGGCGGACATCTTGCCACTGGCGGGCGAATATTTTCGCGAAACGACCAAACAGCTGATGTGGAACAACGAGCTCTACGAAGGCAAAATGACCGTGGCGGGGCGCAAGGTCGATCTGGGCAAGATTACCGCGCCATTCCTGCACGTCACCGCCCAGCACGACCATATCGTCCCCGCTGCCGCCTCAGCGCCCCTCATTGAGATGATCGGATCGGCCGACAAAGAAGCCGTTGAGCTGAAGGGCGGGCATGTCAGCCTGGTCGCCGGGGGCAATGCAATCAAACGGCTATGGCCGAAACTGGCCGACTGGCTTTCGGAGCGATCGACATGAGTTACAGCATTCGCCGGTTCGTGAGCAGCGATCAGGCGGCAATGCTCGCCTTTACCGCGACGCTCCCCGACCATGACCTGCTGTTCCTGAGCCGCGATGTGCAGCATCCCCGCGTGGTGGAGGCCTGGGCGCAAGCGATCGGCGAAGGGGTGATCGACAGCCTGGTGGCGGAGGATGGTGGCAAGATCGTCGGCACCGCCGCGCTCGTCCGCGATCCGCTAAGCTGGAGCCGCCATGTTGGCGAGGTCCGCCTGCTCGTCTCGCCCGATCGCCGCGGCGCTGGCCTTGGCCGCGATTTGCTGGAGGCGATTTTTGCGATCGCGCAGGCGCACGGCACCACCAAGCTGATCGCGCAGATGACGCCGGACCAGACCGGATCAGTCGCCTTGTTCGAATCGCTGGGTTTCCGGGGCGAAGCAATGCTGCGCGATCATGTTTGCGACCGTTCGGGGCAGTTTCATGATCTGGTGATACTCAGTTTACGCATGGGCGCGCTCGCCGCGAGTCACCAAGCGTTCGGCTGGACCGAATGAACAAATGAAAGAAGCCGGGCATTGATCCCGGAGACGACAGGAGAACGACCGATGGCTACCCAATTCAAACCGCAGGCTGATGTCAGCCCGCCCTCGCTGCTGCTCGCGCTGACGGAATTGCCGCGCGCGATTGCCGAGCTAACGTCGCTCGCGCCAGCGGCGCCGTTGCTGGCAATGGCACCGCGTGGTGACGGCCACCCGGTGATGGTCTTGCCCGGTTTCGTGACGAGCGATATCTCGACAACGTTGCTGCGTCGCTTTCTGACCGGGCTTGGCTATCACACCCACGCCTGGGACCTCGGCCGCAATCTGGGGCCGAAGGCGATTGGCTGGGGCGGCGAAAAACTGATCGCTCGGCTTGACGAAATCCACAAGGACACCGGCAAGCGCGTGTCGCTGATCGGGTGGAGCCTGGGCGGTGTCATGGCGCGCCAACTCTCGCGCCGCGTGCCCGACGCCGTGCGGCAGGTTATTTCGCTCGGCTCACCCTTTGCCGGCACGCCCAAGGCAACCAATGTCTGGCGTGCTTATGAAATGCTGACCGGCCAGAAAATCGACGACAAGGATACGCGCGATCAATTGCGCGAAAGCGCAACCCCGCCGCCGGTGCCATCAACCTCCATCTACACGCGCGAGGACGGCGTGGTCGCGTGGCAGAATTGCGTCGAGCCCAAGGGTGCCGAAACCGACAATATCGAGGTGCATGGCAGCCATTGCGGGCTGGGCGTGAACCCGGCGGTGCTCTACGCGGTGGCGGATCGTCTGGCGCAGGATGAGGGCGACTGGCACCCGTTTGAGCGCAAGAGCGGGCTCAGGCCGCTGGTATATCCTTTTGCGGGGCATGCGTGATATCGAAACCCGAACATCCCTTTGCGGTCCGGTCGTTGGCCTTTGAGGCGCTACACATTTCACCGCGATGGTAGGGCTCTGAAGGGATATTCGCGTTGATGGTTCTCCTGAGCGCCGCGCTTTCCGGCTCCATGTCCATGGCGCCCGCTCCTCCACCAGCGTCTGGTCCGGTCACCGTTTTGGCGAAGGACCAGCTCGCCTTGGCAATTGCCGAACGAGACCTTTGTGGAAAGCGGGTTGCGTTGCTGGGCGAAGGACCGACGCATGGCGACGGCCATACCGAAGCCTTCAAGGTTGAACTGGTCAAACGACTGGTCTCGCGATGCGGGTACCGGGCAATCGCTTTCGAAAGCGGAGTCTATGACTTTATTGCCCTGAACCGCGCCCTGCGCGCCAACAGTGCCACACCTGCCATGGTTGCCGATGCGGTTGGGGCGGTGTGGAAATTTGATCGCGAATTCCAGCCGCTCATCGACTTTTTGTTTCCCCTGGCCGCAGCAGGCCAAATCAAACTTGCCGGGCTCGATTTTCAAATTGGCGGCCTGGGCGAGAGCTTTACGAACGAACAAATGATCCCTGAATTGACGCTCGATTTGCCGCCTGAGCAGGCGAACGCGTGTCGTGCAGCCTTCGACCGTCACATCAAATGGGCTTATTCCACCGCCCAACCTTTTGGACCAACGGCGAACGCTGCGCTGCTAGCCTGCGTCGCAGCGATGAAGCGCGCGGTCGCTGCCAGCACAGCGACCGATGATCGCACCCGAAAAGAACGAACCATGATGGTACAGAATCTGGACTCGATGCTGCGGCCAAGCCTGGGTACCGATGGGGAAAAGATCCTTGCCCGTGAAGACGCCCTGTACCAGAATTTCACCACCTTTGCGGGAAGGCTGGTTCCCCGCACCAAGATCATCATCTGGGGGGCAACAACCCATTTGGCTAAGGATCCTGGTGCAGCATGGGGGATTCCGGAATTTCGGTCCTTGGGTGCGCGTGTTCACGATCAATATGGCAATCTGGCGGTATCGATAGGTTTCTCCGCGCTGAAAGGCAGCTACCGCAATTCGCGCAAGCAGATCGCCATTGCGCCGCCGCCAGCGCTCGCCCTGGAATTGGAAGTCATTTCGAACAGCACGTCCAGCGCTGTTTATCTCAACCTGGCGCTGTTACGCGCCATCGGCACCAGGCCCGCCGCGGCACTGGACCATGTCTACCGCACGTTGGATTGGTCGCAGGTCATGGATGCGATGGTGATTTTTGAAGAAGAATGGCCTTCGCACACCATGCGACCTGGATATGAGGACGTTAGTCCCTAGGTTTGCGTCAAGTTCGGCGCCTTGCCATCTGGGGTGACCCAGAGGACAAAATCAGGAGGCAGGCTCCGTCTGCCCAGCTCCCCTGTCCGATCAGGCACGCGCCAATGCGTCGATCAGTGGGTCTTCCCCCGACGCGACAATCGCGCGGAGGCGAGTGAGCGTCGCGCGGCGGACCTGCTGCTTTACCAAACCAAAAGCGGGCTGATCGGCAAGCTGGCGCACACGGGCTTGTGCCGTCGACAGCAGATCCTCCGCTGAACAAAGTTCGTCAATCACGCCGTGCCGGTGCAGCGCCGCTGGGGACAAGGTCTGGCTGGTCAGCGTTAATCGACGCAGGAGTTCGGGCGATAATTCGGCCTTGATGATCTCCAGCGGGGCTGCCGGAAAGGGGACCCCTGCTTTGGCTTCGGTCAGGCCCAATTTCGCCTTGTCGTCATTGACCGCGATTCGAACGTCACCGGCCAGCATCACCACGAACCCGCCACCCAGGGCGTGACCGCCCACGGCGGTGACCACGGGACAAGGCAGCGCATAAAGTGCTGTAATCATCGCCGAGATTGCCAGGATCATGCGCGCCCGATCTGCTGGCGTATAGGAGCCGAATGCCCGGGTATCGACACCAGCACTAAAGCACTGTCCGCCACCACAGAGCACAACCCCCTTTGGCGGCGCGGCAGCCATGCCGATCGCGAGATCACGAAGCTGTTCGACCGTTTCGACATCAAGGGCGTTTACGGGCGGACGGCTTATCGTCAGCAAGGCAACGCCGTCCGAATGCGCTAGATCGATGTTCATCCTGCCCCCTGTCGGTTTCGTCTGGCCAGCAGAGGATCAGGCTTGCGTCAAACTCAGCGCGTTGCCGTCCGGATCGTTGAAGAACGCAACCTTTGCCTTGCCATCTGGCGCGGTCCAGATGCCGAGGCCATCCTGCCCCATGCCGTCATAGATGGTGAAAGTAACGCCGCGCCCCCGCAGCGCCATGACGGTCGCCGTAATGTCGTCCACCTGCCAGCCGAGCACTGGGTGCGCAGCGGGCGTGTGGCCCGGCACTTCGGTGATCCGCAGCGGCACGCCTGCAAGGTCGAACACCGCCGCAAAGCCGTCATCGACGACGAACGGCAGGCCGAGCGTGTCACGGTAGAAGGGCTCCGCGATTTTTCGATCACGCGTGATAATGAAGCTGATTGGGGTTTGCGCAGCAAGGGTCATGGGCTGTCCTTCAAGACCAAAAAGCCCCTCCCCTTCAGGGGAGGGGTTGGGGTTGGGGCTGCCCCCATGCAAGTCGGTCTCGGTGAGACTGACAGCCCCCACCCCCGGCCCCTCCCCTGAAGGGGAGGGGTGGAAGTCACCTCATTTCTTGCCGCTGAGCGGTGCAACCGCCTCTTTGCCAAATTGCATGATCAGGTCGCCAATCTCGCGGGCCTGGCTCATGCTGCGGGTGCCCTGGTCGCGCAGGAAATCGCCCTGCACCTTCATGACCTCGGTCAGGTCCTTGGCCTGGGCGGCGGCGCGCATCGCGGCGAAGGCCTGCCGCGTGTTTTCCTCGGCCTGGTCAAGCATTTTCATGCCCACAGTCGATCCACCCTCGGCAAGCTTGGCGCCCGATGATTTCATGGCTTCGCCAGCCTTTTTCGCCGGGTCAACGATCTTTTCGTTGATCGTGTCCTTCACCTTGTCGGCAGTCTTTTTGGTATCGGCCATTATGCGGTTTCCTTCGCTTTAGCGGCCGGCTTGCGCGCGGCAGCGGTGGTTTTGGGTTTGGGCGCAGCAGCCTTCTTTGTGGGTGCCTTGCGATCGGCAGGCTTTACCGCAACCGCTGCTGTCTTCGCAACTGCCGCAGCGGCAGCCGCCGGGTCCGCCGCTGCCGCCTTCAGTGCCTCAAAAGCGGAGCGAAGCGATGCGGCATAGACATCGGGATCGGGCATCATCACCCGGTCGCAAGTGAAGGAAATCGCGATCGTATCGGTGTAGCTGTAGATCGTGTTGATCAGCCCCATCGAATCAAACACTGGGCCCAGGCCATACATCGCCACCATTTTCGCGCCGCAGAAGAACAGCGGTACCCGGCTGCCGGGCACGTTCGTGACGACGCAGTTGAACACCGGCGCGTGCGCATTGGCAGCGCCAACCCGCGTGTAGAGCCGCGCGGCGAGGCCTGCGAGTCCCGACGGGATCAGCTGGCTATAATCGGTCAGCGTCCGTGCGCCGACCGCGCCCGTCATTGCCTTGGAATTGGCGGCCTCTGCATGGACGTGCGCCAGGCGCTCGAGCGGATCGGCGATATGCGTGCCCAGCCCCACCACCATTGCCGAAACGAGATTGCCGAGCGCTGCCTTCTCGCCTTCTGCGCGCACCGAAATCGGCGCCATCGCGGTCAGCGATTCGGCCGGCAGCTCGCCCTTGGCGTCCAGATAGCCGCGAAGGCCACCGCCGACGATCGCCAGGATCACATCGTTGACGGTCGCGCCCGGCACGGCGTCCTTGATCGCGCGGATGTCCTTCAACGGGAAAGGGGCCGCATCAAACACGCGGTGCGCGGCGACCTTGCCATTGAAGCGCGTCTTGGGCGCGAGCTTGGTGTTGGCGATGCTGATCTCGCCCTTGCTGACGCTCATCGTCAGCTTGGCCATGCCGGGCAACGACCGCCCGATCGTCTCGGCCACGCGCATCGGCTGGCGCAGCGAGTTGAAATAGCTGCGCATCAGCAATTCGGCGACATTGGGCATCGATTCAGGCGACCACGCATCGGTCGCCTCGCGCGGGCGCATGCTGGCGTCGAGATCATGGACCGCGGCGGACATTTCGACGCCGGACATACCGTCGATCGCGGCGTGATGCACCTTGGAGACGAGCGCGAAACAGCCGGGCGGCAGCCCCTCCACATTGTCGAGCCCTTCGACGATAGTGAATTCCCACAAGGGCTTGTTCAGATCCATCGGTCGCGAATGCAGCCGCGCCACCTGAATGCACAGCTGCCGCCAGTCGCCGGGCTTGGGGAGCGCGATGTGGCGGACGTGGAATTCGATGTCGAACTCCGGGTCCTCGATCCAATAGGGATGATCGAGATCGAACGGCACCCGCACGAGCCGCTGGCGGAAACTCCGCGCGCTGCCCAAGCGGCTGGCGATAAACTTCAGGATATCCTTGAAGCGCACGAACCCGCCCGGCGCGGTCGATGGATCATAGATGCCGACCGAGCCAATATGCATCGGCGTGTGCGGCGTCTCCAGATAGACGAACGATGCGTCCTGACCTGATAATTGTAGCATTGCTTCCTCCCCGCTCTAATTCCTCCCCAGTGTGGGGAGGGGGACCATTCGCCTCTTTCGGCGAATGGTGGAGGGGGCTCACCACCAGCGCGACGCTTGTGGCTCGCCCCCTCCACCGCTTCGCGGTCCCCCTCCCCGTGCCGGGGAGGAAAGTTTTTTACTTCCCGAACCCGAACACATCCTGGTGGAAGCGTCCAGCCTCGATCATTGCTTCAAGCCAATCGGAACCGCTGGCGTGGTCGCCGTCCTGCTTGTCCGCCGCGATGCGGATCAGCGCGTCGCGGACGGCGGGGGCCATGAACTTGCCGTCGCCGCACAGATAGATTTGCGCGCCGGCTTCGGTGGCTGACCAGATCGCGTCGCGGGCGTCCCACATCGCGTCCTGCACGAAGCGCCATTTGAAATCCCTCACAGCGGAAAAGGCAACATAGGGCGCAATCACGCCGTCCTTTGCCCAAGCGTCCATCTCCGACCGGCAATACCAGTCATGATCGGGGTGGCGACAGCCAAAGAACAGCAGCGATTGCGCGACCGCTGCCCCGCCTGCCATTTGCGCGGCGCGTTCGGCGATGAAGCCGCGCAGTGGCGCAAAGCCGGTGCCGGGGCCGATCAGGATCATCGGCACGCTCGCGTCCTCGGGCGGGGCGAACGGTGGATTGGGGCGCCGGACATAACCGAACACCGCATCACCGGGCATCACCCGCTGCATATAGCTCGAAGCGAAGCCGCGATGTTCGCCAAGTCCCGACCAGGCGGGTGCCTCCATCGTGCCAACGATCAGGTCAGCGATATGGGGATCGACCAGCGGCGAGGAAGCGATCGAATAGAAGCGCGGGGCGATGGCGGAGGAGAGCTCGACCAGGCTGTCGAGCGAGAGTTCCGCCGCCGGGTGCATTTCGAGCAGATCGACAAGGGTGAGCCGCTTGGCGGCAATCTCGGCGTCGAAGGCACCCTCCAGACGCGCCAGTTCCTTCTTCGTGTTCGGGCAGCGCGTCTGTTCCGCGATGACCGCCAGCGCACGGCGCGGCAACGTATCCGACAGCTCGATAAAGTCGCTCAGCAGGTGCCGCACCGTCACCGTTTGCCCTAACGGCAGATGGCGGAAGCGCCCGCCTTGCGCGTCAATCCTGAGCTGGGTCGCACCATCTAGCGCCAGCACCGCAATCGCGCGGTCGACCAGTTCCGGGCGGTTATGCGCATAAACTGCGATGTGATCGCCGGTGTGGTAACGCTGCCCCTCGGGCAGACGCACCCGGATGAAGCGCGTTGAGGGGCGCGGCGGCTCGATGGCGAAATCCCATAGGCCATCGGCGGGCGCGACCATCTCGTCATTGGCGATGATTTCCAGCCGCTGGGCGTGTTCAGGCAACACCTGCGCGCGGGTGGCGGCGGCGTCCACAGGCTGCAGCGACAGCGTCGAGCGTTGTTCTGAGGGCGCAACTTCGCTGCCCAGGGCCTTCCACAAATCGCGCACAAAACTGGCGACTGCGCCGTCAAAATCGCCCTGCCCGTCCGCCTCGCCGCGCGGGACCAGACGGGTGGCGCCAAGCGCTGCAATCGTGTCGTCCACACGCTTGGGGAAATGCTGGTAATTGGGCCATTGGCTGTTGCCGATGCCGAGCACCGCGAATTTCGCGCCCGACCAGTCGAGCACATCGACCTGCCCTGAATCGATCAACCGCTCGATTTCCACCGCGCTGTCGGGCGCGCGGCCATTATAGGTGGCGGTGACGATGACGATCACCTTGTCCTCGGGCAAATGCCCGGCAACAAACGCCTCGTCCATCGATCGGACAGCGGTTTCGAAGCCATCGACGCTGGCGCGTTCGGCGATCTCCTCGGCGATGTCGCGGGCGGTGCCCAGGCTGGTGCCATAGAGCACGGTGAAGCGCTGGCCATTGCCCGATACGGCGGCGGCGGGGGCGGTTTCGGTCGGGACCTTGGTGGCGGGGGCGACCGACATCCGCTCATGCGGTTGGCGGAGGCGGACCCGCATAAAGAACTGGTCGGGCTTGATCGACAGCGTTTCCTTGATCCGAAGCTGATACATGTGCGGATCGCCGATCGCGAATTTCTGCAGGATCATCGCCAGCGCGAGCTTGGCCTCGACCATTGCGAATTGCCGACCGATGCACGCGCGCTCGCCATTGCCGAACGGCTTGTAGCTGTGCGGGTGGTGCTTCGCCTCATTCTCTGGCAGCCAGCGATCGATATCGAACTCATCGGGGTTGGCCCAGGCGCCGGGAAAGCGGTGCAGGCCGGGCGAAAAGACGTTGACGGGGCGGTCCTTGCGCAGGGTCCACTTGCCGTCGCCGATGCTCGTGTCCTCGAACGGGGCGAGGGTGAAGGCGGGCGCGGTCGGCCAGAGGCGGAGCGCTTCCTTCAGGATGCGCTCAATCACCACCAGTTGTGCGTTCTGCGCATAGTCCGGACGGGTATCGCCGGGCAGGACGCGGTCAACCTCGGCATAGGCCTGCGCCAGGACGTGCGGATTGCGCAGCAGATGGTAGAGCGCGAAGGTCAGCATCCCCGACGTGGTTTCATGCCCCGCGATCAGGAAGGTCAGCACCTGATAGCGGATGTTGATGTCGTCCAGCGTCTCGCCCGTTTCGGGGTCGGCCGCCGCGATCATCAGATTGAGCAGGTCTTTGCCGTCGTTTGGATGCGCGCGGCGTTCGGCGATGATACCGTCCACCAGCGCGTTCATCAGCGCGATATCGGCCTCGAACTGGCGCTCGGCCTTTTTGGCAAAACGTTGCTGCATCGGCAGCCGGGTGATCATGTTGAGCGATTCGCCGAGCGCCCGACCCAGTGCCTCCAGAAACGGATCGAGCTCCTCCATCTCGAAGCTGTTGAAGCGGTGACCGAATCCCGCCACCGCGATCGAATCGAGCGTGAAGCGGGTCATGTCGTCCGCCACCAGCACATCATTGCCCGACAGCCGCGACCATTTGGCGACGAGCTGGTCCGCCACCTCCAGCATCATGTCGAAATAGCCCTTCATCGCGCGCTGGCTGAACGCGGGGAGCAGGATGCGGTGCGCCTTCCGGGAAATCGCGCCCTGCGTGCAGCAAATAGCCGATCAGACCCTGGCGGATGATGTGGTGAAGATGGCCGACAACGGGCAGCGCAGGGGGCGACGGAAAGGTCGACGCTTTCTCGATTACGGACGCCATTTATTCTTCTCTCCCGCTTGGCAACACATCACCACATGGGCGGCGGAAGTGCAATGCGTGCGGTGGTTAGGGGTTGAGAGGGCTGGAGGATGTGGTGTGCTTTTGGGTTGGACGCGAACGTTAGGCGCGCCCATTGCAGAAGGCGTGAGGGGTACCACGGTTTTTCGGATTGTAATCGATGTGCACTACCGTGCAGCCACCGTCCGAGATCGAAGGCAGATCACGTGCCTGTTCTATCCACCGGCGTTGCCCTATCGGCAAATCGTAATATCTGTTTTGCTGATCAAAGTCGGTTATATAGACTCCAATCACGTGACCGCCATCAGTGGCGTAATAACGAGCGTAATTATGCAGTTTCTTCGTATGTTCGGGAAGCTGAACGCGCTGCTCGATATCTTGCATTAGGAGCTGATGTTGGCGTTCCGTTGCATCAGAGCACCCCGCTAAAAGCAGCGCTGAAAGTACGATGAGGCTTTTCATCGCTTTATATTGTCACAGCCGGCAAAAGACCGCAACTGCGACGCAAGCTGACATCCTTGATTACCGTCACCCCGGACTTTATCCGGGGTCCCGCTTTTTCTGACGCGGGCGAAGGCAGCGGGACCCCGGACCGAGCCAAGATTGGCGGCCGCATGCACCGATGCTTTCCTACATCATACTGCGCTGCTACCCTTCGCCCGCTCTTTCACATCGTCGACCGCCATACGCGCGCAACCGGGCAAGCCCTGCCCGCTTTGTCAAATTGCTGCCCTGTCGAAGCCATTTGGCGCCCCTCATGGTCAGTGCGACCATTAGGGAACATTCGCCACCGTACCGCGCCGAATCGACCTCCGCTGACCGAGAATCGTCGGATCATTTGGAATCGGAGCGTGTGGATGCAAACCGCCACCCACACCCCATCGTCACCCCGGACTTGATCGGGAGTGACGGTTAGGGTTTTTGACCGTCGATAGCGCCCGCCACCGCCAGCACGCGTTCCGCCTCCACCAGATGCAACCGCTCGACCATGCGCCCATCGAGGCGAATCGCGCCCTTGCCTGCGTGCTCCGGCATCGCAAATGCTGCAGTAATGCTGCGGGCACGGGCGATCTCCGCTTCGGTTGGCGAGAACACCGCGTTGCAGGGGCCGATTTGTGCCGGGTGGATTAAGGTCTTGCCGTCGAAGCCGAGCGCCAGGCCTTGTTCGGCCTCAACGCGGAACCGATCGAGGTCACTGAAATCATTGCACACCCCGTCAAGCGCGATCAGCCCGCGCGAACGCGCCGCGGCCAGCGCAAATGTCAGGATCGGCAGCATGTTCGCGCGATCGGCCATTGTCCGGCTGCGCATTTCCAGCGCGAGATCGTTGGTGCCCATGACGAAGCCCGCTAGCCGCGTGGTGCGCGCGGCATCGGCGATGGCCTGCAACCGGCCGACCGCCAGGCATGTCTCGATCATGACCCACAGCTTCAGCCCCGGCTGCGCTGCGGCGAGCGCTGCATCATAGCGGGCGATATCTTCCGGCCCGTTCACCTTGGGCACCAGCACCGCGTCGATATCAAGCGTTGCCGCCGCCGCAAGATCATCGGCGCCCCATTCGGTATCGAGGGCATTGACGCGCAACACCTTCAGCCGATGGCCGAACCCGCCTTCAACAAAGGCCGCCACCGCTGCCATCCGCGCGGCCACCTTCATTTCGGGCGCAACGGCATCTTCCAGATCGAGGATCACCGCATCGCATGGCAGGGTGCGCGCCTTCTCGATCGCTCGGGGGTTTGATGCGGGCAGGTAAAGCGCGCTGCGGCAGGGGCGGATTTCGTATATCATACGGCTCTTGTACCGGGTGGGGCTGGACAAATCGACGCCCAAGCAGGAAGCGGGCGGCAGGTAATCGCAGGAGCATGCACGATGAGCACCATGGGCCGGTTCGACTGGGCGGATCCCTTCAACCTCGACGATCAGCTCGACGAGGATGAACGCATGATCCGCGATACCGCAGCGGCTTACGCGCAGGACAAGCTCGCCCCGCGCATCATTGACGCGTTCCAGCACGAGACGACCGATCCCGACATCTTCCGCGAGATGGGCGCGCTCGGGCTGCTCGGGCCGACGGTGCCGGCCGAATATGGCGGCGTGGGTGCTTCCTATGTCGCGTACGGCTTGGTTGCGCGCGAGGTGGAACGGATCGATTCGGGCTATCGATCGATGATGTCGGTGCAATCAAGCCTGGTGATGTACCCGATCCACGCCTTTGGCTCCGAGGAGCAAAAGCGCAAATATCTGCCCAAGCTAGCGACGGGCGAATTTATCGGTTGTTTCGGGCTGACCGAACCCGATGCCGGATCCGACCCCGGCGGCATGACGACCAAGGCAGTAAAGATTGATGGCGGCTATCTGCTTTCAGGCGCCAAGACCTGGATCTCCAATGCGCCGATCGCCGATGTCTTCATCGTCTGGGCCAAATCCGACGCGCATGGCGGCGGCATTCGCGGCTTCATCCTCGAAAAGGGGATGAAGGGGCTGGTCACCCCCAAGATCGAGGGCAAATTGTCGCTGCGCGCGTCGATCACCGGCATGATCCAGATGGACGAGGTCGAGGTCAGCGAAGACGCGCTGCTGCCCGAGGTGCAGGGGCTGAAGGGCCCGTTCGGCTGCCTCAACCGCGCGCGCTACGGCATCAGCTGGGGCGCGATGGGCGCGGCGGAATTCTGCTTCCATGCCGCGCGGCAATATGGGCTGGATCGCAAGCAGTTTGGGCGGTCACTGGCAGCGACGCAGCTGTATCAAAAGAAGCTGGCCGATATGCAGACCGATATTGCGATGGGCTTGCAGGCGTCGTTGCGCGTCGGGCGGTTGATGGACCAGCACAAGTTCGCGCCCGAAATGGTCTCGATCGTCAAGCGCAACAATGTCGGCAAGGCGCTCGATATCGCGCGGGCGTCGCGTGATATGCACGGCGGCAACGGCATTTCGGGCGAATATCAGGTGATGCGCCATCTGATGAACCTGGAAACGGTCAACACCTATGAAGGCGCGCATGACGTCCACGCGCTGATCCTGGGGCGGGCGATCACGGGGATTTCGGCGTTCTGATGAAAGAGCCGATGCCGTTTGATCCGCAACCGACCTTGGTCGGGCCGATGGTGACGCTGTCGCCGCTGCGCGCGGAGGATTGGGATGCACTGTTCGCGGTCGCCGCTGATCCGCTGATTTGGGAAGTCCACCCGGCGCATGATCGCTGGCAGGAGCCGGTGTTCAAGCAGTTCTTTGCCAATGCGATGGAGTCGGGCGGCTGCCTTGTCATCCGCGACAAGGCGACCGGCGCGGTAATCGGGTCAAGCCGCTACGACCTGACCCGAGTTGAACCCGGCGAGGTCGAGATCGGCTGGACGTTCCTTGCCCGCAGTTACTGGGGGGGTGGCACCAACCGCGAGATCAAGACGCTGATGATCGCGCATGCGCTGCGCTGGTTTGATGCCGCCGTCTTCTATGTTGGTGCCGGGAATATCCGGTCGCGCCGCGCGATGGAGAAGATTGGCGGAGAATTACTGCCTGGCCGAACGATTGATTTCGAAATGGCGGGCGTGCCGACAGCGCATGTCGTGTACGCCATTCGGACACCGCTATCGTAATGTCGCGCAAGCCAATCATCCTTATTCTTCGTCACCCCCGCGAAGGCGGGGGACCCGCTGCCTGTTCAGCGCTCGGCAAGAAGAAGCTGGATCCCCGCCTTCGCGGGGAAGACGGTGGAGCGTGATCTGATGAAACCCCTGTCTGGCATCAAGGTGGTGGAACTCGCGCGCATCTTGGCGGGGCCGTGGTGCGGGCAATTGCTCGCTGATCTGGGTGCCGAGGTGGTCAAGGTCGAGCGTCCCGGCGCGGGTGACGACACCCGCCATTGGGGGCCGCCCTTTATGATCGGTCCGGACGGGGCCAATCTCGACGCGGCTTATTACCATTCAACCAATCGCGGCAAATCATCGGTGGCGATCGATATCGCGACGCCTGAGGGGCAGGCGCAGGTGCGCGCGATGATTGCCGACGCCGATGTCGTGATTGAGAATTACAAGGTCGGCGGCCTCGCCAAATATGGGCTTGATCATGCCACCCTCTCCGCGATCAACCCGCGGCTGATTACCTGCTCGATCACTGGCTTCGGGCAGACCGGGCCCTATGCCCACCGCGCTGGATATGACTTTATCATCCAGGGCATGGGCGGCAGCATGTCGATGACCGGCGAGCCCGATGGCGCGCCGCAAAAGTCGGGCATCGCCTATGCCGATATCTTTACGGGCGTCTATTCGGCGGTCGCCATCCTGGCAGCGTTGCGCCAGCGCGACGCCACGGGAAAAGGCGCGCATATCGATATGGCGCTGCTCGATACCCAGGTGGCGGTGCTCGCCAATCAGGCGCTGAACTGGATGGCATCGGGGGTGGTGCCGCACAGGATGGGCAATGGGCATGCGAACCTGACCCCGTATCAGTCTTTCGTCTGTGCCGATGGCGACCTGATCATCGCGGTCGGCAATGACGGGCAGTTTCGCAAGCTGTGCGACGTGCTGAACGTGCCGCTCGCCGATGATCCGCGCTTTGCCACCAATCCGCAGCGTTTGGGCAATCGCGCGGCCTTGATCGCCACGCTTACCGCAACGATTGTCACCTGGCGCAAGGCCGATTTGTACGAAGCACTTGAAGTGGCAGGCGTGCCGGCAGGACCGATCAACCGCGTCGACGACGTATTTGCTGATCCCCAAGTGATCGCGCGTGGCATGCAGATCATGCGTCAGGGCCTGCCCGGCGTCGCCAGCCCGATCGTGATTGACGGCAAGCGCATGGTCGCCGAGCGTGCCAGCCCGCCCCGCCCGGCCAAAGGAACCGCCGCATGACCCGCTTCACGGTCAACAACCAGCCCGTCGAATATCGGCTCGATCCGAAAACGCCGCTGCTGTGGGCGCTGCGCGATGCCTCAAACCTTACCGGCACAAAATATGGCTGTGGTACTGGCGACTGCGGTGCCTGCACTGTGGATATCGATGGCGAAGCCGTGCGTTCCTGCCAGGCGACGATCGGGTCGATCGAAGGGGCGTTTGTCACCACCATCGAAGCGCTGTCGCGCGAGCGGGCGCATCCCGTTCAGCAAGCCTTTATTGCCAAAAACGTCCCGCAATGCGGATTTTGCGTGCCGGGAATGATTATGGCCGCGGCGATACTGATCAAAAAAAATCGCGACCCATCCGAACAGGATATCGAAGAGGCGATCACCAATTTGTGTCGCTGTGGCATATACCCACGGATTATTGAGGCCATTCAATTGGCCGCTCGTGTGCAGCGGGGCGACGAAACCATTGAAGTCACTGCCGCGCCGGATATCAATCATGCTGATGCCGCCCGGTCGATCCCGGCGCTGACACCCACCACCGGACCCGCCAAGGGGGCGACCACGCCACCGAGCCGACGATAGTTTCCTTTCGCTAACCTTACATCGCAATTCAGAAACGGCTCATCGACTCTGTTCCATTACGGGGCATCGCTTCTCCGGACCGTTCGGGCAGCGCGTGATGTGGAGGAACTTATGCGTAGATCGTTACTAGTCACTTTGCTGGCGGCGACCGCCATGCTCCCAGCCTCCGTCATGGCAAAGCCACAGCAAGCGGAAAATGAGCTTCGCACGGCTAATGAGGTGGACCAGGTCGCGCAGAATGATGGCGGTCGCCGCGGTGGTGGTGATTTTCGTCAGGCCCCTGCCGATCGCTTCCAGAATGACCGTGGCAGCCGCCCGCCGCGCTTTGAGCGTCAGCAAAGCGCCCCGCCGCAAACCGAATTTCAGGCTCCACGCCAGGCCGAACCTCGGTTCCAGCCTCAGGTCCAGCAACCTGCGCTGCCTGCCGTTGTGCAGCAGCAGCTGCAGCAACCGCAGCGCGACTTCCGACAGGGTCGCCAGGGCTTCGGCCAGGATCGGCAGGGCTTTGGCCAGGATCGGGGCCAGGATCGGGGCCAGGATCGGGGCCAGGATCGCCGAGCGTTCCGCCAGGACCAGCAGCGCGGGTTCAGCACCCCGCCTGTCGTAACCACCACACCCCCGGTCGCGCAGGTAGATCGGCAGGACTTCCGGGCGGATCGCCAGGGTTTTCGCGACGACAGACGTGATGACCGGCGTGATGACCGGCGTGATGACCGGCGCGACGCCCGGCAGGGCCAAGGGTTTGTCCAGCAAGACCAGCGCTTCAACCAAAATGATCGGCGTGGCCCAGCGTTCAACAACCAGGGTTTCAATAACCAGGGCTTCAACAACCCAGGCTATACAAATCAGGGGTATCGCGGGCAGCAATTTGGCAATCGCAATCGCAGCTTTAACGATCGCGGGCGCGAATTTAACAATCGCGGCAACTGGAATCGCGGCTGGCGGCAGAACCAGCAATTTAACTGGCAGGGCTATCGCGGCTATAACCGCAATGCCTTTCGGCTGCCGCGTTACTATGCGCCCTATGGCTGGAACTATGGCTATCGCCGCTTCGGGATTGGCTTCACGCTGAACAGCATCCTGTTCAACCAGAGCTATTGGATCGACGATCCCGAATATTATCGCCTTCCGCCTGCCTATGGCCCCTATGAATGGGTGCGCTATTACAACGATGCGCTGCTCGTCGATATTCGGACCGGCTATGTCGTTGATACGGTGTACGATATCTTCTGGTAATCGTGGTTGAAAGGTTCGTTCGTCGCGAAGGGTAAGGCCCGGTGGGTAACCACCGGGCCTTGCTTTTTATGCGCCCCCCGGCAGAGTGATGGGCATAATGAGATGGTTCAAAAAGCCTAGCAACGCCTCGCCCCTTCGCGCGCATATCGGCACGCAAGTCGGCCAGCGACTAGCCGCCAATCCCGCCGCGCAGCAGGTCGTGATCCCCGGCGTTCAGGTCTATTATGTCGAAGATTTCCTCGATGCCGCCACCTGCAAGCGGCTGATCGGCCTGATCGATGCCAATCGGCGGCCATCGACGCTTCTGACCGACAACCCGGATGAGAATTACCGCACCAGCGAAAGCTGCGACATGGATCGCTGGTCACCCGATGTTCGGCCGATCGATGAAGGCATTGCCGGGCTGCTCGGTCTCGATCCGCTATACGGCGAAACAATGCAGGGCCAGCGTTATGCGCCCGGCCAGCAGTTTCGCGCGCATCATGATTATTTCTTCCAAACCGAAAGCTATTGGGAACGCGTCACCCAAGATGGCGGCCAGCGCACCTGGACGGCGATGATCTATCTCAACACCGTCGAAGAAGGCGGCGCGACCTGGTTCCCCCAGGCGGGTATCCGCATCGCCCCCAAACGCGGCCTGCTGCTCGCCTGGAACAATATGAGCGCCGATGGCAGCCCCAACCAGCTCACCCTGCATGAAGGGATGCCAGTGATCAGCGGCGTCAAATATGTGATCACCAAATGGTTTCGCGAAGGGCCGTGGATCAAGCCATAGCCACGCCTAATCGCCCGCCCCCTTTGGCACCTCGCCATCGCCGGGTACCAGATCATAGGGCGCGACGAGGGTCCATATATGCGCGGGGATCATGGATTTCATCCGGCGCGGCTTTTCCCGGCGGAGATGGACGACGGTTTCGGCCGCCTTCATTTCCACGCGCGTCCGCGCAAATTCCAATCCGCGCGGGCCAAAGCGCGGCATTAGCCAGCCGACAATCGGGCGCACCCATTCGGGCATTCGGCGGAGCGGTAGGCCACCTGCCGCGCGCTCAACATTGACGATGAACCCCTTCACCGCGCTTGCGCGCTTGCCGGCATTGCCGGGCGGGGCGAGCTTCACTTCGTCACCCAGCAGTGCGAGCAATTCCGCACCGCGTTCATTGCGAACGACCAGCCATTGCTCCCCTTCCCCTGCCATATAGCCCACCGTCAAGTCAGCGAGGACATTGGTGTAATCCACGCAAGTGCGGCAGGTGAGCGGGAAGAAATCAGGTGGCAGCTTCGAAATCGGCAATTGCAGGAACGGAATCGCCTTCACCCGGCCATCGGTGAAGCGCAGTTCGACATGATAATCGGCGCGAAATTCCAGATAGGTGATGCTGTCCGGATCGTCCGCCAGCAACGCGAGAAAATCGTGGAACCGTTCGGTGGTGGTATTATCCGAGCACGGCGTGCCGATCACATAGACGCGCTCGAACCCCAGGCTCGCTTCGATCTTGCGCAGCGCATGCACCTGACACGGGATACCGATGACGGCGATGCGCTTATACCCCGCGTCGCTGGCCGGCTGGAGCAAAGCGAGCAGCGGCGCATAGCCCATCCGCATCCCCCGCACCTGCGCCATCCCCTCTGGCCTGGTGACCAGCACCGGCACCGGCTTCCAACGGTCGTCCGGGTCAGGCGCCATCGTCAGCACCGCATCGACCGCATCTGTTTCGAGCAGCTTTTCGGCTAGTCGCGTAGTGATCCCGGTCCATTGCGCACCCGGCAAGGCCTTGCCCAGCCGCGCGCGAAACATCTGGCGATAAGGGCCAAAGAATAGCTCATCACCCTTGGCCGGATCACGCGCACGGCCATGCACTGCCTTCTCTGTCGCTGGATAATCAGGCTTGATGAACTGGCAGGCCGCACCGCAGCGTTTATGCTCGGGCGTCCGCGAGATGCCGCAATCGGTGCACAGATCGCGCGGCACCGGTGCTGCCAGCGATGGTGCCCAGAGCGGCGCGGAATCATGGGGGCTGGTCGGCAATTCGGGCAAAGGCATGGTCTCTGAAAAAGCCGCCGGGCGGACACACCGGCCCGCGAAGGTTCGGCGATCCGCGAAACAATGTCTACCACCAGATTTGGCAATGACCCGGCCCGATTTCCCTCCCTGCTGCAAACCGCTAGAGCCGTGCTGATGAATACTGTCCTCAACATCAGCCACTCGATCCTCGGCCAGCCCTGGCGCTGGCGCGCGCTGAGCGCCGATGCGCGCGACCCGGATTACGCACCCGATGATCTTGTCACCCAATTGCTGATGGCGCGTGGGTGCCCGCGCGAGGAGCTCGATTCGCACCGCGCGCCGAGCATCCGAGGCTTCATGCCCGACCCGTCAATCTTCAACGACATGGATCGCGCCGCAGAGCGGCTGGCATCGGCGATCATTGCGGGGGAGAATGTCACCATCTTCGGCGATTACGACGTAGACGGGGCAACCTCTGCCGCGTTGATGATCCTGCTGCTGCGTGATCTGGGGCTCGAGGCGAAGGCCTATATCCCCGATCGGCTGATGGAGGGCTATGGCCCGTCGGGCGAGGCGCTGGTCAAGATCGCCGCCGGGGGCGCATCGCTGATCGTCACGGTCGATTGCGGCGCGCAAGCGTTTGAGGCGCTGGAGATGGCGCGGACGGCCGGCGTCGATGTCATCGTCGTCGATCACCACCAATGCGCGACCGCGCTGCCGCTGGCCTATGCCCTAGTCAACCCGAACCGCCGCGATGAGGGCGAAGGTGCGGCGCACGGTCATCTGGCGGCGGTCGGCGTTGCCTTTCTGCTCGGCGCGGCGCTGATCCGCACGCTGCGGGCCAAGGGCCATTTCGTCCCCCGCCCGGAGCCACGGTTGCTCGATCTGCTCGATATCGTCGCGCTCGGTACGGTCGCCGATGTGGCGGCGCTCAAAGGACTCAACCGGGCCTTTGTCGCGCAGGGGCTGAAGGTAATGGCCGCGCGCCGCAATATCGGGCTCAATGCCCTGATCGAAGCGTCGCGACTCACCCGCGCGCCGACCGCGACCGATCTGGGCTTTGCATTGGGGCCGCGCATCAATGCCGGCGGGCGCGTGGGCAAGTCCGATCTCGGCGTGCGCTTGCTCACCACGCGCGACCCCGACGAAGCCCGCATGATCGCGACCGAGCTTGATCGCCTCAACGAGGAGCGCCGCGCGATCGAGGGCGAGGTGCAGGTCACCGCCGAAGCGATGGCCGTCTCGCAAGCCAACCGCGCGGTCATCGTCGTTGCGGGTAAAGGCTGGCATCCCGGCGTGATCGGCATTGTCGCTGGGCGGCTGAAAGAGAAATATGGCCGCCCCGCCATTGTTATTGCGTTGGACGATGCCGGGATCGGCAAGGGTTCGGGCCGCTCGGTATCCGGCGTCGATCTCGGCAATGCCGTGCTCGCCGCCAAAGACCATGGCCTGCTCGTCGCCGGCGGTGGTCACGCGATGGCGGCTGGGCTGACGATTCATGCTGACCAGATCGGGAGCTTTGGCGATTTTCTTGAGGAGCGTCTTGCGGCCGGCGTTGCCCGCGCATCGGGCGACCGGGCGCTGCTCGTCGACGCCCTGCTCGCCCCTGGCGGCGTAACCCCGGCATTGGTGGCGGCGCTGGAGCAAGGCGGCCCCTATGGCATGGGCTGGCCCGCGCCGCGCGTGGCGGTGGGGCCGGTGCGGGTGATCAAGGCCGATATCGTCGGCAACGGCCATGTCCGCGCGGTGGTGGCAGGTGATGACGGCAAGAGCATCAAGACGGTCGCCTTCCGCCAAGCCGATTCGCCGCTTGGGCTAGCCTTGCTGGGCGCCCCGCCCCACCGCCGCCTGTGGATCGCCGGGCGCGCGAAGATTGATGACTGGAGCGGGCGCGGGACGGCCGAAATGCATCTCGACGATGCCGCCTGGGCGGATTGAAGAGGATGAAGGGGGCCTGCAATGTTCAGCCATATTACGCTTGGCAGCAACGACATGGCACGCGCCCGAGCTTTTTATGCGCCCGATCGCGCGGCCGTTGCTGCCTTTTACGCTGCCGCGCTAGCCCATGGCGGCAGCGACGAAGGGGCACCGGGTTTGAGGCCGCGCTATCACCCACATTATTATGCCGCCTATGTCCGCGACCCCGATGGCAACAAGCTGCAAGCCGTCTGCCATCATGATACCGACGATAGAGCGGGTTGACCGCGTGGCCGCATTTGCCTAGGCGCTTTTTCCACGCCAACCGGTCGAACCGGCAATGGCCCCTTCGTCTAGCGGTTAGGACGCGGCCCTTTCACGGCTGAAGCACGGGTTCGATTCCCGTAGGGGTCACCATCACCAAGCCAGAATCGTCGAGATCCAGGGCTTTTTGCCGGTATTGCGAAATCCGCACCCACTTATGATCCCACATTTTTGATCGGCTTCAATGGCGGCCTCAACCCCCGCAATGGCAGCGGGATTCAACTACTGAACCCTATGGGCGCCGGATCCACCACAATGCCACAATCCCCGCCATGGCAGGCACCCCGATCGCAGCGATAACGGCGGGGAGCGAGGGTATCGCGGTTGGTCCCGCTGCGGCGCCAGCAAAGGCGTAAAGCGCGCCGAGGCAGAGATTGGCGAGCGACGCCGTCGCGAGCACACCAGACATCCGCGCACGGCCTGCGCCGGCAACGATCAACGATGCTTCGCCAAGGACCGGCACCGCGCGGCATACCAAGATAGCAACGAGGCCGTGGCGCCCGACCCAGGCTGCAAACGCATTGAAGGCGCTTTCGCCGAGCAATCGCCGCGTCAAAGCGGTGCTGGTCCATCCGCCGAGGAAGCCGATCAGGCATCCCGCCGTCAGCCCGAGCGCATTGACCAACGTGCCCAACCAACCGCCCAGCACAGCTCCCATGACGGTCGCCACCACGCTCGACGGCACCGGCAGGGCAATATCCGCCGCCAGCAGCGCGAATCCACCTAGGCCCACCAGATCCTGACTCTTTCCAACCAGAGCGATTGCCAGATCGTCGAGATATCCGCCGAAAAACGCAAAGGGCAAGATGATCACCGCCAGCAGAATCGTCATGACGCCGGCACCGCGCGCCAACGGCCCGACCGCCAGTTCAGAATCGCGGATCATGCGGACGGTGTCCTGAAAAAATTGCTGGGGCAGTATTGTGACACCCGTTGATTCCCTCCCGCTGGCCGTGAATCCTGCCCCAACCCGAACCAGGCTCGGAATTGATCAACCTGTGGCATCAATACCCCCGAATATCGCCGCTTCAGGCCTCGCCAGGGAAGCCGCCGACGGGCGTATGGCTGATCGGCCCGTTTGGCGGATCCCGACCATCACGCGCATTCGGCAGCATGCGATTTTGGCGCTCAGGGCTCTGAAGCGAATCTATGGCTTCCAGCGGCCGATGTCGCCCCAAGTCGGGGCCCGCTTTCGCATCGCCTTGCCAAGTTTTTCAGTACCTACTTTCGAAGCTGGGGGATTGAAGAGCTGGCAGGCGGGCAAGGTGGTCGGATCGATGCCGGCAACCTCAGACCAGAGATCCTGGCTGGGCTGGGTTGGCGAGAGGCCGACATAATTCTGGCTGACGATGGGCGCGTTGGCGGGATCGAGTGGATAGCCCGAAAAATAGAAGGACTGAGGCATGATCTTGCCCGTCTTGTCCGTGTCGAAGCCGTAGCCGAACAAGATGCCGCCGTCGGCGGTCCGGTCTGGGCTTGCGCCGACCTGGATCACATAACCATTGGCTGCGCTGATCCAGAAGGAATAGGCTTGACCGCCCTTGCCGATCCGCTCGCTGTCGGCAGCGCTATAGGGAAGATGTTTTACAAAATCGCGCCGCGGCGGGTGGTTCAATGGCGAGAACAGGCAGAGGCGCGGCATCCAAGTCGGCCGCCCCTCCCCCGCCACGAAATAAGCGACATCGCCCAGCGAGATGAATTTGCACGAATAATGATTGTCGATCGGGAAAATCGGCAGACAATAATCGTCGTACCGCTCCACCATCGCGCCTTCGCCCGATTTGCCGCGCCAGCTTGAATCATAAAAGGTCGCGCCGTGCGAGGTTTGGTAATCGACGCCGTCCTTGAGCGGCGCAGGCGGCTTGCCGACATATGGGGGCGGAAATTTATCATAGCCCGAATAGACCCGATACATGGTCCAGTCGGATTGCCAATATTCCGGCCAGATCGGGTTGGCAGGCTCCCCGGCACTGCGCTGATATTCGCAACCTTGCACAGCACATGGGCTGCCATTTGGTGGATTATGAGTACCATAGGTTTGGTATTCTTGAGCGTGCGCGCTCGACAAAAACAAATTCAGCCAGACTATCAGCAGCGGGATCATCAATGATCTACGCATATTTGTCTCCTATAGTTCATCACTACTGATACCCTATGGGCATTTTATCAAGTGTTTCAACTATCCTACAATCAAATCTGACGCAACGAACTCGTGATAATCTGTACAGCACAATTGATTAACGTACAGCTTGCGACTCACTGGCTTTTGCCATAACACTGTACACATCATTCTACGCTTCTGACTAGATTTATCCTCAATATCTGCATTGATCCGATTCGGATGAATTGGTGGTCGTTTCGGTTTTTGAAATTTTTTGTACAAACAGTCTTTGATTGCGCGTCATCAGTTGTTCGCAGGCGGCATATTGCTCATCGGCAAGACATGAGCAGCCCGCCGATTTGGAGGGGCCATGATCAGGGTACAATGGAATGAACCGGACAACGTCACCGACGTTCAAGGATTAGTGCAGAGCGCGATTGATATCGAGTTCGCCACCCTACCACCCTATCTCTACGCGCGCCTCACGATCCTTCCTGACACCAACGCGGCGGCGGCAAGCCGGGTGCAATCGATCATCGGACAAGAGATGATTCATATGTGCCTGGCGTGCAACATCATGAACGCGATCGGTGGTTCCCCTGCAATCAACCCGCCACATTACCCCGGAACTTTGCCGCATGACGTTGGCGGCGGACTGGAGCTGCACCTGCTGCCCTTTTCCGAGGCAGCCATGCAGCAAGGCATGGCGATCGAGGAGCCATCAACGCCGATCGATCCGCCAAGCATGAAGCTCGCCGCCGAACCCGGGATTACTATTGGGGAATATTATGAGCGACTTAAACTCGCGCTGAAAACCCTGCCGACATCGGCCTGGACACCCAATCGCAACCAGATCGACGATTCGCAGTTCTTCCAGGGGCAAGTCTTCGCAGTAAACGACTATGACGATGCATGTCGGGCCATCGACAATATCGTCTCCGAAGGCGAGGGCACACCTGTTTCGCCCGGCACCACAGGCAGTCCGCTCGATTTCCAGAACGACCTCGCGCATTATTATCGGTTCTGGGAAGTCGCGAAGAACCAGGTGCTGATGAAGGCCCCCAACCCCGTCGGCTATGCTTGGGGTCCGCCGCTAGGGGTTGATTGGCACGCGGTCTATCCCGCGATCGCCGATCCCGAACTGCATGATTTCGCGCAAGACCCAGTCGATGCCCAGGCGGCGCAGATGGCGTGCAACACCGCTTATTCCGCCATGGTCGATGCCCTTGTCGGTGCCTTTAATGGCAAGCTGGGTGGGCTCGGCGAGGCGGTCCGTGCGATGTTCGATCTTCGCATGGCGGCGATCAAGGCCCTGAACACACCGCTGGCCGACGGGCGTTCGGTCGCGGGACCCGCCTTTGTCTATCTCGATCAAAATAAGGGAGCGGCAGCATGAGCGTTCTCGAGATTCCCAGGATCTACTATAAGGGCGAAATCAGCTGGGACCCCGTCACCACTAACAATTATGCGCCGACTAGCGCCCCGGCTGGTTATGATGAGAATGATTGTGACTCGACGCTAGATCAGGCGACCGTCCGCGCTGCCCAAGTTGCGAATTTCCGCGACGCCGCCGTTGCCGAGATTGTCAATAGCGGCAACTGGAACCCGGCCGGCAGCTATCGCTCGTCCTTCTTCAACAGTTGCATCACCGGCGTGGATACCGGCGGTGGACTTGATACCAGCGACCCGTTCGTCAACGCGCCAGCATCGTTCACCGGCATGCTTGTCGACTGCGAGCCCTATGGTGCGCTGTCGTCGCAGCTGTTCTTCGATGGCATGTCGTTCGGCATCGCCGGGGGGTGTCGTGTCGCGGGCAAACGCGTATCGCGGTTCAGCGACCGGTACATCAACTTTTCAGCCAACCCCAACAACAACATGGTCGCGGGCGTCGCGTCGGTGCTGTGGCAGACCTGTTTCCCCAAGGATGCCGGGCTGGAAATCGACGCATTTGATTCCGTCGCCTTGATGCGGCTTGCTCAAGCGATGGATAATCCGAACGTCCTTGGCGTGATGACTCGCTTCGTCACCTATCGGACGGTCTATTATGACGACCCGACGCTGTCGAACGGATCAGCCGGCAGCGTCACAGCTGGCACAACGCTGCAGCAGAAATTCGCGGCCAAGGGGTTCCAGCCCAATCCCGCACGCAGCCTGCTGGTCGGCACGATCGGCCTGTGGATGCGGGACGATCCATTTCACGAACCGGCGAACCGTGCGCTGTTGACCACCAGCGTACCGATTACCGTCAGTACCAATCCAAAGATCGGCCCAGCCGTGTGCGGCACTGGCTGGGCATTGGTTGGCGAAGACCGGATTTCGCTCGACCTATCGAACTGCATTCCTTGGGCCAGCCGCGCTCCGGACAAGGTCGATCTTGGCGTGCTGACCCTCACCGCCGCCGATCCGCCACCCGCCGTTGCGATTATGGAAGTCGCGCAAATCCAGCCCGACCAATATGATCAAGCCGCGTATGAGGCGACGTCGGGCATTATCGACATTCCCCTAAATCCCGGCACCGCCGAGCTGCTCAAGAATATGAATCTGAGCCTCGTCGGCGGCGACGGCACGAAATATCTCGATGAGGCGCCGCTGCGAGCGATCCCCAGCGAGCCCAACCTTTATCTCAACGAAGGTGATACCCACATCACGACCGTTCGGGTCTTCGGTCGCGGGGTCCCGGCCGGTCCTGGCGTCAAGGTCACCATGTCAGAACTTGGCGCGGGCCAGAATACGGGTGTGACGCTGTCGACCGACGCGACCGGGATCGTGCGTTTTCCGCTTAGCGCCACCCAAGGCAGCGTGACGGGCCTGGTTTTCCAGCCCGGCGACAATCCCAAACTGCCTGTCACAAACCGAGCTTTCGATACCCAGACCTATACCTATATGTACCTGCGGGTGCTGCCGGCTGAAGCCGATATCGGCGCGATGGATCCGACCTGGGACAATGTCCACAATTTCGTCCTGTCGAACTGGGAAGCGATGGCACCGTGCATGGACAATTGGTTGCTGCTCGGCGACGAGCATCAGGTAAAGTCCTATGCAAACGTGATCCGCAAGCTCACCGACCCTGCCAATTTCGAGCTGTTCCGCTTCATGCCGGTGACGCGCGACATGACGATTGGCCAGCGGACATTGCTCTATAATTTCCTGAACGACGCCATCGTGACCAAAGCTGTCGTCGGCGCCAGTCCCGGCCTGATGGCCAAGGCAGAAGCCGGTCGTGACTTCGACAAGCTCAGCCGATCGATGCGCGCTCCTTGAACGACTCCGGATTGCGGCGCGCCATTGCGCGTCTTTCACTGGTCGCAACGGTGCTATTGGCGCCTTCGGTTGCCGATGCGCAAAGTAAACCGGTCTGGGATGCGGATGGCAGCATCGTCGTCACGGCGTCGCGCATTGACAATGCAACCGACGTTGCCGTCACCGACCGCGCGGCAATCGAGCGCCGCCAGGCGAGCTCGCTGCTCGATCTGCTTGATGACGTGCCGGGCGTCCGGGCATTTTCGACCGGCGGCCCTGCCGGCGGCAGTTTCCTGTCGATCCGCGGCGGCGAGCCCAATTTCACGGTCGTGTTGATCGATGGCATCCGCCTCAATGATCCGACCAATAGCCAGGGCGGCGCATTTGATTTCATGCTGCTGGACCCGTCGGCGGTCGAGCGTGTCGAGGTGCTGCGCAGCGCGGCATCGGCGGTGCATGGATCAGATGCGCTGTCGGGCGTGGTGCAGATCATCACAAGACCACCAACCCGCACCGGGGTGGATGCCGCCGCGCAGGGCTGGATCGACAGCAATTATGGCGGCAACGCTTCGGCCAATCTGTCCGGTGGCTGGGGCAGCGGCGGGGCACGCGTTTCGGGCGGCTATTTTGACAGCGGCGACGGCAACCCAGCGGGCACGCTGCGGCGCAGTCACGGGCTTGCCCGCGCGCGGCAGCAGATTGGCGGTTTCAGCCTCAACGCGATTGGGCTTTATGCCGATACCGATGGCACCGCCTATCCCCAGGACAGCGGTGGCCCCTTGCTCGCCAACAATCGCCAGCGGGAACTACGCCATGGCTCGCTGGCGGTCGCCGGGCTGTCGTTGACGCGCGACCGGTCGGCAGTGCTGCGGCCCAGTTTGTCGTTCAATCGATCGCTGCAGCGCGGGGACAGCGATTCACCCGCAATTGCCCCGGGTGCGCTTGGCGGCGTTCCCGCAACAGTCGCCAGCACCCGTTTTGAGCGGATCGAGGCCATTGCCGCCATAGTGGGCGACCTTGGCCGAGTGACGGCGTCGGCCGGCGGGGTTTTCCTTCGCGAGGATGGACGCAGCGACGGGTTTCTCGACGTCGGTTTTCCCCTGCCGACGCGGTTCGCCCGCGTGCGGACAACCTATAGCGGCTTTGCCGAGGCAAGCGCCGCCCTGCCCGCCGGCTTTTCCGTCAGCGGCGCGCTGCGCTATGACAGGCAGGCGGGCAACGGTAATTGGACCGGACGCGGCGGTATCGGCTGGTCGACCGGCGTGGGGGGACCACGTTTCAACGCAACGGTCACGACCGGTTATAAGCTTCCCAGCCTCTTTGCGATCGGCCACCCGTTGATCGGCAATCCCGCTCTACAGCCCGAACGAAGCCGCACCGTGGCTTTGGGCATGGAGTGGCCCTTTCAGCAGGGCCATGCCAGCGTGACGCTATACGATAATCGCTACAACGACCTCATCGACTTTGACCCCGTTGCTTTCCGGCTCGTCAATCGCGCGCGTGTCGGGACGCGCGGCGCCGATGCCGACGTGGCGGTGCGCCTGGCCAGCGAATGGTCACTTGCGGCGGCGGGTGGCTATCTCGCTATCGACAGCCCGACACCGTTGCGCGGGCGGCCGGCCTGGAAGGGCAATATGCGCCTCACTTGGGAGCGAAGGCGCTGGCAGGCGACGGCCGCCGTGCGTGCCAACAGTGCATTTAACGACAGTTCGATCCCGACCGGCGCGAGATTGACCGCGGGCCATGTCGAGGCCGATGCCGGAATCCGCTATACTGCCAGCGATCACCTGACCCTTCGCCTGACATTGCTGAACCTGGGCGACAACCGCAGCTGGGATGCCGTCGGCACCCCCCGCCCCGGCCGCAGCCTTAGGCTGACGATCGTGGTTGAATAGATCTGCACGCCACACCCGTGATGACAAAACAAGAAAATCATACGCTGGCTTCGTCACGCTACCTTCAATCAAGCTGCGGATTTCGCTTGTCGATGATCTCTAGATTGACACGATCGGCGTCGCCAGTGCGCGAACGGGTGCCAACGCAGCAAGCGCCGGGGGCAGGAAATCATCGATGCTGAGGCCTGGGTGCAGATAATGGAACTGTTTGACCGCCATCGGCAGCACGACGCCCTCAGCGAAGCCGGGCATGAAGTAATTGCCCTGATAGCGGTTGGGCCGGGTCATTTCCGTATCGCCTGAATAAACTGCGCCGATCGAAGCGTATTGCAGATCGGTACCGAAAACGGCCATCGGCGCGTTATCGCGCAGACCATCGCCAACAGCGAAACGCCCGCTTCAAGGCGCGCGACATGCCGGTGCCGAATTTCTCTAGTCTGTTACCGCAAGTCCACAGCAGGCTCTCGGTTGCCCGCCCACGCATAACCCTCACCCACGGCATGGCAGCAATGGGCACGCACCAGCCAATGGGCGGCAACATCATCCTCGACAGCGACATTGCCAGGCGATTGCCCCGTGTCTGTCGCCTCAGGAAAGCCGTGCACTGTCGCTGAGGGCATGAAAATCCTCCAGCAACTTATCGAAGAAATGCAGCCGCGGCGCATCGAACGTCACCATATAGAGCTGCCCCTTGGCCAGCGCCGCGCGGGCCTCCCCCTTGCGGGGCAGGTTATCATTGTCGACATATTCATAGCTGAACCGGATCCCGTCCTGCCCCAGGAACCGATCCGGTGCGGAACTGATCACCTTGAAACTGCCGATATCCTTTGCACTGCGATAGGTTGCCTCCAGCAGCTCGGGCAGTTCCACCAGCAAGGTGGCGCTGGTGAATTTCGGCAGGGGTTTGCGCTTCTTGCTAATCTCGCGCACCAGCGGTTCGCCCGGCGCAATGCCGCCGAACCAGGTCACGTCGTTTAGCTGCTCACCGTCCAGCGTCCATGTCTCTGCCTTTTTGCCAGGCTTGATGGACAGCTGGTTCCAGTCACGCGATGGCGTGACGATCATTGCTGCGTTGGCAACCGGCACCGGCTTGTCCTTTGCGCGATAGCCGTTTGCGGTCGCCGGCGACATGGCGAGCGCTACCGCCAACGCCATCGGAACCAATGGGCTGATCCATTTTTGAGTGATGCTCACAAACTACCCCCGTTCGTTGCGGCCAGCAGACCAATCATGCTTGCGTCCGACGCATTTGGTTTAAGCTCGAGATAGCGGCGCAAAGAGGCCTGCCCCTCCGTCCGCCGACCGATCTTCATCAAGGACAGCCCAAGCCCGCGATGCGCCTCTGGCAGCGCCGGTTCCAATGCCACCGCATTGCCGTAAAAATCCGCCGCATTGACCAGGTCACGCGGGTTGCCGCGGGCGCGATACAAATCGCCGCGTGCCAGCCACAGTGGCGCCGTCCAGCCGTTCCCGGCCAGCGTCGTGATGAGGTAATCGCTCCCGCCGAAATCGTTGAGCTTGACCTGATCGTCCAGAAAGATCGGCAGCCATGGTGCCATGGCTTGTTTGTACCGCGCTGCGCCATCGTCGCGCGCCGCGCCCTCTGGTGCGGCAAGGCTGGCCAATGTCGCTGCGCGCTCGGCCTCAGGCGGATGCGTGGCAAAGAACGCAACCTTGTCGAACCGGGGCTTCTTCAGCCCGCGCGCTTTTGCGGAAGCTTCGGCCTCGGCGATGATGTTCTGCCAAACCACGGATGCAGACTGTGGGCGCAGCGCACTGGCGTTGAGATAGCCCACACCGAACCGATCAGCTTCGCGCTCTTGATCGCGGCTGAAGTGATAAAAACTGCCGTACACCGACAATTGAATCTGGTCGAAATTGGATCGCGCGCCATAGGTCGCCGCCGTCGCTGACAACACCGTTGCCCAGCTCAACAAATCAGTCGCACTTCGCTGCACCTTGAATTCGGCAAGGCTGTGGCGGCGCTCAAAATGCCCGAATTCATGGCCCAGCACCGCGCCCAATTCGGCCTCGTTGCGCGCCCGCAGCAGCAATCCGCTTAACACCCGCATCGCGCCATTCGGCATCATGCTGGCGTTGAAGATGGGCGTGCGTAAAATGTAGATCCGTGCGCTCTTGCAGCGTTCGGCACCAACGGTGTCGCATAACACGCGGCGGACATAGGCGTTCAGCGCCTCGTCGCGAATGACGATCGGGGCGTTGGCAAGCATCCGCTCGTCTTCATCAGCATCCTTCCACACGCCAATCTCGTCCACGCCGTTCGGCTGATAGACGCCGGCATAAGGGGGCGGAGGCGGCGCGACATCCTTGGGCGCTGGCCCCGTCACTGGCACCCCAAGCATCGCGCTCGCAGCGATCATCGGGGCAATCAAGGCAATCACTGGCCGGTGGCCGGTTTGGGTTTAGCGCTGCCGGGAAAGTCCTCCAGCAGCTGTGCAACGCGCTTTTTGGCGCCTTCCGGGGTACGGACATCGCCCCCCATTGCGCTATCGGCGTTGAGCCAAAGCAAGTCACCCGTCTTCAAATCGACAAGCCCCGCATAGCCGGCATGCTCACCCGATTTGATCGCGATACCCGGCCCCAAAAGCGCAACCACCTGGAGTAACTTGCGCCCAGTCGAGCCATAGGCATCCTGGTTGTAGATAAACAGCGCATAGTCTGCGTCCTTCGCCCCAGGCAACGCGGCGATACCGCTGCCCAACGACCAGTCGAACACATTCGCACTATTGTCGCGCTTCTTGGTCGGCAGCCGATTGCCGACAAAAAACTGATAGTCGATGACCGATTTCGACACCGCCGCAAACAGCGCTGCATATTCCTCGACAAGCGCCGCATCCGCCCCAACGGCATCAGGCGCCGCGATGACGCGGTTGCCAAGCGTCCCCTGCTGGTCAGCCAGTGCAGTCTCGATGTTTTTCCGCGCTTCGTCGGTCCAATCGCCATTGGGTTCGAAAAGACCACCGGTAGATTGTGCACCGACGCGAACCGACGGCCGCAAGACCAAAATCGTCTTGCCGCCGTCAGCGGGCAGCGCAAACCCGGCCCTTGTGGCGCTGCGCTCCTGCGCGGCAACGGGTTGTGCCATCACCGCCGCCGTCAACAAAGCAGCCAGCACGAAACCGGATCTCATGTGCACCCCCCCCCTTTTGCGTTCTTAGCGACGCAAACGATGCACAAACCAAAAACAAGCTTCCGTCCAATGATTTAACTATCGCTACAGTCCAGAAATGGATGCGAATAAGCCCAAGCGCGGCGCCATGAATAAGGAAACAAGGTCGCAATCGCGCGCAACACTGAAAAGCGTCATCATCGACGCGAGCCCCGCCGATAGCAGCGGCGCGCCTGGAAAAGCGCGCACCGCGCCGTCGTGGCTAATCCCTATTCGTCATACATCGTCGCAACCCGGGCAGCGACGCCACGCGGGCCGAGCACAGAGAAGCCCGTATCGATCAGCGCCAAATCGCTTTCGACCATCTCATGCACCAGTTGATTGAACCCGATCCGCGGCGCCCAGCCAAGCACGCGCCGGGCCTTGCTGGCATCGCCGCGCAGCGCATCGACTTCGGTCGGGCGGAAATAGCGCGGATCGATGGAAACCAGTGTCCGGCCTGTTACCCTGCAACGGCCGATCTCGTCCGCCCCATGGCCTGCCCAATCAATGCCGATCCCGACTTCGCCAAAGGCGGCTTCAACAAAATCACGAATGGAGTAATCCACACCGGTCGCAAGCACATAATCGTCGGGCGTGTCCTGCTGGACGATCTGCCACATGCCTTCAACATAATCGCGCGCATGCCCCCAATCGCGGCGCGATGTAAGATTGCCCAGGACCAACCGATCCTGACGATCACGGGCGATCGCGGCGACCGCACGGGTGATCTTGCGCGTAACAAATGTTTCACCGCGCAACGGACTTTCATGGTTGAACAAGATGCCGTTGGACGCATGCATCCCATAGGCTTCGCGGTAATTGACGACGATCCAAAACGCATAAAGCTTGGCGACGGCATAAGGGCTGCGCGGATAGAAACGCGTCGTTTCCGATTGCGGCGGCGGTGACGCGCCATACATCTCTGATGTCGATGCCTGATAGAGCTTCGTTGTCCGTTCAAGTCCCAAAATTCTAATCGCCTCCAACAGCCGCAGGGGGCCAACGGCGTCGGCATTAGCGGTGTATTCAGGCGTCTCGAAGCTGACCTTCACGTGGCTTTGCGCGCCGAGATTATAGATTTCATCCGGCAGGATCGATTGCAGGATGCGGATCAGACTCGATGTATCGGTCAGGTCGCCATAGTGCAGAAAAAAGGGGATATCCGCCTTTTCACGCTCGATGATGAATTCGTCGAGTCGCGGCGTATTGAAGCTGGAAGATCGCCGCTTGATGCCATGAACTTCATAACCCTTGGCCAATAAAAATTCTGTGAGATATGCTCCATCCTGCCCGGTGATGCCAGTGATCAACGCCTTTTTCATCATCATCCAACCTAGGTCTGCACTGCACCGTGCTTGGCATTTGGCTTTGCCAGTGATGCCTTCGGAAGGAGATGATAGCAACCATGCGACGCTTAATAGCGCCAATGCTTCTCAGTAAAGTAACCCGATAGATCGCGCAGCCGCAAAGGAACGACACGCCACCGGACACGTTTATTGTCACATGAATTGAGCGCGCGGGTGTCCTTTCAAGGACACATATTCCGATAACTGATCAGGAAGCGCGACCGAAAGTTCGGCTGATACTTGCATTGCAAGTCCGACGATCATGCCCGGCAAACAAGCCGCCAATGGCATTATATCAGCGTGAATCCCAAGTCTGCGATCGGCCCGGAAGTTATCCGCGCCCAATCGAGTAATAGGTGAAACCGGCCCGCTCAGCATCGATTGGCGGATAGATATTGCGCAGATCGACCATGACCGGTGTCACCATCGTGGCGGCCAAGCGTTTCAGATCGAGCGCACGGAAGATATCCCATTCGGTAACGATCGTGACGGCATCGGCCCCGGCTGCTGCTTCATAGGCATCGGTACAGAAAACAACGCCCGGCAGCATCGCCCGCGCCGGTTCCATGCCTTCTGGATCATAGGCGCGGATCGTGGCGCCCGCGTCGAGCAGGGTTTGAATAATCGCAAGGCTCGGTGCATCGCGCATGTCATCGGTGTTGGGCTTGAAGGTAAGGCCCAGGACCGCAACTGTCTTGCCGCGCGCTTCGCCGCCAAGCGCAGTGATCACCTTGCGCCCCATGGCAAGCTTGCGGTTGTCATTAACCTCCACAACCGCCTCCACGATGCGGATCGGCGTCCCAAAATCCTCAGCGGTCTTGAGCAGTGCAAGCGTATCCTTTGGAAAGCATGACCCGCCATAGCCTGGCCCGGCATGCAGGAATTTCGACCCAATCCGGTTATCCAGCCCAATGCCGCGCGACACATCCTGCACATTGGCGCCGACTGCCTCGCACAGGTCGGCGATTTCGTTGATGAAGGTGATCTTGGTCGCCAAAAAGGCATTGGCGGCATATTTGATGAGCTCCGCCGTGCGGCGTGCCGTGAACAGGATCGGGCTCTCGTTCAGGTAGAGCGGACGATAAATATCGCGCATCACTTGCATTGCGCGGGCATCTTCCGTGCCGATGACGATGCGATCAGGGCGCTTGAAATCGCCGATCGCGGCGCCTTCCCGCAGGAATTCCGGATTGGAAACGACCGCCACATCCAAATTGGGCGCGATCTCGCGCAGGATTGCTTCTACCTTATCACCAGTGCCGACAGGGACCGTCGATTTGGTGACAACGACACTCGGGCCGGTCAGCGCTTCTGCAATTTCTCGTGAAGCATCGAACACATAGGTCAGATCGGCATGGCCATCGCCGCGGCGCGACGGCGTGCCGACCGCGATGAAGATAGCATCAGCCCCCGCAACGGCTGATTTCAGATCGGTCGTGAAGGTCAGCCGCCCAGCATTGACGTTAGTGGCAACCAGCCCGCTCAGCCCGGGCTCGTAAATCGGCATCCGGCCTGCCTTCAGCGCCTCAATCTTGGCCGCATCCTTGTCGACGCAAATCACGTCATGGCCGAAATCCGAAAAACAAGCGCCCGAAACCAAGCCCACATAGCCCGAGCCGATCATCGTAATCCGCATAAGTCAAAACCATCCCTATTCGCGGCGTGCCCGCCTGCAAGCGCAGGCCCATCTAACTCAATCTCCTCCGATTGCCAGTACTCGCTGCCCCTAGAAGAACAGCTTACGGACTGACAGCCGGATCGATCGGCCGACAGGATCGAGATAACCGGGCTGATAGCTGATTGGCACTAAGCCATTCTGATCGGTCACGCGTTGGCGTTCATTGAACAGATTGTCGACCGACAGCACGACGCGCATGCCCCGCATCCACGGGTATTTCTTCAGCAGATCGAGCCGCTGGCCAAGATCAGCAAACAGCCGCAGATTGGCCGTGCCCAGCGACGAAAAACGAAGCGTATCGGGATTGAGGTTGGTGCCGCTGACAACGGTCGTGCCGCTCCGCCAGTTCACCGATAGGCGCGCGCCAATGCCATTATTGTTATAGCCAGCCTGCGCCTCCAGCTCGTGGCGGACCTGCCCGCCGCGATCACCAATCGTATCACCGCGCAGGAGATCAAGCGTCGGACCAGTCGCCCCGATCTGGACGCGATTGGTGAGGTGGATGGTGTCATAAAGGGCAAATTGCAGGCGCCCCCCACCGGGACCGCCGCGACCGCCGCCGCCACCGCCAAAACCACCACCACCGAAACCGCCTCCCGGCGCGCCACCGAAACCACCGCCCCCCGGTCCACCACCAGGTCCACCACCAGGCCCGCCACCAGAGCGCGCGCCGCCGGGGCCATCGCCCTGCCCAGCTCCAGGCGGTCGGCGACCGCCCGGCGGAATCAGCCCGGCAAAGGGATTGGGGCCAGTGCCCGCGCGAAACGCCTCAATCTGCTTTTGGATCTTGGATTTCAGCACGGTGGAAAAATTCACCCCGAGCCTGATCTCCGAACGGCTGGTCTGCGCAAAATTGATTGAGCGCTGATCGATTGTCAGCAACCGGCCATTCCCATCGCGCGTAAATCGATCAGGAAAAGCATCGGTAATCGCCGCCGTCACGCTGGGGAAGCCGGCGACCGGGTTATTGGTGCGGCTATCAACATAATTGGCCGAGAAGGTCAGCTCCTGCTTGTCGAACGGCTTGACCGTCAGCCCCAGCTTTTTGACGAGCCGATTCTCGCTGATCAGGCCGCGATTGCCCCCCGTTACGACAGACACCAGCGCATTTTCGCCGCGAACATAATCAAACACGACAATATTGGGCGTCGTGATCGCCGGATTGCCAAGTGCCTCCTGGGTTGGCGCTTCGTCCTGCTCAGTGACCGATGCGATCACGCGAACGGGCTCAATCGGGGACCAGTTAAGGCCATAGCCCAGCGTGCGGAGCGCGTTGAAATCCGAAAGATAATCATAGGCGATATTAAAATTCGCCGACAAGTTACCCGCAAAACTCAAAAAATCAGTTTTGCGGCTGGTGATCGGGACGTCGATATTGACCTGCCCATTGGCGACATTGCGCGTCGACTGCGCGGGCTGCACGATACCGGCGCGGATGGCGGTAGAGGAAAAATCGGTAACGACGCCACCAACCCGCACGCTTGTTGAAATCGCGCCGGCCGGCAATTTCCACAGCGACCCGCTAAACAGCGCCGTCGCAGCTCCGCGATTGCGATTGGAGATGGACTGGATGCCAGGCAGTGGCCCGAAATCATCGGCAAGCACGGGACCGAACGGGTTCGCTGTTGGATCATTGGCGCGCAGCCGGGCCTGATAGCTCGTGATATCAAAGCCAGTGTCAGTGATCGTCTCGCTGTCATTGCGGTCATAAGTGCCCGTGAAGGTCCACTGCCATTTGCCCAGCGTGCCGTTGAGCGTCAGCCCCAAATAGCCCGAAAACACCTTGTTGCGCTGGCTAAGCGGGCTCACCCCGTCAATCAGCGCGCGATCGATCATTACATCCTGCGAAAAAGGCGAAAAGCGATTGCCGACCGGCAACGTCAGCGCAACGCCGGGCAGGCCGAGCAACCGGTTGCTGTTTGACGTGCCAATCTGCCCGTTAAGACTGGCGCTGACATCGCCAAAAATCGTGGTCGCATACACCACGCTCAAGTTGAAATTGGTCGACGATGGCGACAGCGTTCGAAAGGGCGTGAGATCGGTGACATTGGCGCGGTTGGCTGTCGCTGCAAAATCATTGAGCGTGGGGGGCTGAGTTGCGGCACTGGCCGGCACACCAGCCACGGTAACCAGCGATCCGGCCCGCGCGCTCAACAATGGATCAATCTCGCCCCCGGTGCGGCCGACAATATTGCCGCCAACGGCAAACAGATTAGGCGCAAGGGTAATGTTGCGATCAGCCTCCGTAATCGATTCGCGACCCTGCACATCGGCATGGACAGTGATGCGACCGGTGCGGTTGATCCGAAGCAAGTCAAATTCGCCCTGCGGGCTGGCGATACCGCCTTCGGTCGTGAAACGACTGTTCAACTCGGTCGTCACCGCCCGAAAACGCGGGCGAAGGACGAAATTGATGACGCGCTGATCAGCGGCAAAGCCATATTTCAGCGCCACTTCTTCGGGCAGAATATCGACGCGCAAAATCGCTTCGGTTGGCAAATCGCGGATCTCGCCAAAGCCCGCCACCCGCTTGCCATTCACCAGCACCACCGGCGCGCCGCCGCTCCCGCGCCCGCTCCGCGTCTGCGGGGCCAGCTCGGCAAGCAGATCAGCGACGGAACTCACCCCATAGGACCGGATATCGGCTGGGCTAAGCTGTTGCTCGGGAGGAATATCACCAGCGACCGATCCCACCGGACGTGCGCCACGGACAACGATATCGGCATCGCCAGCATCACCATCGTCGGCGGCTGGCGGCGTCGATGGCCGGTCCTGCGCGCGCGGCACAACCGGCGCGGTCTGGGCCGATACTGCGGCTGGCGCCACGCCGAGCAAAAGAAGGAAGCTAAGTCGAGAGGTACGCATAAAATCCATTCGCAAGGGGCAAGCCGCCTGAGCCAAGACTGGCTCAGCGCCACCTATCGGCCATGTGTCGCAAAACTATGTCGGAATTGGGAAAATCGGCAATCAGTCGAGAACCGCTTCGCGCACAATCAACCGGCTGGTGGCCCGCCCCCGAAACGAACACAAGATGCCAAAGGGCCGTATTGCCATGATGCGATCTTTTCTTTCTTCGTCACCGCCTTGAACGAAAAGCCTCGGACCTGCATTAGGCAGACACAGGGACAATCGCAGGCCGCTAGGCCGCAACCAGGGCGGATGATGCTAGCAATGTCGTTATCGAGCAGAGCAGCATGGTCGGCCCCGTTGCAAATCACCCTCATGTTGCTGGCTGGGTGCGGTGGAGGTGCCGAAGAATCGGGCGGCAAGGCTGGCAAGGGCGGCACGCCTGAAGTTGGATATGTTGTCGTCCAACCGGGCGCTGTTCCGGTCATCGCCGATCTCGCCGGGCGGACGAGTGCCTATCAAACGTCAGAGGTGCGGCCGCAAATCTCCGGTATCATCCGCCGCCGATTGTTTAGCGAAGGCTCTTTCGTCCATGCTGGGCAAACGCTCTATCAAATTGATTCAAGCCTTTACCGGGCGGCCAGTGACGAAGCGCGCGCAAATCTGTTGAGCGCCCAGGCAAGTGCCGATGCCGCGCGCACCAAGGCCGATCGATTCAAACCGCTCGCTGCGATCGAGGCGGTGAGCGCGCAGGATTATACCGATGCTCTCGCTCAGGCACGGCAGGCGGAGGCGCGCATTGCCCAATCTCGCGCCCAGCTTGCCACGGCGCGGATCAATCTGCGCTTCACCAATGTGCCCGCGCCGATCAGCGGGCGGATTGGCCGATCGTTGTTTACCCAGGGCGCCCTGGTTACCGCCAATCAGGCTGATCCGCTGGCGGTGATCCAGAATTTCGATCCCATGTTCGTCGATATTCAGCAATCAAGTGCCGATTTGCTGGGGCTGCGCAGGGCACTGGCGGCAGGCCAAGCGCTACCCAGCAAGGCGGCGGTGACGCTGAAGCTGGAAGACGGCACTGATTATGGCCACACCGGCACTGTCGAGTTCACCGAAGTCACGGTGGACCAGGCCACGGGCACCGTCACCTTGCGCGCGCGTTTCCCCAACCCGGAAAATCTGCTGCTGCCCGGCATGTTTGTGCGGGCAATGTTTGTCCAGGCCGTGGCGACCAACGCGTTTCTGGTGCCCCAGGCCGGGCTCGCCCGCGATCCGCGCGGCAATGCCACGGTGTTGCTGGTCGGCCCGGGCAATAAGGTGATCAAACGCGCTGTCACTGCGGATCGCACCCAGGGGCCAAATTGGATCGTGTCTGCCGGCCTTTCGCCTGGCGACAAGGTGATCGTCGAGGGGACGGTGCGCGCCAAGCCGGGTGCTCCGGTAAAGCCGGTACCAGCCGGCTCGCCGCAACGCATTGCCCCGCCCAAAGACGGCGACGCCGCCCGGCCGGGTCGCTGAATCGGGCATGATTTCCCGCATCTTCATCGATCGGCCGATCTTTGCCTGGGTGATTGCGATCATCATCATGCTGGCGGGTGTCGGTGCGATCCTGACACTGCCGATCGAGCAATATCCCGATGTGGCGCCGCCCCAGGTCAACATCCGGGCGAGCTATCCCGGCGCTTCAGCGGAAACGCTGGAAAACAGCGTAACGCAGATCATTGAGCAACAGCTGACCGGGATCGACGGGCTGCTCTATTTCAGCTCGACGTCCAGTTCGCGGGGGCAGGTGAGCATTTCGGTCACCTTCGAAAAGGGCATCGACCCAGACATTGCCCAGGTGCAGGTGCAGAACAAGGTGCAGCAGGCGATCTCGCGCCTGCCCCAGCAGGTTCAGCAACAGGGGCTGAGTGTCACCAAATCCAATCCCGATTTCCTGATGATCTTTGCGATCTATGACACAACCGATCAGGCGACCAATCAGGATGTTTCCGATTATCTCGTCTCGACCTTACAAGATCCCATCGCGCGGCTGCCCGGCGTTGGCGACACCAATGTGTTCGGCGCGCAATATGCCATGCGGATCTGGCTGAACCCCGAACGGCTGACCGCTTATGCGCTCCAGCCCGGCGACATCATCGCCGCGATCCAGGCGCAGAATACCGAAGTTGCCGCCGGTGAAATCGGCGGGCAGCCGATGCCGGATACGCAAATGCTCAGCGCCACTGTCAAAGCGCAGTCGCGGCTGAGTACACCTGCCCAATTCGCCAACATCATCGTTAAATCCGCGCGCAATGGATCGGTTGTGAAGCTATCCGATGTTGCCAGGGTGGAATTGGGCGCGGAGAATTATACGACACGCAGCCGCATCAATGGCCATCCCGGCGCGGGCTTTGCCGTTTCGCTTGCCCCAGGGTCTGATGCGCTGAAAACCGCCGAGCTCGTCAAGGCAAAGGTGGCAGAGCTGACCCGCGCACTGCCGCCCGGCTATGCCGTCGCCTACCCGTCGGACAGCACGTTGTTCATCAAAGTGTCGGTCGAAGAAGTGGTCTGGACGCTGATCGAGGCGATCATCCTGGTCGTCATTGTCATGTTCGTCTTCCTGCAGAACTGGCGCGCAACGCTGATCCCGACGATCGCTGTGCCCGTGGTGCTGCTCGGTACCTTCGGGATTTTTTACCTTGTCGGCTTTTCCATCAACACGCTGACGCTGTTCGGGCTGGTGCTGGCGATCGGTCTGCTGGTCGATGATGCCATTGTCGTGGTCGAAAATGTCGAGCGGCTGATGGACGAATATCCGGAAATGAGCCCGCGTGAGGCGACGATCAAGTCGATGGATGAGATCACGATCGCCCTGATTGCTATCGCGCTCGTGCTGTCGGCGGTGTTTCTGCCGATGGCGTTTTTCGGCGGATCAACTGGCGTTATCTATCGCCAGTTTTCGATCACGATCATTTCAGCAATGGTGCTCTCCGTCGTCGTCGCCTTGGTGCTGACCCCGGCGCTCACCGCCACGCTGCTGCGCCGCCGCGCTGATGAGAAGCAGGATGGCTGGTTCGCCCAGCGCACTGCGGGGGCACGCCTTTGGTTCAATACGGGCTTCGAACGGATGGTCGATCGCTATGCCGGTAGTGTCGAAAAAGTCGTCGATCGGAAATTCCTCTTCCTGTTAATCTATGCCGGGGTCGCTGCGCTGCTGATCCTGATGTTCGTGCGGTTGCCAACCGGCTTCCTGCCTAATGAGGATCAAGGCGGCGCGCGGGTGCAATTCACCTTGCCGCCAGGAGCTACCCAGCCGCGCACCGTCGCGGTTCAAAAGGCGATTGAGCGCTATTTCCTCAACGACGAAGCCGCCAATCTAAAGGCGATGCTGACCGTCAGCGGCGGCGGTGGAGGCGGGGCGGCCGGCCAGAATGAAGGGCGCGGCTTTATTGCGTTCAAGGATTGGGACGAACGAACGGGCAAGGCCAATACCGCAGATGCCATCACTGCACGTGCCGCCAAGGCGTTTGCCGGCTTCCGCGATGCGCGCGTCAATGTGCTGGTACCGGGCGCCATTCGCGGGCTAGGCCAGTCGAGCGGTTTCACGCTCGAACTGCTCAACAGTGGCAACCTGTCACGGGAGGCGTTCAAGGAAGCGCGCGACAAATTGTTCGCCGAAGCCGATGCCGACCCCGTGCTTGCCCAGCTTCGCTTGACCGATTTGGACGACCAGCCGACGCTTGATGTCGACCTTGATCAGCAGAAACTGCAAGTGCTCGGGCTCAGCCAGACTGACGTCAACAATACGCTCGCTACCGCCTGGGGCGGGCGGTACGTCAATGACTTTACCGATCGTGGCCGGGTGAAGCGCGTCTATGTCCAGGGCGACGCCCCCTATCGGTCGCGCCCGGAGGATCTGTCGCAATGGCGTGTCCGTGCCGCCGACGGATCAATGACGCCCTTTTCGTCCTTTGCCCGGACAAGCTGGTCGGCGGCCCCGCCCTCGCTGGCGCGTTTCATGGGGGTGTCATCCTATGAATTTTCCGGCCAGGCTGCACCGGGCAGAAGTTCGGGCGAAGCGATGGACCGGATAGCCAAGCTTGCCGCCAAATATCCCGGCACAACTGTCGCGTGGAGCGGGCTTTCTTACCAGGAACGGCTGACGTCGGGACAAGCCCCGTTGCTCTATGGCCTGTCCCTTCTTGTCGTTTTTCTGTGCCTCGCCGCGCTGTATGAAAGCTGGACGATCCCGGTCGCGGTGCTGCTGATCATTCCGCTCGGGCTGGTTGGCGCAGTATTCTTCGTCACACTGCGCGGGCTGCAGAATGACGTTTATTTGCAAATCGGGCTGCTGACGACGATGGGCCTCGCCGCCAAAAACGCGATTTTGATGATCGAATTTGCCGAACAAGCCGAAAAAAAGGGCAAGCGGGTGATCGTCGCCGCGATTGAGGCCGCACGGCTGCGGCTGCGCCCGATCCTGATGACCAGCCTGGCCTTCATCTTCGGCGTATTGCCGCTGGCGATTTCAACGGGCGCGGGCGCGAATAGCCGTATCGCGATCGGCACATCGGTGATCGGCGGGATGCTGACCGCGACGGTGCTGGCGATCTTCTACATTCCGCTGTTCTTCGTGCTCGTCCGCCGCACCACCCGCGACACGCTGAAGCGCTTGCATCACGAACCCAAGGCACCGCCGAGCGAGGCAGGGATATGATAGATCGCCGGCTATCGATCACGCTGCTGTTGCCGCTCGGGGCCTGTTCAATGGTGCCCACCTATCAGCGCCCTGCCCTACCCGTGCCGACCGCGCTGCCAACTGGCGCGGCCTATGGCGAGCCCAGCCCCAATAGTGCCGATGCGGCGCTGCCATCACTGCCCTATCGCGACGTTTTCCGCGATCCCCGGCTGCAAGCCGTGATCGATCAGGCGCTCACCAATAACCGCGATTTGCGCATTGCAGCCGCCAATATCGAGATCGCGCGCGCCCAATATCGCGCCCAGCGCGCCGAGCAGCTGCCGCTGATCAACAGCAACAATAGCGTCAATATCGTCGATGCCGGTACCGGTCGGACGAATATCGGCGGCTCACCAGTCACGGGCGGTCAGCGCACCAATTATGCGCTGAATTTAGGCCTGACCCAGTTCGAGATCGACATTTTCGGGCGACTAGCAGCGTTGAGCGAGGCGGATCAGGCGCGTTATTTTGCCAGCGATGTCGGCGCGCGAGCGACCCGGCTGGCGCTGATCGGCGATATCGCGACTGCCTGGCTGCAATATGCCACCGATAAAAGCCTGCTGAGCGTTGCCCAGCAAACCGTCGATAATGCCGGTGCCAGCGTCAAGCTGATCAAGGCGCGGTTGGATGGCGGCATCGCACCACGCACTGATCTGGCCCAAGCCGAGACCGTGCTGGCAACCGCGCAGTCGGACCAGGCCCAGCAACTGACGGCGCTGGCGCAGGATATCAACGCGCTGCAATTGCTGGTCGGCGCGCCAATCGATACCGCGCTGCTCCCCGGATCGATTGCTGAGGCCGCTAACGGTATTGGCGACGCCCCGGCCACGCTGGAATCGACAATATTGTTGCGCCGGCCCGATGTCGTTCAGGCAGAATATCAGCTGCGCGCCGCCAATGCCGAAGTCGGCGCGGCGCGCGCGGCACTGTTTCCGCGGCTGTCGTTGACGTTGCTGGCCGGGCTCGGCTCCAACGGCCTGTCGCAGCTCTTCACGACGCGCGCTTTCAACTATTCGGCCACGCCCGGGGTCAGCTATCCGTTGTTCGCGGGCGGGCGCAACAAGGCGGCGCTGGCGCAAGCGCGCGCGCAACTTGATGTGGCCGTAGCGGTTTATGAACGATCGATCCAGATTGCGTTTCGCGAAGTTGCCGATGCGCTGGCGCGGCGCGGGACGATCGACGATCAATTGGGCGCGCAGCAGCGGCTCGCCCAAGCAACGGCGGTCTCGTTGCGGCTGACCGATGCGCGCTATCGCGGTGGGATCGACAGCTTCCTCGCCAATCTTGATGCGCAGCGTTCGGCCTATCAGGCACAACGCTCGCTCGCGCAGACGCAATTGGTGGCGGCGGCGAACCGGGTGACGCTGTATCGGGTGCTAGGCGGCGATGCGTTGACCGATATGGGACCAAAAGGGCCAGTGCCCGCGATCAATGAAAGTCCCGCGACTTCGGAATGATCCGCACGTTGCGCGGGTGACTGCCGCGCGGCTGCGCATTGTGCGGGATCTTGCCACGCGGATGCTGGGGGTTGTCGAACTCGTCGGCGCGTGAACGTTCAACTGGCGTCTCGCCACGTTCTGATAGCGTATCGAGCATCGTAGTCCGGTCGATGATCCGGCTCGCCATCAAATGCACCACGCCCTCAACGCTACGCTGCAATTGCCCCTCGACCAGCATCAGCCGCGACGCCATCACGTGCCGCCTGAAAATCTCGAACTGCCGCGCCCAGAGCACGACATTGGTGACGCCGGTTTCGTCCTCGATCGTGATGAAAATCGCATTGCCCTTGCCCGGCCGCTGGCGAACCAGCACGATCCCGGCGGTACGGACGCGGGTATCGTTCTTCGCGGCACTTGTCTCGGCACAGCTCAATATCCCCTCGGCGCGCAATTCCTCGCGCAGAAACGCCATCGGATGCGCCTTCAGCGACAGCCGCGTCATCTGATAATCGGCGACGACATGCTCGGCGGGCGACATGATGGGCAGCGCGGTGTCCTGCTCCTCGCCCAGCTCACGCGCGCGGGCAGCGGCGAAGAGCGGCAACTCGCCGGTCGGGGTACGCCGCACCTCCCATAACGCCTCGCGCCGGTCGAGTGCGATCGAGCGAAACGCATCGGCATCGGCTAGCAAGCGCAATGCACGTTGCGGCAGGTGCGCGCGGCGGGCGAGGTCTTCGATCGAGGTGAAGGGCGCCGCGGGGCGGGCGCGGACGATAGCCTCGGCCCATTCCTGCCGGAAGCCGGTGATCTGGCGGTAGCCGAGGCGGAGCGACTGGCCCGTATCCTCCAACCCATTATCCCACCCGCTCGCCGCCACGTCGATCCCACGCACCGCCACCCCATGTTCGCGCGCATCGCGGACGATCTGGGCGGGCGCGTAAAAGCCCATCGGCTGCGAATTGAGCAACGCACAGGCGAATACCGCCGGATGATGGCATTTGATCCATGACGACACATAGACCAGCCGCGCAAACGCCAGCGCATGGCTTTCGGGAAAACCATAGCTGCCAAAGCCCTTGATCTGTTCAAAGCAACGCCGCGCGAAATCGGCCTCATAGCCCCGCGCGACCATGCCGCCGACCATCTTCTCCTCGAAAAGCTCCATCCCGCCGGCATGACGGAATGTCGCCATCGACTTGCGCAGCCGGTTGGCCTCGTCGGGGGTGAATTTGGCCGCGACGATGGCCAGCTTCATCGCCTGTTCCTGGAACAGCGGCACGCCGAAGGTCTTGCCGAGCAAGTCACGCAATTCATTGGCCGGGCCATGTTCGGGGCTTGGCGAAGGATATTCCACCTTCTCGCGCCCCGACCTGCGGCGCAGGTAAGGATGCACCATATCGCCCTGGATAGGCCCCGGCCGGACGATCGCGACCTGGATGACGAGATCATAGAGCTCGCGCGGTTTAAGGCGCGGCAGCATGTTGATCTGGGCACGGCTTTCGACCTGGAACACGCCAATGCTGTCGCCCTTGCATAGCATGTCATACACTGCCGGATCATCGGCCGGAATGCTGTCGAGCTGGTGATCGGCCAGCCCCTCCGCGCGCAGCATCTCGAAACTTTTCTGGATGCAGGTCAGCATGCCAAGCGCCAGCACATCGACCTTCATCAGCCCGAGCGCGTCGATATCGTCCTTATCCCATTCGATGAAGGTACGGTCGGCCATCGCGGCATTGTGGATCGGCACCAGTTCGTCGAGCCGCCCCTGGGTGAGCACAAACCCGCCGACATGCTGCGACAGATGGCGGGGGAAATGCAGCAACTGATCGACCAGCGTTTTCAGCCGCAGCATCGCCGGATCGTCGAGGCTGAACCCGGTTTCAGCGAAGCGCTTCTCCTCCATCGCGCTGGCATAGCTGCCCCAGACGGTGCTGCTGATCCGCGTCGTCACATCCTCGGTAAAGCCGAGCACCTTGCCAACCTCGCGCACCGCGCTGCGCGGGCGGTAATGGATGACGGTCGCGGCGATCCCGGCATGGTCGCGACCGTAACGCGCATAGATATGCTGCATCACCTCCTCGCGGCGTTCATGCTCGAAATCGACATCGATATCGGGCGGCTCGTCACGCTCGGACGACACGAAGCGCGAGAAGAGCAGGTCATATTTCATCGGATCAACCGAGGTGATGCCGAGCAGGAAACACACCACTGAATTGGCCGCCGAGCCGCGCCCCTGGCACAGGATCGGCGGGTCGACTGAGCGGGCGAACTTGACCATCTCGTACACGGTCAGGAAATAATAGGCGTAGTTGCGCTCGTGGATCAGATCGAACTCTTCATAGAGCAGCCGGCAGAGCTTCCCGGGCAGCGCGCCGGGGTAGCGGGCTTGCGCGGCGATCAGAACGATGTGCTGGAGCCAGGCTTGCGCAGTCCAGCCATCGGGGACGGGCTCGTGCGGATATTCATAGCGGAGCTGGTCAAGCGAAAAGTGGATTTGGCTGATGAGATTGGCGCTCTCGGCGATCGCCTGCGGGTAATCGCGGAACAGCCGGGCCATGTCGTCGGGGCTTTTCAGGTGGCGCTCGGCATTGGCCTCGAGCAATTTGCCGGCGGCGGCGATCGTCGTTTTATTGAGGATGCAGCTCAGCACATCATGCAGCGGCCGCGCCGCCGGGCTGGCGTAGAGCGCATCATTGGTCGCGATCATCGGCACGCCGAGCTTGGCGGCCAGCGCCGCCCGCCGCGTCAGCATCCGCCGATCACGACCGCCATAGGGCATCCGCGCGGCGAGCCAGACGCGGTCAGGCGCGGCCTTCAACAGCCAGCGCAGGCGATCCACACCCCCGCTTCCCTGGCGCAGGCGGGGGTCCAGTGCGTCAACCGGCACATTCTCCTCGGCGACAAAACTCGTCTCGGGCAGGATGATCAGCAGCAGGTCGTCGGCATGCGCGATCAGGTCGCTCAAGGCGAGCAGGCACCCGCCCTTCACCGCGCGCCGATTGCCCAGCGTCAGCAATCGGCACAACCGCCCCCAGCCATGCCGGGTTGCGGGGTAGGCGACGATATCGGGGGTGCCATCGGCAAAGACGAGCCTGGCGCCGACGACGAGTTTGAAGGCGATATCGGGGGTTTTTTCCATCGCCTCCCTCACCGCAACATGCGCGCGGACGACCCCGGCGACGGTGTTGCGATCGGCAATGCCGATGCCCGATTGGCCGAGCGCGATGGCTTCGGCGACCATCTCCTCCGGGTGCGATGCACCGCGCAGGAAGGAATAGTTGGTGGCGGTGACGAGGTCAGCGAACATTGGTTTTTTAGAAGAAGAAGGGTGGTTCGCGCGGAGGCGCGGAGGCGCGGAGGGGGTACGCGGCTTGGCGATGGCGCTTTGTGATCATCAGGGGGCGGTGCTTGCTGCAGCCGAAATTGAAAGCCCGCGAAGCGGGCAGAAAATCTTCCGCCCGAAACTTGCAGAGCGACGCTGCACCCTGGCGCACCCCCTCCGCGTCTCCGCGCCTCCGCGCGAAAATCTCTTCGCTCTGCGGAGCGTCCCGCCGGGCATGATCCCTGGCGATGACGGTTTCGACAAATAACGATTTAGAAGGGGGTTCGCGCAGAGGCGCAGAGGCGCGGAGGGGGTGCGCGGCTTGGCGATGGCCCTTTGTTAGCTTCAGAGGGCGGTGATTGCTGCAGCTGATATTAAAAGCCCGCGAAGCGGGCAGGACAGCTTTCGCCCGAAACTTGCAGTGCAAGGCTGCCCCCAGGCGCACCCCCTCCGCGTCTCCGCGCCTCCGCGCGAACCCAATTCCATTCAAGCCAGTGAGGTGCCTTATCGGCACCAAGGCCCGCCCCCCACCAACCCCACTCACGCGAATAACCCGTGCATGTACCAGCCCGGGTTGACCTTCTCGGTCCCGTACAGCCCATGCCGGAAAATCCAGAAGCGCCGCCCGCGCGCATCCTCGACCCTATAATAATCACGCGTCAGCCCTCCCCCCAATCCTGAAGGACCACCCGCCCGCTTCCACCATTCCGCTGCGATCCGTTCTGGCCCCTCGAAGCGCGTCACTTCGTGCAGCGTGCGCCGCCAGCGGAAGCGGTGCGGCGGGCCGTCGGGGACTTCGGCAATCACCTCGATCACTTGCGGCGGATCAAACAGGTGAATCGGGCGCAAGGGTGGCTCCCCCGCTTCGGGTTCAGACCAGGGCGCCGGTTCGGGCGCATCGATCGCGGGCAGTGCGAGCGTCGCCTGCTCGGGGATATGTGTGTCCTTCGCCCGCAGCCGTCGAAAATGCCCACGCCCCACCCGCGTGCTCAGCCGGTCGATCAGCGCGGTCAGCTCGCCAGACGCCACCGCCCCGCCCTCAAGCTGCAACTGCGTCGGCGCGAGCGGCTCCAGTACCGGCACCGCCAGCCGGATCAGATCGAAGCCGAAACCGGGATCGATCGGGTCGTTCAAGGACTCGATCCGCTCAGCAAACAGCCGCATCACCACCTTGGGATCGCGCAGCGGCAGGCTCACCTCAATGCCCAGATCGCGTACCATCCCATCACTGCGATACAGCCGCACAGCGAAACGCCTGCCGCCCTTGTGCTGTTCGAGCATCGCCGCCGCCGCTTCCCCCGCCAGCTCACCCAGCACCGCCAGCGCATAATCGGTCTGCGCGATCGGCTCGGCAAAGCGGCGTTCGAACAACAGCGCCGGTTCGGCGCGGCGGGGCGAGATGCGGCTGTCCGATTTGCCGAGCAGCCGTGCCAGCATATCGGTCGTCTCCGCGCCGAACCGCGCCGCAAGCGGTGCGCTCGGACGGCCCGCGAGATCACCGATCATCTTCAGCCCTGCCCGCCGCAGCGCTAATTCGGTCTCGTCATCAGCGCGCAGTGCGGCGATGGGCAGGCGCAATATGGCGGCCTTTTCATCGGTGGCTGGCACCGACTGGTAGCGCGCCAGCGCCTGCGCCGCCTCAGGCGTGCTCGCCAGCGCATAGCGCAACTGCATCCCGGCCCGCCCCGCCCAATGCTCGACATCCTCCACCAGACCGGCCTCGCCATCCTTATGCGGGCAGCCGGTGATATCGAGCGTCAGCGCCGCCTCATCGAGCGCAACCATCGGCGTGAAGCGATCACAACTATCGGCCAGCCGATCGAGCAAAAGCTGATCGGCAACCGGATCATCATCGACCGCGAGCAGATCGGGCACCCGCGCCCGCGCATCGGCAAGCGCGAGGCCCAGATGCGCGCGCGCTGCCTCATCCGCTGCGACAATCCGCATCGCGCCGCGCTGTTTCTGGGTGAAGACAACGCCGTCAGCCGGTGCGAGATTGCCCATCCGTCGCCAGCGATCCGCCGCCAGATAGGGGAACCACAGCGCGAGAAAGCGCCGCTTCCCGGAAGATGCCTTGGTCACGATCCCACTCCATTTCCCACTGTCGATCGGCACTGCCGCCACGCTGGCGCAAAAGGCGCACCGACAATGTCGGGTATCCAGGAGCCTCTGCCTCCAGCGGCACCGCCGCGGCAGAGGCAACCGACCAGCGTGTTTGTGCCGCGCTTGGCCCCGGTTCGGCATCGGCGCGCAGCATCAGCACCGTGACGCCCGATGCTTCGGCCGCCACCGCCAGCCGTCGGCTCGCGGTAAGATCGAGTACGCGCGGGTTCTTCCACAATTCGATCACCGCAACATCGATATCGGGGCAACGCACCACCTCCGCCGCCACCCGGAGCAGCCCCAACGCATCATCCATCACCCCCAAAATCACCCGCCCCGGATCAATGCCCAGTTCGGCAAGTCCCGGCGCATGCAGGCACCCCCCCCGCGCCTCCGCCGCCCTTTCGCGCAGCCAGAAGATCGTCGCGCCAGGTCGCGCCAGCTGCATGCCAAGCATCGCCGCAAAACCAGCCGCGCTGCCGCCATCATCGATCGTTTCAGCAAAAATCTCATGCAGCCGCGCGCGCATGATCCCGCCGCCAATCGCCGCATCGACAGCGTCATGCCCCATCGGCACCACCACCGGCGCATCGCGCGCGCGCGCGCGTTCTACGTCCGCTATACGGGCGCGCAGCATCCTGATCGTCTCGGGCGAATCATGCATAATTGTTCCTGTTATGTTCTAATTCGGCGCATGCCAATGCCGAGTCAAGCGGCACAGCGCGAAACCTGATCAAACGCCCCAAGCCAAAGCCGCAGGCTACAGGAAGCTAATGATAAAATGCTGTCCCCAGAGCGGTGCCGGGATCTCTGGCCAAGAACGCTTGCCAAGACCGCTGGCTGGGGCGGCAGGGTTCGAACCTGCGAATGGCGGCATCAAAAGCCGCTGCCTTACCACTTGGCGACGCCCCAGCAGAGCGGGAGGCTTTAGGGGCAGATGGTGCGGGTGAAAAGGGGCAAGCGACGCTCTTTACCCCAAATCGTCATTTTCAATCGATGCGGTCTACCCAGCCATAGGGATCGGGCGCGGTGCCGCGCTGAATTGCCGTCAATGTTTGGCTGATACTCTGGGTCAGCTGACCCGGGCCACCGCTACCGATCACAAATTCATTTTCACCCAGCGTCATCCGGCCGATTGGCGTCACCACAGCGGCGGTGCCGCAGGCAAAGGCCTCGACCAGCCTTCCGCTCGCTGCATCGGCCTGGCACTGATCGATCGCATAGGGCGTCTCTGCCACCGTCAGGCCACGATCGCGCGCCAGCTGGATGATCGAATCGCGCGTGATGCCCGCCAGGATCGTGCCCCCCAAAGGCGGCGTCCTGATCGATCCGTCATCGAACACGAAAAAGATGTTCATGCCGCCCAGTTCCTCAATCCAGCGGCGTTCGACCGCATCGAGGAACAGCACTTGATCATGGCCTCGCCGGGTCGCCTCGGTCTGCGCCACCAGGCTGGCCGCATAATTGCCACCGCATTTCGCCGCCCCGGTGCCGCCGGGGGCCGAGCGCGTAAATTCCTGCGACACCCATAACGACACCGCCGGAGCCTCACCCTTGAAATAGGCGCCGACTGACGAGGCGATCACGGCATAGATATATTCAGCCGAGGGTTTGACGCCCAGAAACACCTCGGTCGCGATCATGAATGGGCGCAGATAGAGCGATCCACCCTCAATCGGCGGAATCCAGTCGCGCTCGACCTTCACCAGCCGCCTGACCGATTCGAGGAACAACTCCTCGGGCAGCGGCACCATCGCCATGCGTTCAGCAGAAGCACGAAAGCGCCGGGCATTCGCCCGGGGGCGGAACAGCGCCGTGCCGCCATCGGGCAGGCGATACGCCTTCATCCCTTCGAAGATTTCCTGCGCATAATGCAGCACGCCGGCGGCGGGATCCATTTGAAAGGGCGCGCGTGGGCAAATCTGCGCGTCATACCACCCCTGGGCCTCGCTATAGCGGATCGTCGCCATATGATCAGTGAAGACGCGCCCGAAACCGGGATTTTCCAGCCGCGCCGCGCGCTCGGCGGGGGGCGTCGGCGACGGGTGCGGCAACTCGACGAAGCGCAGCTGGCCCGGCATGTCGCTGGTCGTCTGGTCGAGCATCATCCTCACCGCCTAAATTTTCAGGGCTTGACCCCTCTATGGAAGGCGGCAAAGTTGGTCAACATGGCTGCCCCACCGCCCTCCGCATCGCCGCTCTTTCTGCGCGAATCAGAAGTGCGGCGCGGCATTGAACTGCTCTATTTCGGCTATAGCAACCTTACCCGTGCTGCTGATCAGGGCCTGGCGACGCAGGGGCTTGGCCGTGCCCATCACCGCGTGCTGTATTTCGTCGCGCGCCAGCCCGATCTAACGGTGAGCCAGTTGCTTGGCTTACTCGCGATCACCAAACAATCGCTTGGTCGCGTACTGTCCGAACTCGCCGAACGCCAGTTGGTCGAGGTACGCCCCGGCGATCGTGATCGCCGCCAACGCTTGTTGCGGCTGACGCCCACTGGCCAAGCGCTGGAGGCCGAGTTGTTCGATCGGCTGCGTGCAAAACTGTCTACCGCCTATACCAGCGCCGGGCAGCATTCGGTTGGCGGCTTCTGGGCAGTGCTTGAAGGGCTGATCCCAGACGAGGACAAGGCGCGGGTCGCGGCGCTCAGGGATTAACGCGCCGCCGCCGCCATCTCGGCATTGCGCCTCGTCGATGCCGCCAGCGTCTCACTGATCAGGCGGAACAGCGCCTTATCCTTATCGAGCACATTGAGCCCTTCGCGGGTTGAACCACCGGGGCTGGCAACTCGATCAGCGAGCGTGGCGGGCGGGGCGTCGGCACCTGCCGCGAGCAGCCCTGCCCCTTCTACCGTCGCCAGCGCCAGCCGCGCGGCTTGATCAGCGGGCAGGCCCAGCGCAGCACCGGCCGCAGCAAGGGCATCGATAAAGCGATAGACAAAACCTGGCCCGCTGCCGGCCAGCGCCGTCACCGTATCGAACAAGGCCGCATCGACCCATTCGACCAACCCGAGCGGTGCCATCAGCGCAGCAACGCCCGCGCGGGTGGCTTCATCGGCGTTGTCTGTGTGCAGGGCGACCACGCCCTTGCCGATGCCGACGGGCAAATTGGGCATCGCGCGGACAATCGCCCCAGCGCTGAAACGGCGCGCCAGTGCCGCCTCCTCAACCCCTGCCAGAATTGACAGCAAGATCGGCACGCCATCCAGCCGTGCGCCCCACTGCGCCGCAATGTCGTCAAGCTGCTGTGGCTTCACCGCCAGCATCACCAGATCGGGGAGTGGCCCATCGGGCAGCGATCGGGCCTGGCGAACCCCCGCTGGCAGATCGCGATCGCTTCGGTTGACGACATCGACCTGATCGGCGGCAACAGCGCCACTGGCGATCCATTGGCGAAGCATCGCCCCGCCCATATTGCCGCAGCCGATCAACCAGAGCCGCTTTGGGGTCACGCCTCGCCCTGGGTCTCAGTGAGCGCAGCGGCGAGCGCTTCCTTGGGGCTCTTGCCGCCCCACATCACAAATTGGAACACGGGATAGAAGCGCTCACATTCGTCGATCGCCGATTCAATCAGCAATTCGGCCGCCGCCAGCGACAAGGTGCCGCCATCATCGGCATCGATCAGCGCGGCATGGCGATACAGCAAGATGCCGCTCGACGACCAAAGCTCGAAATGGCCAACCCAAAGCTGTTCGTTGACCAGCCCCATCGCTTCATAAACGGCGCTGCGCCGTTCGTCGGTCACGCGGATATCGGGGAAGGCCAGAAATTGCAGGACGCTGTCTTCCTCACGCCATAGCGCGCGCAGCTCATATTCAGTCCAGCTGCCCTTCACATGGGCAACCACCTCGTCATCCTGGCGTTCATGCGTCCAGCCATGGGCCGCAAAATAGCTTTCCAGCATATCGATCGGCGCTGCATCCTCGCGCTCGTCATCGGCTTCGTGAAGCGTCACTTAATCAATCCTTGCCAACGCACCTGTCGCCTGATGGTGCGTGCCAATATGCCCGGCGATCGGCAAGGCTGGGCGCCCGCCGGGTAACAGAAATCTGTGGACAATATTGGCGTCGCCAATCAGGCGGCGCCCGACGACTTCTTGGTCTTGGCAGGGGCCGACGCGGCTGGCTTTGCAGCGGCTTCGAGCGCGTCGAGCCGGGCGCGCAGCGCTTCGGCTTCGTCGCGGGCCGCCGCTGCCATCGCCTTGACCGCCTCAAATTCATCGCGCGAAACGAATTCAAGCCCGCCAATCCATTCCTTGGCGCGGGCGCGGGCGCTCTGTTCAGCCTCACGGCCAACACCGGCGAGCGTGCCAGCGGCCCCGTTCACAAATTTGGCGAAGTCATCAAACAGGCGATTTTCGGATTGCATCGTGAATTCCCCGATTCGGTCAGCGAATGATTTGGGTACTCGTCGACGATGGCACAAGGGTTTCCGCGCCAGGATTAAGCTCACCGATCATATAAGTGAGATAACCTGCAAAGACGATCCAGCCCAGATACGGCACCATCAGCAGCCCCGCCCCCGTCCTGATCCGGCCAAAGGCAATCATCGTTGCAAAGGTCAGCGCGAACATTGCGCCAAGCGTGATCAGCGACCAGAAAATCTGGTGGGCACCAAAAAATAGCGGCGTCCAGACCAGGTTGGTGGCCATCTGTGCGGCAAACAAGGCCACTGCTGCCCCCCGCATCGTCGATCCGCGTGCGTGGATAACCATCGCCAGCGCCAGCCCGATCAGCACGTAAATGACGATCCAGGCGACCGGGAATGCCCAATCGGGTGGGGTTTCAGCTGGCTTGACCAGGGCTGCATACCAACGATTGGCCGATCCGGTCGGCACACTCCGCGCCGACGTAAAGCCCAATAACAGGATGAACGGCACCGTCACGACCGCCCACCGCATAAACGCCAGTCGAAGCTGCTGCTTCGATGCAATTTCTCTCACACCCATTCCTTCACGACTATATGTCCGGGCAACTGGCCAAAATCCAGCACGAGACATATTCGGACATCTTTCGTGCCGCCAAATCAGCGGATCGGCAAGCACCGATAGGTACCTTAATAGGTTAAATTGACACTTCGTCGGTGATCCGATGCGCGGCAAGCAGGAATTCAACATTCCCTTCTGGCCCGGTAATCGGGCTTTGGCTGATGCCATCGACCCGCCAGCCCTGATCTGTGAACCAGCCTGCTGCCGCATCGCACACGCGCAGGTGAATGGCGGGATCGCGCACGACGCCCCCCTTGCCCACCTCTTCGCGCCCTGCCTCGAACTGCGGCTTGACCAGCACCAGGGCACGCGCATCGGCCCTGGCAAAGGTCAGCGGCACCGCCAGCACCTTGGCGAGCGCAATGAAGCTGGCATCGCAGACGATCAGATCAACCGGCTCGGGGATATGCACCGCCGTCAGGATGCGCGCGCTGGTCTGTTCATGGACGATGACGCGGTCGTCCTGGCGAAGCTTCCATGCGAGCTGGTTGGTCCCGCTGTCGACCGCATAGACACGCCGAGCGCCCCGGCTGAGCAGCACATCAGTAAAGCCGCCGGTTGACGACCCGACATCGATCGCAACCGCGCCAGTCACATCCCAGTCAAAATGATCGAGCCCATGCGCCAACTTCACCCCGCCGCGCGATACCCAAGGATGGTCGCGCCCCTTGACCTCAATGGTGGCGTCATCGGGCACGGTCTGCCCGGACTTTTCGATCTTGCGGTCGCCGGCAAAGACCAGCCCCGCCATCACCAACGCCTGCGCCCGCGTCCGGCTCTCGGCCAGGCCACGGTCGACGAGGAGTTGATCGATGCGGATTTTGGACACCTGTCCAGCCTAGCCGCGAAAACCCCCGTTGTCAGTCTGCGCCAATGACTTTATGTTTGGTGCGAAAGGTTCCTCGCATGGACGCCCTCAATCTTGATCCCGAACTTGAAGCACGCTTGACCGCGATAGTCGCCGAAACCGGCAAGACAAAAGTGTTTCACATCGAAGCCGCGCTCGCCGATTATCTCGACGACCTGGAAGACCAGGCCCTGGCCGAGGAAGGGATGCGCGATTATGATTCGGCACAGAATGTCCCGCTCGACGTTGTAAAGCGCGATCTTGGCCTGGACAGTTGAGGTAGCGCCACGCGCTCGGAAGGCATTGGGCAAGCTCGATCGGCAAGTTGCCAACCGCATCATCGCGATGCTCGAAGACATCTCGGCGCTCGAAGACCCGCGCATTCGTGGTCATGCCCTGACTGGCAAGTTCCTGGGGCTTTGGCGCTACCGTGTCGGCGACTGGCGCGTCATCGTGAAGATTGAGGAGGGACGGCTAGTGATCGTCGTCGTTGCAGTCGGCAACCGACGCGATGTGTATCGCGACAAATAAAGTCAGGAACGCCGAAATATCGTTGATTTCTTGTCGTGATTGAATGCCGCATTTGCCGCTTCACAAAAGGCTCACGCCCGCACTTCTCCGACGGCTTCTTCGTTCCAGCGGAGCGCCTTTAGCACGGCGTCAATGATCGCGTCAGCGTCGAGTTTTGCCTCGGCGTATTGGAGTTCGGGCTTGTCGTGGTCCTGGAAAATGTCGGGCAGGCGCAAGGTGCGCAGTTTCAGCCCGGCGTCGATCAGCCCGCTGTCGCTGGCATAAGTCAGGACGTGGGCGCCGAGGCCCCCGACCGCG
>NZ_NCGH01000042.1:0-8134 GCF_002281505.1 Sphingomonas sp. 28-62-20
AACCCGACAATATCGGCGCGGCCATCGCGGTTGACGTCGATCAGTTCGCGGCGAAACGCGTTGTCGCTCGTCCACCCCTGGTTCGCGCCGAAGTTGGCGGAGGCGAAGGTTACTGCGCTGAACGAGCCGTCGCGCTGGCCGTAGGACACAAACGTCCCCGCCTGCCCAAACCCGACGATATCGGCAAAGCCATCGCCGTTCACATCCGCCACATGCCGCGAAAACCTGTCCTGCGAAGACCAGCCACCCGCGTTGATGGCGAAGTTGTTAACGCGCGTGCCGCCGGGATCGGCGTAGCGGAAGGAAAAGAGCCCGTCAGCAAACTGAAAAAGCTCGACGTTCGACACGGTGTCGGTGCCGTCGGCGGTGGAGGTAACAGTGACCGTTCCGCCAGCGTTGCGGGTGACGGTGGATTGGGCGCGGGTCGCGGCATAGATGGCGGTGTCAATGTCCGTGCCGCCATCGAGCGCATCATTGCCAGCGCCGCCGGAAAGAAAATCGTTGCCGCCAGCGCCGCGTAAACTGTCGTTGCCGCCGGCGCCGTTGAGATAATCACGGCCAGCCTGTCCGATCAGAGTATCCACAGCATTCGTGCCCGCAGCGTAAAGACCGACGCTTTGGGACCTGATATCGGCGGTCGTAAAACTGCTGCCATTAAAACTCACTGCGAAGTTCCCAGCCAATCCGACTCCTGTCAACTGGCTGCCCGCGACGGCAAGATTCCACACCGGAAAAGCCGTAAGATCGATTACATCAACCCCGGTGGTGAAATCGAATATTGTGTCAGGGGTCTGGGCTAAAGAATCGGCAGCGCTTAAAAAAACGAATGTGTCAGCGCCATTTCCACCGGTTAGAGCATCTCGGCCGAGGCCCCCTATAATCGAATCGTTGCCGTCACGTCCGAAGATCGTGTCTGCAAAGTCAGAGCCCGTCAGCAAATCGTTGGCGCTCGATCCCTGTAACCCGAAAAATTCGAATCCGGTGATTTGACTCCCGCTCGCGATGCTCGCCCCAATCGAGAATGTTAACGACTGAGTTCCGTAGTAATTAAAATATATAATATCACTGCCCGCTCCACCAATTAAAATAATATTAGAAAATGAACTTCGTATTGTATCTTTTAACTCGATACCAACATAGTCATTTCCATCTCCACCATCGATAAAAATTGCCTCATTTAAGGAACTAACTTGCGTAAAAACTGAGTCGTTACCACCCGCAGCACGGATAATAGCATTGCCGCCAAATGTACTGATTGTATCAACGCCCATTGAGCCAGTGATGTTATCGCCCCGCGATGTCCCACTGATCTGTATGTTTTCGACATTGATCACAAGACCACTGCTTACACCATCGCCCGACAGCGACAGGTTGAGCGGCCGTGTTGAATTGAAGGAGAAGATATTGAGCGAGTCTGTGCCTGCTCCGCCGTCTATGCTGAATGCGGGAAGGGCGGCGTCAACGCGCAACTGAATCGCGTCATTGCCGCCACCGCCAAGAATCGCAACCGCGCCATAGCCAGAAGCAATAACGGCATTAATATTGTCGCTGCCATCACCACCATCAATGTAATCACCACCCGATCCGCTGTCGATCTTGTCATTGCCCGCCCCACCGAAAATGACGTCGCGCGACGCGACTCCTGCAATGACGTCGTCGGCTGCTCCACCATTTTGGGTCAGTGTTTCGATTGCTGTATTCCAGTTCCAGCTAGCGACTTGGCTGCCATCATTGCTATTGGTACCGTACAAATACTGAATTGCGGCAATGTCGAGTGAACCCAGCCTATCGCCAGGGCCTCCTCTAAAGGTGTAACTCAAAACGGTGCGCGTGACGTCGTCCAGTGCCGGGTCAAGAGTTGTGCTACCATCGAACGGATGCTTTAGCCCCAGTGCATGGCCGATTTCGTGAAGCAGGACATAAGCGTTTGATGCCCAAGGTTGGAGAAGAAAAACATCGCTTTGGAAGCCATCGCGTACCGTTGGAGATCCATAATACGCAAAACCTGCCGCACCTGGGCTTCCAAGAGCAGCCAAATCATAAATGCCAAAATTGATATCGCCGACGCTGTTGGTCACTTCGAAAAACGTGATCCCGGAAACCGACGCCCACGCATCCAGCGCCAAGCGGGAAGCTGCCTTTTGCGCATCGTTCATAGGTAGGAACGTTGCGAGTTGCGCGGGCGAATAGATCGCAGACAAATAAGCTGGCGGGGCCGACGCAAATGAAAATGTGTAAAACGCTGCCTTGCCTGGCGTCGATGAAATCGACGACTGAAGTAACGCTGTAAAGTCACTTACGACCGGCATGCCGCCCACCCCATCAACTGATGTGCACTTTAAACCTTGATTGAACCGAAAACATATAAAAACTAACTCGGTCAACTGCTCGTCCACGGTCTTTCACCCATAACCAGATTTTTCTGGCCAACGATGATAGCGGCTTCGGCTAACCCCATATATTTTAAATCTTTAATCGCTGAAGTTATAGGTATCCAGCAAGGCGCTTTGCATGGCCTTGCCGTAAATCGCCAAAAATGCCTCGTTCCCGATTTTGATAACTAGGCTCAGGACTCATTGAGGCAACCAGAAGATGATGGTTGCGGCGATGCAGATGGCGGACATGAAGGTGTGCGCGCAGCGATCGTAGCGGGTGTGGATGCGCCGCCAGTCCTTGAGCCGACCGAACATGATCTCGACCTTGTGACGCTGTCGGTAGAGCGCGGCATCGTGCGAGATGGCGATTTTGCGGTTGCGCTTCGACGGTATGCAGGCTGCGGTTCCGCGCTCGGCGAGGGTGCGACGGAACCAGTCGGCATCATAACCCCTGTCGCCGATCAGGTGCCTTGCTCGTGGCAAGGCGTCGATCATGAGGGCGGCTCCTTTGTAGTCGCTCATCTGCCCCTCGCTCAGCAGCAGGACGAGCGGTCGCCCCAGGTCGTCGCACACGGCATGGAGCTTGGAGTTCAGGCCGCCTTTGGTGCGCCCGATACGTCGGGAAAGAGCCCCCCTTTTAAGAGGCTTGCCGCCGTCCGGTGCGCCTTCAGGTGGGTGGCGTCGATCATGATCGTATCGGGCTCGCCCGCCTTTGCCGCCAGCTCGGCAAAGATGCGGTTGAAGACCCCCAGTCGGCTCCAGCGGATGAAGCGGTTGTAGATCGTCTTGTGCGGCCCGTACGCCTTGGGCGCGTCCCGCCACATCAAACCGCCCCGGATCACGTAAATGATCCCCGACACGATACGTCGGTCATCCACCCTCGGAATCCCATGCGACAAAGGAAAGTAAGGCTCGATCCGGCGCATCTGCGCCTCGCTCAGCAACCACGGCTCGGACATCGGCAACGCCTACTCGACCCCGCCATTGAATCAACACCTTGTCCCTCATGCAAGTGATTTAATGGGTCCTGAGCCTAGGCAGCCTATATTTGCGATTTGCTTCCGAATTGCGGCGCACCGGGCAATGGTGCATATCTTCTCAGCATCTCAGGTGCACGCGCTTCGGACCACTCTCACCTTTCTCTTCCCGCCTGCGAGACCGAAGTCTGGATCGGGCTCAACAGCCAGGAAATGATCCGGCGCGATCCGGTGCGGATATCGGCAGTCACCGCCAAGCCAGAAGACAAATGCACCGGCTTGCCGTCAACAACGATCGTCGCGCGAGTCAGGCGAATGCGCGCCACATAGGTTGCACCAAGCTTGGGATCGACCACCGCATCGCGGCTCAGCGACACAACTTTGCCTGGGACCGTTCCATAGCGTGCGAAGGGAAAGGCCTCGAACTTCACTTCGGCGCTCTGCCCCTCGCGCACGAAGCCGATGTCTTTGTTCAACACGCGTGCCTCGACTTCGATTTCACCGTGCGTCGGCACGACGACCATCAGCGTTCGAGCTGGTTCGACCACGCCACCGATCGTATGGACTGCAAGCTGTTGGACGGTGCCGTTATCGGGCGACAGCAATCGCTTAAGGCCATTGCGCCGAATTGCCTTGGTCACCTCCTCGCGTTTCTGGATAGCCTCGCTTTCAGCCTTAGCGAGATCGGCCAGAGTCTGCCGCATCGCCTGGTCACGCGTCTGCGCCATCTGCGCTGCAAGACGCCGCGCTTCGGCCATGGCGCGCGCGTGCTGCGCCAAGGCGACATCGCGGTCGCCCTGCTCGGCGCGGCGCTGACGTTGTAGTTCGAGCAGGCGCAGCCCAGGCGCATACCCCTGAGCATCAAGCCGGTTCATCGCGTCGAGCTCGTGATCGAGGATCGGTAGCGTAGCATCGAACTTGCTTCGCTGCGCATCGGCGGCGCGCGCATCGGCGAGCGCGGCTGAACGCGCGGCGCTGTGTCCTGCGACGGTCGAGTTAACCTCGGCGAGTTGGGCAGCAATCAGTTTCTGTTGTGTCGCAGAGATGTCTCCAGGGGTTCCAGGAGGTGGCGCAAAGTGCAATCCACCGCCCGTGAGCGCGTCGCCAACAGCCCGGCTGCGCGCGACATCGAGTTCTGCGGCGAGCAACGCCTTGTTCGCCTGTTCGAGCTCGGCTGACGATAGCGTCAGATCGAGGTCGATGAGGACCTGCCCCTTGGTAACGCGATCGCCGTCGGCAACGTGGATTGCAGCAACCACGCCGGACCCGGCCGACTGGACGATTTTGATGCTGCCGCTGGGCAGGACCTTGCCGGTGGCCGACGCTACCACATCGACCTTGCCCAGGATGAGCCACGTCAGCGTCGCGACGAGCAAGGCAAGCAGCACCCAGGCGGTGCCCCTTCCGGTAGGGGAGACTGGCCGTTCGACCACTTCGAGCGCGGCGGGGAGGAACTCCGTTTCGCGGCTGATTTGATGCGTTTTACGCCTTTCTCGATCGGCACGTAGCGCCTCGCGGATCACCCGCACATAGTGACCGGGCCCGCTCATGCAGCACCGCTATCGGCAAGACCGCTCTGGCGACGGTGCAGATCAGCATAGCGGCCACCCGCGCGTAAAAGTTCAGCGTGTGTGCCGCGCTCGACAATCCTGCCACCTTCGAGCGCGATGATGGCATCGCATTGCCGCACCGCCGAAAGGCGATGCGCGATGATCACCACGGTCCGGCCCTGGCTCATCGCCTTCAAGTTGGCCTGGATGATCTCCTCGCTTTCAGCATCGAGTGCAGAGGTTGCCTCATCAAGGATCAGAATTCGCGGCCGTGTGACCAGCGCGCGGGCGATCGCAAGTCGCTGGCGTTGCCCGCCCGACAGGTTGGTCCCGCGCTCCTCGACGGGGGTGTCATAGCCGCCAGGTAGCTTGAGAATGAAGTCGTGTGCCCCCGCCAATCGCGCAGCCTCAATCACCGCTGCGAGTGGCATTGCCGGATTGGGCAAAGCGATATTCTCTCGGATCGAGCGATTGAATAGCAGGTTTTCCTGAAGCACAACGCCGATTTGTCGACGCAACCACGCGGGGTCGATCTGTGCAATGTCCACATCGTCGATCGTGATCCGCCCACCTTGCGGGACATAAAGCCGCTGCAGAAGCTTGGTCAACGTCGACTTGCCCGAACCGGATGAGCCGACGATCCCGAGCGAAGCACCCGCAGCAATCTTCAAGTCAATGTCCTCAAGCGTCCACGGCCCTTCAAGGCCATAGCGAAACCGCACAATGTTGAACGCGATTTCGCCCCTGATCGCAGGCAATGAGGTGCGACTGCCCGCGCCAGGCTCTACTGGCTGGTTGAGCACGTCACCTAGTCGGGCGATCGCGATGCGTACCTGCTGGAAGTCCTGCCACAGCTGCGCCATACGAATTACCGGGCCCGAAACACGCTGCGCAAACATATTGAACGCGACGAGGCCGCCAACTGTTAGCTTGTGCGCGATCACCGCCTCGGCACCAAAATAGAGGATCGCCGCAAGGTTGAGCTTGGAGACTAACTGGATCAGTTGCGACCCAGTGTTGCCTATGTTGATCACTCTTTGGCTGGCGGTGCTGTAGCCGGCCAGTTGTCGCTCCCATCGTTCCTGCCATTGCGGCTCTACGGCACCGGCCTTAAGCGTGTTGATGCCAGATATACTCTCGACGAGAAGCGCGTTATTGGCAGCTCCGCGCTCGAACTTCTCCTCGATCCGGGCCTGCAAGGGGCGGGTGACGAACACCGCGACCAGGATGTAAGCCGGAATCGTCAGTACCGAGATCAGAAACAGTTTGACCGAGTAAAACCACATGACGACAAGGAAGACCACCGTGAAGGCTGGATCGACCAGCACCGTTAGAGAGGCGTTGGTCAGAAATTCGCGTATTGTTTCCAGCTGGCGTACGCGCATCGCGATATCACCCACGCGCCGCGCCTCGAAATAGCCGATCGGAAGCCCGAGTAAGTGCCGAAACAGCCGCGCACCTAGTTCGACATCGATCTTCTGGCTAGTTTCGGAATAGAGCCGCGTACGCAACCACCCGAACGCGGTTTCCCAGAACGAGACCGCGACATAGCCGATTGCCAGCACGGTAAGTGTGTCAAGTGTTCCGTGGACTAAGACCTTGTCGACAACGTTTTGGAAGAACAGCGGCGCTGCGAGACCGAGCAGATTAAGCGCCAAAGTGATCAGCAGAACTTCGCCGATCAGCCGACGGTATTTGACAATCTGGGGGATGAACCAGGTAAAGTCGAAGGGTCGTCCAGCGGCGCCCAAACCCTCGCGCGTGGTGATCAACACCAACTCGCCTGACCAGATCGCTTCGAGTTCATCGCGGGTGAGCTTGCGGATCGGAAACTCCGTGACGCCCGGCTGAGGGTTCACGAATTGAACAAGCGCTTCGTCTCCAGCGACCCGGCCCAGGATGAACCAACCCTGCGATCCGTTTGCAAGCGCGGGCAATGGCGTACGCGCGAGTTTATCGAAACTAGTCCGAATCGAACGAGCCCGGACCTCCCCGTGCCCCTTAGCGATACGGAGCAAATCCCGCGAGCTTGCCGCGTGATAGTGCCCAAGACTATGGCGCAATTGCAAGGGATCGACCACGATCCGATGCATCGCAAACATCGCAGCAAGTGCGATCGGTCCGCTGTCGTCGCTCGCCTGGCCGATCTCGACTTCGGGATTGACGCCAGTCATGGTCGCTTAAGACTCCGGTCAGATAACGGACGCCCCGTCGTGCCCGAGATCGGGACGACTGGGGAGGAGCGTGCGGCTGGAATTGGCAGCTGCTCAGGCGCCGGCACGATCGCGGGGTCGCCTTCGCCGGCCGACGGCTGCTCGAGGCCAGCCTGCCTGGGCCGGGTGGAATAAACTTGGTCGAGCGCTTGGACGGCGCCGGCCCAGGGCACTCTGGCGCGCTGGTTGATCTTTTCAAAATGGAGATCGGGATTGTGTAGGCCCGTCCCGGTTAGCAACGCTCGCGCTTCCAGGAGACCGAGATGGCGCAGCAGCGTCGCTTGAGCAACATAGGTGTCGCGGCGGGCATTGACGAGCGCAATCTGGGCATCGCGCAGCGAGCCATGGGCAAACAGCACGTCAAATGTCGAACGCAGCCCCGCGCGATATTCCTCAAACGTTCCCTCGTCGAACACGCGCGCAGAATCGAGTTGCGCCTTGCCCACTTCGACGTTGCGCTGCCCGGTGGCGATAGCATTCCAGCTGGAGACGATCCTCTCGACCACACGCCGGCGTATTGCCTCGATCCCAACACGATCGACGGAATTGCGATCCTGCGCCTGGGCAACCAGCGATCGCACGCGCGCCCCGGTGCTGAGCGGGATCGTTAGCACCGCCTGACCATCGAACACTTGATTCCCGTTTACGAGATTAGAGGGTGTGACCTGCCCGATGAAATTCGCCGACCCGCGCAACGACACCGTCGGCCTACCTTCCGCGCGAGCAGCGGCAATGCGCGCGCGCGATGCGCGCTCGGTGGCGATCGCTTGCGCCAGATCGGGGTTGTAAGTGTAGGCAAGGTCGAATGCCGTGTCGATCGATACCGGCAGCTGCGGCAAGGGCGGTGACGGTGCGAGGGCGCCGGGGTCATGCCCCACCAGCGCCGCATAGGTTGCACGATCGGCCTCGTGTTGTTGTTCGTGGTCTGAGCCCCGACGATCCTCCACCTATGAGTAGAGCCGGAGGCCCTGTTGATGCCCTTGCGTGGGCGTGATGGCAACCGGGTTGGGGGTTAACCC
>NZ_NCGH01000043.1:0-12049 GCF_002281505.1 Sphingomonas sp. 28-62-20
TCGATCTGGCCCGACAGGAAGCACTCGCCGGTCTCGTTCGACGAGTATTCCCAGAGCGCGCCGATCTTGACCCAGCTGCGGCGGTCCGCCGAGAGCGCCATGAGGTCGAACTTGGGTGCCCGCTCGTTGGTGGATTCGAAGGCGCGCAGGGCGACGGTCGCGCTGAAGGTCAGGGTGGTGATGCGGCCGATGTGAACGCCTTCTGCGTTGGCCTTGAGGGTGCCGATGTTCATGTCAAATTCTCCTGATGCTGTCCGAACCCCTTGTCCGGAACACCTTCTCCCATCCCCCCTCTCCTCCGGGCCCCTGGCCCGGCCCGTGCGCCAGCCACCGCAGGCGCGCGTCATCCTGTCCAGCCCGGAGGGCTGAGGAGTCTCGATAGGTGGATTGGAGCTGAACCGGCCCTGCTTCGAACCCTGCGCGGCCTGTACCGACCTAAGCTTCGGGCTCGGACCCGTCCTTGATCTGGCTGAGACGCGCCATGAAGGCCTTGGCTTCGAGCTGATTGGGTCCATCGCGCGTGGCGAGGCAGGCCATCCTGTCGATCTCGAGCTGTGCGGCAAGACTTGCCTCGATTTGGCAATAGGGTTCGAGCACGCGGATTGCGTCAACCGCGCGGGGGAGCTCGCCGAAGGCGGTTCCGACCCATACGAGTTCGATTTCCTCCCCGTCTTCGTCAGGGGCGCTCAGAACCTGTGCGAAATAGGTCTGAAGCGGTCGGTCCCAGCCAACAAAGGCACTTGCCTGCGGATTCCGACGATCCCGCGCAGGGATACCGACATGATCACGCGCATCGTTCCGATCTGATCCCGCGCGGGATTCCGATCTGATGCCGCGCACGGCTCAGAGCCGTCATCGACGTGATTTGCTTTCACGCTATTCGTATTTTGGTCAAGCAGTCTGTGGGTGCGGGCGTCGCAGCGAGTCTCCCTCGAGTGTGATGCGGTGGGCGTTGTGAACGAGGCGATCCAGGATGGCGTCGGCGTAAGTCGCGTCGCCGATCAGTTCGTGCCATTTTGTCACGGGAAGCTGGCTGGTGACGAGGGTGGATCGATTGCCGTACCGGTCCTCAAGTATCTCAAGCAGATGATGGCGGGCATTGGCGTTGAGCGGCTCCAGTCCCCAGTCGTCGAGGATGAGCAGGTCGATCCGCGCGAGGCTTTTCAGCCGTACCGCAATACGTCCATCGCCGCGCGCCACGCTCAGCTCGTCGAGCAGCTTGCCAAGCCGGACGTAGAGGACCGACAGATTGTCGCGGCAAGCCTGGTGCCCAATGGCACAGGACAACCAGCTCTTGCCCGTTCCGGTCGGGCCGGTGATGACGAGATTGTCGTGACCTTTGATCCAGTCACCCTTGAGAAGGGTTTCCATAAAGCGCCGGTCGAGCCCGCGCGGTGTCCGGTAGTCGATATCTTCGGGGACGGCGCGGTGGCGCAGCTTGGCGTGGCGTAGCCGCGCTGCCATCCGCTTTTCCTGACGCCAGGTCAGCTCATGGTCGAGGATCAAGCCCAGCCATTCGGCATGGCTGAGCGTGCGCGCATCGTCGTTTGTCGCCATGGCACCGAACGCCTTGGCCATGCCATAGAGGCCGAGGTGATTAAGCTGATCGAGCGTGGGATGGGTAAGCATGTCTTCTCCTTCAGTTGTAATAGTCCGGACCCCGGATGTTGCCGTGATCGATGGGCTGGTGGTCGCTGTCCCGGGGCCGCAGCGGTTGGCCATCGAGCCCCTTTTCGAGGATCGACTTGACCGAGCCGTAATTGCGCGCGCCGATCTCGAGAGCGCGCAGCGCCGCAGCTTCGAGGCGCTGCGCGCCAAAGTGCTTTTCAAGACCGAGGATGCCCATGCACGAGCGGAAGCCCTGTTCGGGATGGGGGCGATCCTCGAGGATCTTTTCGCATAAAAGCTGCGCGCAAGGTCCGACCCGTCCCGATTCGGTCAGGATCTTCGCGAGCGTCCAGTCGGCAAAGCGGCGATGCGATGACGGCATGTGCTCGGGCAAGGTCGTATGCCGGCCATTGCCGCTGCCGCGCATGTGAACCGCGATCCGCTCGCCGCGGATGAAGATCTCGACCGTCCGCGCCGTCAGTCGCGCTTCAACCGGCTGGCGCGCATAGCGGTGGGGCACCGAGTAAAAATGATGTGCAACCTCGACATGATAATCGAGGCCCACGCGCCTGGCTTGCCATTCGGCATGAACGTAAGGCTCAGTCGGCAGCGGCGTCAGCAGCGGCGCATCGAGCTCTTCGAACAGCTGGCGACGGGTGCGACCAAACTGGCGCAGCACGCGCTCGTCGTTGAGCCGGGCGATCAGCGCTGCGATCGCGGCATTCAACTCGGCAAGGCTGTAAAATATCTGGTTGCGCAGCCGCCCGAACAGCCACCGCTCGACGATCCCGACACACGCCTCGACCTTGGCTTTGTCCCGCGGCTTTCGCGGCCGCGTCGGAAGGCACGTCGTGCCGTAATGGCGCGCCATCTCGGCATAGCTGCGATTGACCTGCGGATCGTAAAGACACGCCTTGATCACCGCGACCTTCGCATTGTCGGGCACCAGCAGTCTGGGCGCGCCGCCAAAGGCGGCAAAGGCCTGGACGTGCGCATCGGTCCAGTCCGCCAGCGTCTCCGTCCAGGTCGCACAGGCAAAGGACAGGCTCGATGCACCCATCACTGCGACAAAGATGTGCGCAGCGCGCCTTTCGCCCGTTCGGCGATCGATGACCACACCCAACTTGTCGCCCGCGTAGTCGACGAACAGCTTGTCGCCCGCCAGGTGCGTCTGGCGCATCGTCACCGGCAGACGGCCTTCCCACCCGCGGTACAGGTCGCAATACCGGCTGTAACGATAGCCGTCGGGATGCGCCTCGATATATTCCTCCCACAAAGTCTGCAGGGTCACATGCTTGCGCTTCAACTCGCGGTGCACCGCCGCCCAGTCCGGCGCGGGAAGCCGGCGGCGCCCGGGCTTGACCCCCGCCGCACCGTAAAGCTTCGCCTCAAGCTGCGCATTGTCGAGATCCGCGGCCAGCGGCCATTCGAGACCCGAGCGGTCAAACCGCTTCACCATCTCGCGCATCGTCGATTCAGCAATCCCAGCGCGGCGCGCCGTCTCGCGCACCCCAAGCCCCGCTTCCCGGTGCAGTCTCATCAGTTCGCGCACCTGGCGCATATCCATCCTCCTCGTCGGCATCAGCGGCTCCTTCCACAAAGAAGGCGCCGTTAATCGACAAGGCTCTGAAATTCTCACCTGCGCGGCATCGCATCGGAATGCTGCGCATGATCAAATCGGAATGGTGCGCAGCTTCAAATCGGAATGCTGCGCGAGATCACGTCGGAATGCTGCGCACGATCAAATCGGAACACTGCGCGTGATGACCTCGGAATCCGCACTTGCCGCCGCAATCCCGTCACGAAGCGGTACTTTGTGCCTGCTCATACGCTCGTTACCTCCCCACCATTTACCGGGCCGATGCTCCGCGGCGCAGTGACATGTCCGCGCCTCACAATGATCAGTAGTCCGCTGGCCGCATCAGCGTGATGACGCGCCGTGTCATCGCTGGATTGGCCGGATCCTCGGACCCGAATGCCAGTTCGGTGTCGTAATAATCGACTTTCATCAGCACCTTGATGCCATCGACATCCATGCTTGCAAAGTCTCGCTCGGGCGAATCCGGGGCGAAGGTGCAATGGCGCAGAGCGGCCATCAACCGGGCCTGTGCGATCATGCTTTGTGCCACCGTGTCGCCGCCCAGTTCGGCTAGAAGCCCGGAGGTCATGACGATGCGGGCCGTTCGGTCACGGCCCTGGCGTGCGGCATCATTGAGCAGCGCGATGCGCTCGGCACGCTGCCACGCGCAAGAGAGGTCGGATGTGTCATGCATTGGAGGTCTCCTCCCGATCAAAGGGGCGATCAGCGGGCAACCGGACGGCCTCGCGAGCCTCAGCCGGCAGGCTGACAAGCGGATAGCTGAACATCGATCGCGGTCCCGGGGACGACGGTAATGGCAACCTGCCGGTCCTTGGGAATGACCCACAGGATGCCGGCGAGCGTGTCGCGGATACGCGCCGCAATGGCCTCGTCCTCGCCGAGCAGCACCCGGGCCGCGAGTTCGCGCGCGTCGCGCAAGAAGTGCTCGTGCTGGGTGTCCCAGGAGTCGGCCTCGCTGTCGTCGCTCGCGCAGAAGCAGACGTTCTCGATCAGATCGACCAGCGTTTCGGGGGTCAGGTCATCACCCGGAACATAGGCGATGCGGATCTGGTCGATGCCGCTGTACCAGCCATCTTCGTTTACGACGCAGGCGACATCTGCCGGGATCCGTTCCTCGCGCTCGGTTTCGGCGGCGCGGTGAAAGACACAGAACCTCAGTTCGATCGTCTCGGCACGCACATGGTCATCGAGCGGAGGGAAGCTGCCGTTCTCGGCGATGACGTGGTCCCGTTCTCCGGCAGCAACATAGAAGCGCACGTTGCCGAGCTGATGCAGCGCGTCATACCAGCCATAGCCTGCGTAGGCAGGATGGTTCTCGACGAGGTGCGGGCGCAAAGGGTGTTCGCGCAGCGCGCGCTCCAGTCCCTGCCCGATATCGGGCTCAAGATCCGCGACGAGGATCGTGTCCGCACCTGCTGCGACCTCCTCATATTCGACATTGACGTTGTCGCTCTCCGCGATGGCCGCATGCCAGCGGGGCAGGCGGGGGTCGGCCTCGGGCAGGGCAACCCCCAGATCGCGCGCTTCCTTCCAGTTCTCGAAGGAAAGCCGGTGCCGGCCTTTGTGCGCCAGCGCGGCATAGATCGTGCGCTTGCACGCTGCCTGAAGCGCCGCAAAGGCGGCGTTCTCAACGAATTCCTTGCGCGCCGGGAGCACAAGGGCAAGTCCCGGGGTGGCGCCGATATCGAGCCGGCCATGGTAGGTCTTGCCGCCAAGGCTCTCCGAGACGCTGGCAAGCTTGCGGGTGAGCACCATGCCATGGAAATTGGTCGTCGGGTCCTGGTGATATTCGCGTCCCTCGAACACGCCGATCTGGCTGCCGTTCCACTCGGCGATGTAGATCGCCTTGGCGAGGAAGTCCTCGCGCGGCATTTCCGTGCCATTGAAGAACACCGGCAGCGGGTAGAACTTCGCGACCTCGCGCAGAATTCGCTCGGTCGTCTGCTCGCTCACCCCGGGCATCAGGAAGGTGATGGTCGTCCCGGCGGGGCGAGCAAGAGGCACCACGGTAATATCCTGCGCGCCGGTCCAGCCATCTGCGGGGACATGCAGCGACCATCCGGTGTCGGCATCGGCATGGCGCGAGCTGATCCGGGTGTCCTTGCCCGCAAGGCTGAAGACGCCCATGCCTGCCGGGTCTTCGGCCTCATGGATGCGCTGGTTCCAGCCCGAATCCCCCAGCGCAATCATGGTCTGGGGATCGGCGACACCGGTTCCGTCGTCGACCAGGGTCAGTCGCGCCCCGTCCTGATCGGCGCAGCAGGCGATATCGATCCGGGAAGCGCCCGCGCGGCGACTGTTCTGGAGGAGCTCGCCGAGGATATCGCCGATGGTGCCGTTAAAGAGGCGCGTGACTTTGGTGATCGTCTTCGGGCTGACGCTGGGACGGATGATTGTCGTGTTCATGGCAAAGGGTCCTTCATCGCACTGGTTCGCCCTTCCCCTCCCCCTCCCCTTCAGATCGGCGGATTGATGCATGGCCGGAGCCGGGCGGCTTGAGCCTGCTCTTCAGCCCACGCGCTTCGGCCGCAAATCCTCAGGCATCGGGATGATCTCGTGCGCCGTATTGCGGAGCGCCGTAACCTCGCCGCGCGCAGCGTAGAGGTCCTTGGCAATAAGCGCGCAGACTTCGGCCTCGCCATAGATTGGCCGGCCCAGGTGATCGACGCGCTCGACTTGCCGGGCAATCACGCCGACTTTTCCGTCCGGCACCCAGTCGGCCCAATCACCCCAGGCGCTGGTCGTGCAGAATTCGCCGATCACGGCCATATAGGCCTTGCGCGTCCGCAGGATCGCGGACGCATTTTCCTCGACGGCCTCGCCGGTGAAGGCGCTGAGGCGGTCCGGGTGCCAACACCGTGCGGTATCGCGGGCAAGCTGCAGGAAGCCTGCGGAGCAGGAGCGCTGGCGTTCAAGCTCGCTGGCGAAGGCAAGGATCGGGAGCGCCCAGTCGCAGTCTTCCTCGTAGGAGCCGCCCTCGATCAGTAGCGCCGGCGGCATGGCGGCCTGCCTTTGATCAGACAGAATGATGCCGCCGTGGCTGGCGGTCATCACCGACCAAATGCCGGGCCCAAGCTGATCGGCCTGTTGGACTGCGCCCCAGATCGAAGTCGATGGGCGCGGCGACGGAGCAAAGCATGTCATGAGCGAACTCTCCTTTTTCAGGTTCGCTCAAACCCTCCCCCTCCCCTTCACTCGAGAAGGCTGCGGGCTTCGCTGATAATTGCCTCAGGCGTGACGCTGCTGGCGGCCATGGATACGACAAGCCCGGCCTGACTCAGACGCTCGCGCTCGATGCTGCGCAGCTCAAGATAGTCGGCATCATCCGACTGAAGGATCTGGAGCGCGAACTTGCACTCCACCCCGCTATGCTCATCGAGCAGCGCCACCAGGAAATCCGGCCTCGCCGAGCCCGTAGCCAGCGCGATGTCAAAGAGGACCTTCTTGACGGCCATCCTGACACCGAGGCGGCGCAATTCATACTGGGCCTGTTGGAGCGCGCGCAGCACGTCGCGATCATGGTCACGCTCGGCGGGCACGAACTGGTTTCCGCTGAAGACAGGCTGGGCATAGGCGCGCAGCGCCAGGTATCCTTCACGCCGACTATGCTCCCCGACGACGGCCAACACGAGAAAGGGTGGCTCGACCTCGGCTCGGATGATCCCGGTGTGCTGGATGCGATTGCGGATTTCGACAGTTCCGAGCCCCGTCACCACCTCGCTCGATGTGACCTCGCTCGCTTCGAGAAGCAGAAAGGCCTGCGGCGCAAACTCGGGCGGCCAGGTCTCGGCCGCGGCCCGCAATCGGGCATGGACCCGCCGTTTCTCGTAATCGATCGCGTTGGTGTACAGATGATCCGACAGCCGGATGCCCGGCGCGATTTCAAGGCCCTGAGCGGCGCGCTTGAGGTGGCGCATTTCTTCGCTGATCGAGCCTGCGCGCCTGCCACTGGGCGGTAATTCGCGCAGGATATTCGAGCCAGCGCGTTCGAGCAGCAGCCAGAGCAGCTTGCCGAGGCGCGGGATGGCCACGCCGCGTGAGCGGTCGTCAGGCTCTATGTCCTCTGGCTTCTGTGCAAGCTTCTCCGGCGCCTTTTGGTGCGCGCTGAACAAGCCTTTTGGCAGGCCGATGGCATAGAGCGAGTCCTTCATTGTCTCACGGATGCGCGGCGGCGCCTGCGGCAGATGAAACGGGCATCCTGGCTCGTGGCCTGGCCGCGAAGTAAGACGCCGGAGGTAATAGGTTTCCTGAAAACTGAGATAGGCCGCGCTCATCAGCGGCGGCGGATGCTCTGCCCCAAGGCAATCGCAGGCGATCCACTTGTGGTTCTCTCGCGCGGTCGAGACCAGTGAGACGCAAGCGCGGTGGTCGGCCTCGCTGCCCCGGCCTGTATACCAGCGCACCAGCGCAGCCTTCAGCTCGTCACTAATGGCGACCCTGCCGGTCTTTCCTGTGGTGTCCTTAGCTACCAGCCACATGCATGATGACGCCTTGACCCTGTCGTTTGTTCACTATATGTTCATAATCTGCAGGAGCCCATGAATAATGAACAAGGTCTTTGATATCGGCAAGTTCGACCTCGATGTCACGCTGCGCGACGCGGCACTTGATCCGAATTGCCGTCCAACCAAGCGCATGCTTTCGACCTCGATGTCACGCTGCGCGACGCGGCACTTGATCCGAATTGCCGTCCAACCAAGCGCATGCTCGCCAATGCCTCGATCGGAGTGGAGCCGTTCGATGCCTATTACTCGGCGCGCGAGCTCTATGAGACCTTGCAGGGCGTCTTCCAGGGCCTGCCCAATGCCAAGGCTCGGCTGACGCAGATCCTGTCCTGCCATTGCGATGACTATCAGCGCTGCCTCTACTATGCGCTGGCAGGGCGCGGGGTTGTCCAGATGCTCGACGATCTCGAATGGCTCTTCGAACTCCTCGGGCCACGGTGCCAGATGTCGGGGCACCTTTTGCGCTCGGGCCAGCACCCTGCGCCGATGGTCAACCCTTACGTCTCGTCAGAGCCTGATGGCCCGGTTCCTGCCCGCAATGCCGACTTTACCGAAGGCCCGTCGTGGTATCTTGATCCCGGCCTCGGAGGGATGATCGAGGAATAAGCGGCCATCAGTTATTGCGAAGGCCAAGCCGGTCGTCGTCATCAACAAGCGTGATGCTCCCGTCCCAGTCCCACAGGACCAGATTGAGCGCGTCCGCGGGAGCACCGCGGGCGTAGCTTGGGACAACGATGCCGGCATAGCCTTGCGCGATCGCGGCCTCGGCCAGATCCTGCGTCGGGACCGGCTTGCCTGAGAGCATCCGATCACGCCACGCGGGGTCGGCGAGCTCAGCCGGTGTGATGCCGAAGGGCTGCAATGCAGCCACATCGCGGCCATCGAGCAGCGGTCCGATGTCGGCCTGATAGGCGACGAGCGTGGTGGGCTGGAGGGTGCCAACCTGATTGGCCTCGCGCAGCGCGGTCTCAGGGGCGAGGGAAGTATAGAGCGCGATGCGCCCGATGCGATTGAACCGTCCGCCAAACCGGGCCGCCCCCTCCCCCGAGAGGGGTTCGCGGGACCAAACCGGATTGTGGGCGCGGTAGAGCAGCCCGGTAAAGTGCATTGGACTAGGCGTGGACGCCGGCGTCGACCGCGTCGATATAGGTCAGCACGTCGTCGGCCCGGTTGCTCTGCACCAGCTGCATGGCGGTCTGGCCCGAGAAGCCGGGCAGCGGTTCCGAGCGGTACCAGGCATAGGCCAGCAACGCCGAGCCAAAGCGCGGCTCGACCTTGTTGAGCACCTCGACCATCTGGCGAAGGCGGCGCTGGGTACGATCGGACGCGATCCGGTCTTTGCGCTGGATCGCATCCTTGCCGAGGCCCAGCGAGCGTGCGAGTTCGTCGCTGGTGGTCCGCAGCGCGTCGACGATCTTGCGCGGAGCAAACGCGCCGTTGTCAGCGTAGTTTTGAATCGCCATTGCACTTTCCCATGAATTCTGACGCGATATAGCGTCAATTTTTGCGGTAATCAAGGTTTGCTGAGCCAGACACGGCAGATGTTCCGGTTCTGCCGCAGAGGTTTCACGCTCTTACAAAACCACGACCTGCAATTCGATCGCACCGGGAAGGCCCTCTTCTGCAGGCATAACGCAGAACGGCTGGAGCTTGCTGTCCGTCCTCACCACGGCATGACTCTGCCCCGAATTTGCTGTCATCCGGATGGCGAGGCGCTCGGCATTGGCGCGCCCGCACAGGATCGCCCTTCTGGGATCGAGGCTCTGAAGCAGCATGGTCACCTCCCGAGCGTTACGGCGTTGCCGGGAAGAATGTGCGCGGCGCACGCTTGGGGGGCACGACTTCGAACCGGCGCTCCATCAATCTGCTGATGCGGAACCGGCCTCGGCCATCGGGCGTGCTGAGTTCAATCTTCGCGCCGCGCTTTGTCACCCTGAATTCGGCGTGTTCGCTCCCGTCGGTGAACTTCATGGGTTCAGGCAGCCGGATCATGTCGCCATCGGCGATCTTGCGTTCCTTCAGCCGCAGCTGCCGGTAGCACCGGTTGCGCCAGTCGAGGGCATAAGGGTGATTGGTTGGCCCAAGTTCCTCGAGGATACTTCTGGGACACCCAGCCTCCACCGGCCCGGAGTTTTCATCCATGTCCTTGTAGCCGAACAGGAGGCCGTCGGCTGCCTTGGGGTTCCAGCGGACCAGACAGATTACCGCGGAGATGGCGTGGGTCTGGTTGTTCGGTCCATAGCGCTGGACAGCCGCGTAATAGGCCCCGGTTGTGGACACGCTTTTGATGACCCGGCATCCTTCGAAGGTGCCGGTTTCTTCATTCTCGCGCTCCCATGTGAGCTGATTGTCGAGATAGGCCTTGGGAGTGTCGAAGCCCCCCATTCCGGCACGGTGCATGTAAAGCCAGCCCATGCGAGTTCTCCTTCAGATGAGCCCCGGCTGCGCCGGAGGTGCGATCTTCAATTCGCGCGCGATCCGCGCCGTGAGTGCGGGAATGTCTGCAAGGGCGGTGATCGGCGCTTTGCGCATCACCGCGCCAGGCGGTTTCCAGAACGGGTTGCGCCAGGCGAGACCCGGCTCGCCGAACCTTTCCGGGCTGATCCGGACGACGATAGTCGATCCCGCGCTTAACCAGCGCAATGATCGCCGGTCTGTGCTTGAGCTCGGCAAGGCGTTCGATGCACTGGGACCGCAGCGCCTGGTCGTCTGCCTCACATTCGGTCGGCCTTCCGTCGGCAATACGCTGAAGGTGGCGGGTGAGGAGCAGCACTGCCGGGCAGTTTGCAGCCTGCCGGCCTGCAAGGCGGACATCATCGACGGCCTCGTTCAATGCTCGCAGCGCATTCTCGAAGGTTGTCAGTCCATCAGGCTGGAGTGCGCGGCGGTAACGGTAATCGATGTCGCAGGACATGAGGCTTCCTTTCCATTGCAAGATGCAATGGCCCCATCCCCCTTCCCTCAATGCAGGCTGCGACGATGTTCGCTCGGGTTCTGCAGCGGCAACGGCTCGTAGATCATCGGTCGTAGGAGCGTGTTTGGAGCAATCTGTTCGAGGATTCGCGCAACTGCCGAGACCGCAACGCCCGCCTCGGTTGTCTGGATGATGAGCGTTCGGCCTTGACCCGGAGCTGTGCCAAGCGACCAACCGGCGTCCCCCTTTCCGAGAAGACCGTCCAGCACCTGGCGTGGATCCCTCTGGGGAAACAGGCTTGCGATATACTCAGCCAGCACACCGCCGATAGGCGCCCTCCCCCGGCCTGCAACATCGTCGGCATAACGGTGAAGCTGGGTGAGGCGAACGACCTCCTCGGGGGCTGGCTCAAGCACAAGCCGGAACTGGCGCCGTTTCATCGGCTTCCTCCCCTTCATCCTCCGCAGGTTCGCTCTGGTAGCCCGAATAGGCCGCAAGATGGTTGAATGCCTGATCGGCCTTCGCGGCCGCGGTGATGATCGCCGTCTTGTCGGCCTTGAGGATCTCCAGCCAGTGCGAGACATAACTTGCATGGCTTTCGTGGAGGTCTGCCGGAAGGCCCAGTTCGTAGCAGATCCGGGCACTCACCTGCTCTGCTACCAGCTCCTCGAAAGCGTATGCCTTGTCGCCGAAACGCTTGCCAAATTCGCGGGCGAGCCGCGAGGCATGGCCCGACCAATGGCCGAGTTCGTGCGCTTTCGTAGCCACGAATCCGTCTTCGGTGCTGAAAACATTGGGGTGCGGAAGCTGAATATAATCAGCGCCCGGCGAGTAGAACGCCCGGTCTCCGCCGAGACGTATGTCAGCCGGGACGGGTGCGAAGAAGCGCTCGATGGCAGCGGCCTTCTGCGAGGGCGTCGGCGGCGCTTCGGGCACCGGACTCGGATAGAAATGGGGCGGCAGGCCATCGATCTGCGAGGCGTTGAACACGCTGTAAGCGCGCATGAAGCGGATTGTTTTCGACGACTCCTCACCGGTCGCCTGGTCGACCGCGGTCTTCTTCGTGCTGTTGAAGTAAATGCTCGGCTCCGCGGTCTCGCCCTTGCGGACTTGTCCGCCAAGCTCGATGGCTTGCCGCCAGGTCATCCAGTAGCGTGAGCCATAGCCATAGTGGTCGGCGACCGCCCAAAGATAGAGGCGGTTGATCCCTGTGTAAGGGACGCCTGCAGCGCGCAGCGGCGCTCCGCCCATACCGGTCTTCTTCCAGGGTCGGCGCCAGGGCAGCGTTCCGGCCTCGATTGTAGCGATGATCAGATTGGTGATTTCCTGCGCGACGTCGCGCTTGGGTCGTTGGCGCATTGGCCTGCTCCTCAACAAAAAGAGGCCCGGCTCACTCAGGCGAGTGGCCGGGCCAGGTCATCA
>NZ_NCGH01000003.1:0-162441 GCF_002281505.1 Sphingomonas sp. 28-62-20
ATAATCTGCTCTTCGCTGAACCTGCTTGCCTTCATCATCCGACTCCCTTGGTGGGCCGGACTCTACTCAAATCTGGAGGAAAACGCGGGGCTCAGACCACATGATCCACCGCAACTAACCTTAATGTCGGTGTTCGCGGCGCAGATTGTAGCGGCCATCAGCATAGCCAGTGAACAGCCCGGCGATGGCGGGATGATCAACTGGCTCCTCGCTTTCGTCCAAAATCAGATTTTGCTGGCTGACATAGGCAACATAGCTGCTTTCCACATTCTCGGCGAGCAAGTGGTAAAAGGGCTGGTCCTTGGGCGGCCGGATGTCGAGCGGGATCGCATCATACCATTCATCGCTATTGGCAAAGATCGGGTCGACATCGAAAATCACGCCGCGAAAATCGAACAAGCGGTGCCGAACGACATCGCCAATTGCAAAATTCGCATGGGCGACCGCCGGCAGCGGGACGGAGGAATTGGCAGGGAGGGCGGGGATGTGAGAGCGGTGCATGCTGGTAATCTAGTGGTTGTTGCGCGCGGCACAAGCGGGATGCTTGTATCTGCGGAATGATTGGGCTAGTGGCCCGCCTTCGACCGGTCAGCGGGGGCACTTTTACGGGTGGCCACCGCGCGATTCCCTCGCGGAGAGGTGGCAGAGTGGTCGAATGTACCGCACTCGAAATGCGGCGTGGGTGCAAGCTCACCGTGGGTTCGAATCCCACCCTCTCCGCTTGGTTCAGCGCGAGGGGGCTGCCCTCAAACGATGGCGCAATCGGTTGGCTAACTTTTGCGCAAGGACTGAGCGGCCCGCAGCAATGTCCTGTTGGGGTTTTGGCTTGGCGATGGTGACCCCTACGAGAATCGAACTCGTGCTTACGCCGTGAGAGGGCGTCGTCCTAACCGCTAGACGAAGGGGCCGTGCGCAGTGAAGGCGGCGCTCTACGGTGGTGGTGGGGGCGCGTCAAGCTGCCGCGCGCCGCCTTTCTTCCATCTCCACATTCAGCATTTCCGCCAGCAGGAAGGCGAGTTCAAGGCTTTGCCCTGCGTTCAGGCGCGGGTCGCAATGGGTGTGGTAGCGATCGGCCAGGTCCATCTGCGTCACATCCATCGCCCCGCCGGTGCATTCGGTGACATTCTGGCCGGTCATTTCGACATGGATGCCGCCCGCGATTGATCCTTCGGCGCGGTGCACGGCAAAGAAACCGCGTACCTCGGCGAGGATGCGTTCGAAGGGCCGCGTCTTATAGCCATTATTGGTCTTAATGACGTTGCCGTGCATCGGGTCACAGCTCCACACCACCGGATGGCCTTCGCGCTGCACGGCGCGGACCAGCTTGGGCAGGCCGGTTTCGATCTTGTCATGGCCATAGCGCGTGATCAGCGTCATTCGCCCGGCGATGCGGGCCGGGTTGAGCGTATCGAGCAAGCGGAGCAGCGCATCGGGTTCCAGGCTCGGGCCGCATTTCATGCCGATCGGATTGCCGACACCGCGCAGGAATTCGACATGCGCCGACCCTTCAAAGCGGGTGCGGTCGCCAATCCACAGCATGTGCGCCGACGTGTCATACCAATCGCCGGTCAGCGAATCCTGCCGCGTCATCGCCTGCTCATATTGCAGCAGCAATGCTTCGTGGCTGGTATAGAATTGCGTGCCCTTCAGCTGCGGCACCGTTTCCGGGTTGATGCCGCACGCCTCCATGAATTCCAGCGCTTCGCCGATCCGGTCGGCGACATCGGCGAATTTCTTCGCCCAGGGGCTGCGGCCCATGAAATCATGCGTCCAGCGATGCACCTGGTGCAGGTTCGCATAACCGCCGCTGGCAAAGGCGCGCAGCAGGTTGAGCGTCGCGGCGGACTGCAGATAGCCCTGCACCATCCGCTTCGGGTCGGGCGCGCGGCCTTCGGGGGTGAAGGCGATGTCGTTGACATTGTCGCCCCGGTAGCTGGGCAATTCGACGCCATCGATGGTCTCGGTATCGGCCGATCGCGGCTTGGCGAACTGGCCTGCCATCCGCCCGAGCTTTACGGTTGGCAGCTTCGACGCGAAGGTGAGCACCACCGCCATTTGCAGCAGCACGCGGAAGGTGTCGCGGATGTTGTTCGGGTGGAACTCAGCGAAGCTCTCCGCGCAATCGCCGCCCTGCAGCAGGAACGCTTTGCCCTCCGCCACGCGGGCGAGGTCTGCGGTCAAGTCGCGCGCTTCGCCAGCAAAGACCAGCGGCGGGTAATTGCGCAACGTATCGGTCGCCGCGGTCAACGCGTCGGCATCGGGATAGAGCGGCAACTGGCGTGCTTCATGCGCGGTCCAGCTATCGGGGGCCCAGTTGGTGGCCATTGGTTTGCGTCCAGTCGTCTTGAAATTTGGTCAAATTCCATGCGCGTAAATGGCTGCGCGCGCAATCAGGGATTAACGATCAGCCTGATCGGTTCTGGCGCATAGCCTAATAGCCCGCGTCGAGATCGACCTGATTCTCCAGCGGTTCACCAGCCATGAATGCCTTCAAGTTCCGCAGGAACAGCGCCGTGGCGCGCTGGAACATCTTGGTCTGGCTGCGGCCCGACAGGTGCATCGTGTGGATGGCGTTGGGCGCGGACCAGAGCGGGTGCTCAGGCGGCAGCGGCTCGGGCGTCACCACGTCGAGAAACGCACCGGCGATGCGGCGCTTGGTCAGCGCCTCGATCAACGCGTCCTGATCGACCATATCGCCGCGCGCGATATTGATCAGCCAGGCGCTGTTTTTCATCGCGGTGAACTCGTCCGCGCCAAGCAACGCCTTGGTCTGGTCGGTCGACGGGGCGGCCAGGATCACCCAGTCGAAATCGCCAATCCGGGCTGGCCATTGATCAGGTGTCAGCGTGCCGTCGCGGCCCGATCTTGTGACGCCGGTCACCGCCACCCCGAAAGCCGCCAGCCGGTCGCCAATCAGCTTGCCGATCGCGCCATAGCCGATGATCAGCGCGGTCGTATCGAGCAGTTCGATCTGGCCGGGGGCGGTAATTGTCCATTCGTGCCGGTCGGCGATCCGCACGACTTCATCGAAGCGCTTCGCGGCGGCGAGCACCCCCATCACCGCATATTCGGCGACGGCGATGGCGTTGATGCCGACACCGTTGGTCAGCACCGTCCCGCGTTCTTTGAGCAAAGCGAGCGGAAAGGCATCCAGGCCTGCATAAATCGTGCTGACCCATTTGAGCGTGCTGCCCGCTGCCACGGCCTCCGCGGTCCATGCCGGGCGCTGCATATCGACCCAGGCGATATCGGCATCGGCCACCATCGCGGTCGCCTCTTCGTGATTGGTGAACCACGCAACGTCGAGCCCGGCGGGCAATTGCGGCCCAATCAGTCGGCGAGCGAGGGCGGGGAGGACGGCTTTCATGCGACGGTAAGCTCCAGTGCCGTGGTGTAGGCAGTCATGTCCCAGCCCGGCCAGCGTTGCTGGGTGCGGGCGAGCGTGGTCGGCGTCCAGAAGGGGTCGCCGGGCAGGGGAATGCCCAGGCACGCGAGTTGCTCCGGAGTTGCGGCCTCGATCAGCCGCCGCCAGGGGCGCAGGAAGTGGAACGGCCACGCGGCCCAGCCGATCATGTCGTTGCCCGCCGCCTTATAGCTCGCGGTGATTGTATAGCGGTGCCCGCCCGGTCGGGTAAGGTTGGTGCCGCGATGATAAACGTCGATGCCGTAGGCAAAGATCGATCCGGCGGGGGCGGCACCCGATCGTTCATGGGCCTTCAGCGCATGCTGGGCGGGGTGGCCGAAGCCGGTTGCCTCGGTCTGGTCGAACGAGATCGTGCTGCGGTTAAGCCCTTTGCCGTCAAACGCTTCTTCGGGCAACACGGTGCGCAAGGGGCCAACCACGTCCGTCGCAGCAGGATTGGGCACATAGTGGATCGCGCCCAGATCATCGCTGACGTCGGTCACATAGATCATGAAGTTGATGGTCTTTTGGTCGGCGTCGTCGCCCGGCACAGTCAGCGTGTGGTTCTTGAAATCGCAGTGGAAGGGCTGATCATAATCGGCATCACCGGTATATTTCGCCCAGGCGTCGCATTGGTAGAGGCGCACATCTTCCACGCCCAGCGCAGCGCGGGCAAAGGCGATCAGCCGGGGATTCAGCCCGATCAGGTTGATCGCCGCACTGGCAGCAAAGGGCAGCTGCTCCTGGTTGCGGAACTGCGCGGGATCGAACACCCCGATGCCGCCGCCGGGCTTGCGATCGATCGCTTCTTTCGCCGTGGCGCGCCCGGCGAAGATGGTGTCGCAATCGGCGCAGACCGGGGTGATCTCTTCAGAGCTGAAGAAGCGATCGAGCACGACGGCACCGTCGCGGTGCCATGTCGCCAGATCGCTGGCATGTTTCTGCTCCCCTGCGCCCGTTGACATCAATCCGCTCTCCTTCTTTCTTTGGCAAAGGCTAGCCGTTCCGGCGCGGCGATCCTAGACGTCGATTTTCCAGTCCCAACCGAGCGGGTCGCCATCCATGACCTCGACACCGGCTGCGGTGAGCTGGTCGCGGATGGCGTCGGAACGGGCAAAGTCTTTGGCAGCGCGGGCCTCTTTGCGGGCGGCTAGGTGAGTTTCAATGTTGGTTTCGGTCAGGGTGGCCGAAGCGGGGCGGACGCGCAGGTCAGCGCGGGTGAGCGTTAGGAGGTCCAGACCGAGGACCTCATCAATTTTCATTATCGCTGCCAACCGCGATCGTGCGCTTGCATTCATCTTGGCAGCTGAAAGTATTTCCAGATGAGTAAGTGCTCTTGCGGTGTTTAGATCGTCTGACACCGAAGCGTCAAAAAGTCGGACTTGTTCATCAACCAGGGGTGAGGTTTCGGTAGCATCTGGTTCAGCGCGATTTCTCAGCAGGCCAATAGCGATCACCAGTCGCTTCAGCCGCACACTGGCCGCCGCCAGATTGTCCCAGCTAAACTCTAATTCGCTGCGGTAGTGCGCCTGCAGGCACATCAGCCGATAGGCGAGAGGGTGGAAGCCGGCGTCGATCAGCGTTTGGAGCCGCAAAAACTCGCCCGCCGATTTGCTCATTTTGCCGCCGCGATCGACCAGGAAATTATTGTGCATCCAGATGCGCGCGCCGCTATCCTCGCACCCGCAAAACGCCTGATTCTGGGCAATCTCATTGGGGTGGTGAATTTCGCGGTGGTCGATGCCACCGGTGTGAATGTCGAACGGGTGGCCAAGGTGCTGCAGGCTCATCACCGAGCATTCGAGATGCCAGCCGGGTGCGCCGCGCCCCCAGGGTGAATCCCATTCCATCTGGCGCTGCTCGCCCGGTGGCGATTTCCGCCAGATCGCGAAGTCTTGCGGATGGCGCTTGCCGGAAACGGGGTCGATCCGGCTTTCGCCCTCATCGGTCGCGGCGCGCGCGAGGGCACCGTAATGCGGCACCTTTGATGTATCGAAATACAACCCGCCCTCAATCTCGTAGCAATCGGCTTCGATCTTCTTCGCGAAGTCGATCATCTGCGGAATGTGATCGGTGGCGACGGTCCATTCAGTCGTTGTGGTAATGTTCAGCCGCGCGACATCCTGCTTGAATGCCTCAGTATAATGTGCGGCGATTTCCCAGATCGATTTGGCCTGCGCGGCGGCGGCTTTCTCCATCTTGTCGTCGCCGGCGTCGGCATCGCTCGTCAAATGGCCGACATCGGTAATGTTGATGATGTGCTTTGTAGGATAGCCTTTCCAGCGAAGCACCCGCCCCAGCGTATCGGCGAACAGGAAGGCGCGCATGTTGCCGATATGCTGATAGTTATAAACGGTCGGCCCGCAGGTATAGACCCGCACATTGCTGGGATCGATCGGCACGAATGGCTCAAGCGATCGCGTCAGGCTGTTATAGAGGGTGAGGGGGCTGCCGGTCATCCGCGCGCCATAGCGGCGTGGGGGCTGGCCCGCAAATCCCCCGAATGACTTGGCCAAATGGCTTGATATCCCCCACCCACGCTGTTAGGGGCTGCCCAATACGGCGCGGACCAACGTCTGCGACGACATATTCCTATTGATCGGAGACTACGGCGTTTATGCAAATCATTGTTCGCGACAACAACGTCGATCAGGCGCTGCGCGCCCTGAAAAAGAAGCTGCAGCGCGAAGGCGTTTATCGTGAGATGAAGCTGCGCCGTCATTACGAAAAGCCGTCGGAAAAGCGGGCGCGTGAGCGCGCGGCTGCGGTTCGCCGTGCCCGCAAGCTTGAGCGTAAGCGCCTGGAGCGCGACGGCGCGCGGTAATGTGCTAACGGGGGACGTGGTCCCCCGCTGCGCCTTTTGGCGTCTAGTTTGACGATTCTCGAACATCTGGACCTTTCCCCATGTCGATCACCGCCGTGCCGATTCCGCCCACCAAGCGTGGTACGCTATTGATCTTGTGGCTGGGGATTGCGCTGGCGGTGGCATTGGCAGGCTTGCTTGCTTTTTACGGCACCGCGCATGCCGTGGCTGAAAAGGGCGATAACGCCGCATTCCTGGCCTATAACAAGACCCAGGCTGGCGTGATCGAGACCGAATCGGGCCTGCAATATCGGGTGATCAAGCCGGGTACAGGTGATCTGCAGCCGACCGATGCCGATGTCGCGCTGATCAACTATTCCGGGTCGCTGCGCGATGGCAGCGTGTTCGACGCGTCAAAGCAGCCGACGCCGCTGCCGGTCGCGGGTGTGGTGAAGGGTTTTTCCGAAGCCCTGAAGCTGATGAAGAAGGGCGAAAAGATTCGCGCCTGGATCAAGCCAGAGCTCGGCTATGGCGAGCAATCACCTGATCCGAACAAGATGCCGCCGAACTCGCTGCTGGTGTTTGATATCGAACTGCTCGAATTCCTGCCGGAAAGCGTGCTTCGCCAGGCGCAGCAGCAGCAGCAGATGCAGCAGCAGATTCCGGGTGGCCCACCCCAGGGCGCCGCGCCGCCGCCCGCGCCCGGCCAGTAACGCTCGACTTCGGTCAGCGAAGCGTTGGGTTGGTCGGCGGCGATAGGCCAGGCATCAGCTGCACCCAACCCATTGCCGTCGGGCTCCATCCATTCCGAACGCGGCATTGGGTAGCCGAGGCAGTCGGCAATCGTCATGTTGCGGCTGGATCGCATCCGCCTAGAGCGCCGTGCCATAATTCTGAACCACCCGTCATTGCGAGCGCAGCGAAGCAATCCAGCGTGCCGCATGCGGAAAGGCTGGATTGCTTCGCTGCGCTCGCAATGACGATTCATATTTCAAGCGCGATGCTCTAGCGATTTTGATGTGGCTGGCTCAGCCCATCGAATCGAAGGAATAGTTGGAGCCGTCCTTACCGATTCCCTGCACGCCGTATGGCCATTCGCCCGAGGTGAACGCACAAAAAAAGGGCCGGGAATTGATCCCGGCCGCTTTTTCTGATCACCATGTTACGGTATCGACGCCCTTAGGGGGAAGTCGATAAGCCAATCGCCAGGCCAGTAGCCAACCCAGCCCCGCCAACGCCGATCCCAATGAGCGCAGCGGTGCTCAACCCCTCACCGCCGCCAAGTACGGCGCCACCAACGGCTTCTTCTTCCTGGGGAGCAAAAGATTGCGCTTCACTGCAGCTATTGCTGATCGGCAGGATAGAGGTTGGCTGCATCACGACGGTGCACCCTTTCATCGCCACCTTCGCGCGCGCTTTGCCACGGGTGATCACCCGATCACCCATGAAAAGGGCCTGGCCTGACCGCGCAGTAACGAGTTTGCCGTTACGAACGATGAATGTCCCCTCCGACGCGGCCTGGACCTTGCCAACCGCCAATGCGGGATTGGTGGATGCGGGCTTCGCAAAAGCCGGGGCCGCCATGGCAATTACTGCCAGCGTTGCAGCGATCGTTCCGATCTTCATTGGGGTCTCCAGATGCGTGAGTCCACAGTCAATAAGATAAATCATTATCGTAGAAATCATGAATTGTCTAGCGCAGGATCGTCCAGAGAAGCGTCGTGCATTTAGCGTTATCGCGACAATTCATCTGTCACCTCAAGTCGTGATATAACGCCGTTCTGTTCCTTCGATACATAGGGCAGTAAGGATGCCGGACGAATAGGCGCCGGTATCAATGCCGATCCGGTTATGCTGCTCATCGGGACCGGAAGAGATTGTATGGCCGTGTATCACCATGAAAGGGTATCGCGCCGGACTATCGAGGAAATCTTCGCGAATCCAGTGAAGATCAGCAATTGTCTGCTCTTCAACTGCAATGCCGGGTCGAATACCGGCATGAACGAATAAATAATCACCTAGCCGAAAACTATCCGCAAAACTGGCGATAAAGTCGAGGTGCGCCGCTGGAATCGCCGCCCGAAGCCGCTGCTGTGCGGCCTCCGGACTGATATGCAGCAGGGCTGCGGCGTCGATGCCATAGCTTTCAACGCATTGCCGCCCGCCATAATTGAGCCATTCCGCCAGTTGGCGACCGTCATGGCGCAGGATCCGCAGCAGCATCTCTTCATGATTGCCCGCCAGAAAGATTGGCTGGTTGAGCGTTGATCGCGCGCGCAGCAGATAATCGATCACCTCGGCCGATTGCGGACCGCGATCGATCAGGTCGCCCAGGAAGATGGTGTAATCGCGTGAGGTCGGCCGTTGCTGGCGGTCTTTGTCAATCTTGGTGAGGAGCTCGCTGAGCAGATCGAGCCGACCATGCACGTCCCCGATCGCATAGGCGCGCGTATTTGGTGGCGTGCTGAACGCTGCCGGGGCCGATCGTCCCTGAAAGAGTTTGCCGAATAATCCCATGCCGCGTTCATAGGGGACTCATCGGCGAAATGCCTAGCTGCGGCGTATCACGGGCCGAAATTTCATATTGCTGACACATAGCTTCTGGCGTTCAGACCGTCTACGCCGGCGTGGTGGGCGGCCTGCGCGACCCTCCGTTGCAGCCCCGCTTAGCTGTCGAAAACATCGGTCCAGGCTTTGCCGATCGACTGCACTGTGGGGAAATCCTCCTGAGCTGCCGCCATCATCGCAAGCGCCGCCGGGTTGTGAAGACAGTGCATCAGCGCGCTGGTAATTGCGCTGGCGCTGACATCGTCAAGCAACAGCCCATTCACGCCGTGACGGACGATTGCGGCGCAATGCCGTGAGGTGATGATCGGCACCCCCATGGTTCTTGCCTCTATTTGGGTAAGGGCAAAGCCGTCCGAATAGGTTGGCAGGATGAAGACATCGGCTTGTTCATAAAAGGACCCGGTGACTTGGTGGGGTTTCGATCCGTGGAACCGGACCCGGGGATCGCTGGCAATGTCATCGGGAATGGCCATCGTCGTTGGACCAACGAAATCAAAGCGTATCGGGACCGCGTGATCGATCGCCTGGATCGCCGAAAACAAGGGGGACAGGCCTTTGCGCTGCGTGATTTGCCCCAGGAACAATACCCGCATTGGCCGCCCCGCATCGAAGCGCGCCGGATAGTGATGCCGCGCGCGCGATCCAGTTACCCCTTCATAGGCAAGCGGGATGATGCACATCTTGTCGCTGGGCACCCCCTGGTCAACCAGGGCCTGTCGCGTCCAGTCCGAATTGACGACGATGACATCGGCAAGCGTAGTTTCCACCTGCCAGCGCTCCCAATAGGCCGCCGGCCAGTGCGGTATGGCGTCCGCTGGGTGCAGCCGCTGAATCAGGCGTTCCTCGGCCTGTGCAGGATCAATCTGGTCCAGCACGGTGCGCCAGCCGCGCGATTTGGCATAAGCGAATAACTGGTCACAGGCATAGCTGAAGGCCACCAGCGTGCGGGGCGCATCATCGGTAATCTGCTCCAGCCGCCGCACCGCTTCCCGCTGGAACAGGCGATTACGCGCCATTGTTCGGCGGATGACATCCGTTCGCTGCAGCCGCGACTGGGCCTCCAGCGCCAGCATCTGGGCATTGGGCGCCCAAACCGACGTGCTGGACAGGGCTGGGTGATATCGGCCAGCCAGGCGCTTGGTCAGCGCCAGCGGATGACTGGGCGGCAACCAGATGTCGGTGATGAAAAGTCCCAATTCTCCCGCATCGGCGATCGCGCGCGGCACCAAATAATGTTCGCGCGCACCAATCTGCGCACAAATCCAATTTTTGCCAGATGGGACCTCTGCCATGAACCCGCCTTGACGATTTATCGCGCGCATCTTTGTTACTGTGTAGCTGGGGTAGCGCAATTGCTGACACTGCCGATAATGAGGGATTAAGCACCAAATATCTGGCGACGCCCGGCGTTATGGAGTCTAATGGCAGAGATAATTCAATGACGATGCACCTACGCCAATTCCGGATCATTCTAAGATCGCTTCGAATGGCGCAAATCTCGCATATTCAAATCGCCAGACCACGATCATCAAAGGAGTGATTAGCGACTCATTCGAGCAGTGAGATACGTTATTTTGAGAATGTTGAGTGATGTTTGAGATAATGACCCTGATGCACTGTGTGTTGGCTCGTCGCGCGGGGGGGTAGAAGGATTGGCAGTTTGCGCGTTGCAGTGATTTTCGACAATTTTGGGCCTTATCATATCGCCCGGTTAACGGCGGCGTCGTCTCTGATGACCGTGCTTGGCGTGGAGGTTGCGGGAAGCTCGCAGGATTATGCCTGGGTACGCCCCGCCGGGGATCGACCATTTGAGCAGGTGACGCTGTTCCCCGATGGGCGCAGCGCCCAGGCGACGCCGTTTGACCTTGCGCAGAAAATCGCAGCGACGCTTGATGCGTTCCAGCCCGATATCGTCGCCATTCCCGGCTGGCATGATCGCGCGGCGCTCGCCGCGCTCCTTTGGGTCGACAGCAAGCCAGATACCGTCCGTATTATTGTGATGAGCGAGAGCAACCGCGACGACGGTCAGCGGTCCTTTCACAAGGAATTTGTGAAGCGCCACATTGTTGGCTTGTGTTCGGCCGGGCTGGTGGGTGGCACCCGGGCAGCGCGCTATCTTGAAGGGCTTGGCATGGCCCCAGACCAGATCGCGCTTGGGTATGACGTCGTGGACAACGGCTATTTCGCCGCACATGCCGCCGCTGCGCGATCCAATGCAGCGGCGATACGATCGCGGCTGAACCTGCCCGATGACTATTTCCTGAGCAGTTGCCGATTCATTCCGAAGAAGAATTTGCCCTTCCTGATTGATGCCTATGCGGCGTTCCGGGCCAGTCGGCAGGGCGATGCATGGCCGCTGGTGCTGATGGGCGACGGGGAAATGCGGCCAGCGCTGGAGGCGCAAGTCGCGGCGCTTGGGCTGGGCGATATGGTGCGGTTTCCCGGCTTCGTCCAATATGAATCGCTGCCGGCTTATTACGGCCTGGCGCGCGCGTTTGTGCTGGCGAGCACCGTCGAACAATGGGGGCTGGTGGTGAATGAAGCCATGGCATCGGGACTGCCGGTGCTGGTGTCAAACCATTGCGGCTGTGCCGCCGATCTGGTGGTCGACGGGCAGAATGGCTTTACTTTCGATCCGAACGATCAAGCCGATTTGGTCAGGGGATTTGGCGCGGTTGCTGATCATGCCGCGGCGCTAGGTGCCGCCAGTGCCGCGCTGATCGCCCCCTGGAGCCCCGACCGCTTCGCTAATAGCCTGGCGGCACTAGCGCAGGTTGCGTTAGCTGCGCCGTCGCCACGCGCCTCGGCGATCGCGCGGCTGACGCTGCGATGGTTGGCGCGATGAACATCGGGTTCCTGTCGCCTTCTTTGTCGCGGGTGTTGGGTGGCATCTTTGAAATTGAGCGCGATCTGGCGCTGGCGCTTGATGCGCTGCCCGACACACGCGTCACCGCCTATGGCCTGATGGATCATGAGACGGCCAATGATGCCCCCGCCTGGCGCCACATTCCCTGCCATGTCGGCGCGATCAGGGGCGTGCGCGCATTCGGCTATTCACCGCAGTTGCGTGCCATCATGGCCCGTGCGGATGAGGATATCCTGCACCTGCATTCGTTATGGACCTACACGTCGGTCTTGGCGCTGGCCTGGAAGCAGCGAACGGGGCGGCCTTATGTGACGACGGCCAATGGCATGCTGGAGCCATGGGCCCTCAATAACTCGGTGCTCAAAAAGCGCGCCGCCGCGCTCTTTTATGAACGTCGCGCGCTGCGGGCGCTTGGCTGCCTGCATGTCAACACCGTCAGCGAGCTCGAATCGGCGCGGGCATTCGGCCTGCAGGGCCCATTTTGCATCATCCCCAACGGCGTCGCTCTGCCTGGGCCGGTCAGCATGGACAAGGCTCCCACGGTTGTTCGGTCGATCCGCGCCGCTGGTGGGCAGATCATGCTGCAGCTTGGTCGATTGCATCCCAAGAAGAATATCGCGGCCGCGATAGAGGCCTTTGCCCAGGTCGCGCCCGCTCACCCGAATTGGCATTTCGTGATCGCCGGCTGGGGCGATGATGGCTATCGCAAGGCGCTCGAACAACAGGCGCAGAACAGCCAGGTCGCCAGCCGCATCCATTTCGCCGGACCCGTATTTGGCGAGGAGAAGGCAGCGACGCTCGCCGCAGCCAATGCCTTCATTCTGGCATCGCACAGCGAAGGCTTCCCCATGGCCATATTGGAGGCATTCGCCAATGCGCTGCCCGTCATCATGACGCGACACTGCAACCTGCACAGTGGCTTCGACATTGGAGCGGCGATCGACGTGGGCCCTAAAGCCCATGAAATTGCCCGGGGGATGGCGGATATGCTCGCCGCCAGCGATCAGGATCGGCGGGCGATGGGCGCAAAGGGCAGGGGCCTGGTCGAACAACGGTTCAGCTGGAATCACGTCGCGCAGGACATGCGCGCCGTCTATGCTTGGCTCCTTGGTGGCGGCAGCCCGCCTGCTTCGGTCGTTTCATGATTGCGCCGGGGCCACCAAAATCCGCCACTGGCTCGCCTGAAGACCTGCCAATAACGTTCGCGCTGGCGGCTTTCCGACAGAACCAGTCTGCGACAGATCGGTGTCTGCATGTAATGACACTTCAACGGCTGGGTCGTTGAACGAGAAAACCAGCTAATGTCGTCTGCAATTGCGATTGCCATGTCGATCGATGGCTAAATCGTGGACGTGTTTGTGCGGATGCTGTTAGGAATGGCTAATGGCACCGGGTGTATCGATCATATCGGATTTTCCAGTCAGCTATTGGTTGGCCGGCATTGTCCTTGGCAGCTTTGCGATTGAAGCCGGAGTCCGAATTCGCGAAAAATGGTCTGTGCCAGCGCTGATGGTGTATCTGACGGTATTTGGCTGGTACATGGTCGAGCCAATAATCTCTTCTGAAATGCGCGATTTTCCCAGCGAAGCGATTAGCGGTGGCTATATCTGTGTTTTGATTTTTGTTTGCGCCTTCCGGCTGTTTTGCACGCCGATCGCCAAGGCCATGGCACCGCGGGAAAGCATGGCCATCAATGCCCGCGATATTCCGGTGGAAACCGTATTGATCGTTACCACGGTCATTTGGCTGGTGCTGTTGGCCTATGGCACGGCGCGGATGGATGGCGATTTGTTCGCCGCGTTATTCCCGGTCGAAGCACGATCGGGCAATTCGATGTGGTTACGCGCCGCTGGCGCGGATGCCGGGAAGCTTGGCTTTGTCGTTTCGGTGGCAGGCTATATGTATACGCTTGTATTATCGTTATTCGGCATGATTCTACCAATTCTTAAACGCCGATCATATCAAATACTTTGTATATTATTGATATTGATATCATGGCCTTATGCATTTTTGCAGGGTAGTCGAAATATTGCGCTCGCCGTATTCATTCCGATGATATTCTCATTCGTATTTTTTAGTAAAATACGCGTTTTTATGAAGATATTGATCGCAATATGCGCTGCATTTTTTCTAGAATGGTCTATGCGACAAATAATTTCTTATCGTAATTTTGGTTTTGATTATCGTGGTGAAATAGAAAATATCGGCCATTCAGGACTAAATATGGCAACGGAGCTTACATATTGTAGATCATTTGTGGAAAATGAAGTTTTACAGAAAACATATGGGTCGCATATTTTAGCTGATATGTTGAATTTCATCCCCAGGGTGATCTGGACGGACAAGCCATTGCTGGGAATCGATTATGCGATTGCGCGGGGCTATGGGGGGGGCACAAGCGATATCGGCGTGGTCGCAACCATTTCCTCGGGCATGATCGGCCAGGGCGTGCTGGAATTCGGGCCCTATATCGGGCCGATCTTCAGCGCCATGCTGATGGCATTGTGGTCGGGTTGGTTATCGCGTCTCTACGCGCAGGGCACCGTCACGCGGGTGTGCCTATTCCTGGTCGGTATGGGGCTGACCTTCAACCTTGGCCGGAACATTACCTTGCTGGTGCTCTGGCCAATGGTGTTCGCCTTTGGATTGGTGCTGGTGCTGGAATATTATGCCAGAAGGCGACGCACGCTGCCGGACAGAGTTGCCTTTGATCTCTAGCCGTGCCGCCGGCCAGGCCAATTGGCGCTGTCAGCGATCGGCGCGCTGGTGCCAGGCCCAGGCAGTTTCGACGATCGATTCGATGGACGTGCGCTGCGAGGCCCATCCCAGCAGTGTTCGCGCACGCGTGGCATCGCTGATCAATATCGGCGGATCACCGTGGCGTCGCGGTGCCAGGCAATAAGGCACGTCCAAACCAGTCACCCGTTTAACCGCTGCCACAATGTCTAACACCGAATAGCCATCGCCATTGCCCAGATTGATTGCTTGGGAGGGCAGCCCTTGATCGAGCGCCGCGAGCGCCAGCACATGGGCGGCGGCCAGATCGCTGACATGGACATAGTCGCGCAAGCAGGTGCCATCCGGCGTATCATAATCGCTGCCGAATATCGTCAGGCTGGGGCCGCGCCCCGATGCTGCGCGTATCGCCAACGGAATCAAATGGGTCTCAGGGTCATGGGCTTCGCCAATCTCCTGATCGGGATCGGCCCCCGCCGCATTGAAATAGCGCAGCGCAATCCAGCCAATTTCATGAGCTGCACCGAAATCGGCGATCATCCGCTCGGCCATCAGTTTGGAGGCGCCATAGGGGTTTATGGGTCGCTGTGGCGTCGCCTCTGTAATCGGGAGTTGATCGGGGATGCCATAGGTCGCGCAGCTGCTCGAAAAGACCAGCCGATTGATGCGGTGGTCGCGCATCGCTTCAAGCAGCGTGAGGGTCCCGGCAACATTGTTGCGGTAATATTTGCCAGGGTCACTAACCGATTCGCCGATATAGGCAAAAGCGGCAAAATGCATGACGGCATTTGGATGATATCGCTCGATAACGGCATTCAGTCTTGCGCGATCAGCAATATCGCCTTGTTCAAGATTGCCCCATTGCACCGCCGATTGATGACCATGAATCAAATTGTCATAAACAAGCGGAACATAACCAGCAGCGGCAAGCGCCTTACATGTATGGCTGCCAATATAGCTCGCCCCACCAGTGACCAGGATCGTCTTCTTTTCAACCGTCATCTTGATTCTCTGCCGCCGCGAAAACTAGGTCGCGACATGACAGATTCATGCATTACCGTATTTGGCACGAGATCACATGATTGCGGGCCCCATATGCGCTGCGAAAATAGCGCAGCAGTCCGCATTTTCTCCAATCGTTGCATCTGGCATGATTCCGATGTTTGATAGCGGCAACGAGTAAGTTAATGCGTTTTTGCAAAGCGTTCATCGTAATAGCAATGTTCGCGGAGAATATATGAGAAGTCGCCGATTTGATAAATATCTCTCTACGATTGTGGCAAAAGGTCGGCTAACAAATTTTTCACGTTTGGTGTTTGGCTTGCTTGCCGTGGCTTTGGTAAGTGCCTGTGCAACAAAAGGCGGAAGAATTCCTTACTCCCCTGCCAATTTTGGGGCGCCAGATGCCTTAGCCGTCTTACCAGCAACAGAAGCCTATCGGATCGGCCCTTCAGATATATTGGCTGTTAATGTCTTCGGTGTGCCTGAATATTCAAATGATTTTCTGGTGGACAGTCTTGGACGCATACAATTGCCGCTGGTCGGCAACCTCCCGCTAACCGGCCGCACCCCAGACGAAGCTGCGCAGGACATAACGGCGGCGCTGGATAAAACGTTTTTGCGTAATCCCCGGGTTCAGGTGCAAATCAAGGTGGCGGCGAGCCAACGCGTAACGGTTGATGGATCCGTCGGTGCTCCCGGGGTGTATCCGATCGGTACGAACCCTACGTTGTTGCAGGCCGTCGCGCTCGCCAAGGGCACCACGGATGGGGCGAATCCCAGACGCACGGTTATTTTCCGCACGATCAATGGCCAGCGCATGGCCGCTGCCTTTGACCTGACCGACATCCGCCGCGGCATCAGCAAGGATCCAGAGGTGTTCGCCAACGATATCATCGTCGTCGACGGCAACGCGAATCTGAAAACATGGCAGCTGATTTTGCAGACCATTCCGCTGACGGCGGTCTTCGCCCAGTTGGCGTTGTGATGAAAAGGGGCAGGGGCGCATGAACCTGATCGCTGATACAGACGCCCCTCGTGATCATCGGCAGGAGTTGACGGTGCCGATGGGCGACGCTGTGCCGATGGTTCATGCGCGTGTTCTGCAGCCGAATTTTGCGTTGGCGCAGCCAGAACCTCACATGTTTGGCCTCCGCGAAATAGCCCGGATCCTTTACCGGTGGCGCTGGCTGATTCTGGTCGTGATCCTGGCGGCCGTTACGCTGGCTTCGGTCATCACGTTGCTGACGCCGCCGAAATATCGGGCGATCGCGTCGCTGGAGATAACCCAGCCCGCTGCTGAGCTGATCCAGGGATCGGGCGTGCAACCCATCGCGCTGCGCGACCCGCAGTTTCTGACGACTCAATATGGATTGCTGCGCAGCAAATCCTTGGCGCGGCGCGTGGTCAGGAGCCTTAATCTGGCAAAAAACCCGGCGCTCGCCCCGCAAAACGCCGCACCCAGCGCACGCGAAGAGATTGCGACGGCCCGCGTGGCCGGGAATTTTGCCGTGTTGCCGGTTGCAACCAGTCGGCTGGTCGGCATCAGCTATACCAGCAGCGATCCTGCCTTGGCCGCCGCGATTGCCAATGGTTTTGCCGACAACTTCATTGCGGCCGATCTGCAACGAAAATTCGATGCAACAGCAGACGCTCGCAGATTTCTGCAAAGCCGGATTGCAAGTACCAAGACCGCGCTTGAAAGCTCTGAACGCGCGTTGGTTCAATATGCGCAATCCCAGGGACTGGTGCAGGTTGGCGGCGGCGAAGGGGGGGCTGGAACCAGTTCGGATAGCACTTCGCTTGATTCAGCGTCGCTAATGGCAATCAACGCATCACTCGCCGAGGCGATCAACGCACGCATTCTTGCGCAACAAAAATATCGCCAGAATGCGCAAAGCGGGCAGACTGCCGACTTGATCAACGATCCCACCGTGCAGGGGCTGATCGCCGAACGCGCCAAGACGCAATCCGAATATGACCAGAAGCTATCGCTGTATAAGCCCGAATTTCCCGCGATGCAGCAGCTTGCCGCGCGCATTGAGGCGATTGATCAGCAACTGAAGCGGCAGCGCGGTGGCGTCGTGACAGCATCGCGATCTGAATATGAAGCGGCGGTCGCGCGGGAGCGCGAATTGCGCGCCAAGGTAGATCAGCTCAAATCTTCTGTGCTCGATACCCGCGGTCGTGGCATCCAGTATAATATCCTGCTGCGCGAGGTTGATACCAACCGAACGCTTTATGACGCGTTGCTGCAACGGTATAAGAATATTGGCGTTGCTGGTGGCATGGGATCAAGCGTCGCTTCCATCGTTGATCGCGCGGAACCCCCAGGGGGACCCTTTAGCCCAAATCTGACGTCCAATCTGCTGATCGCCATTTTCATGGGCTCAGCGATTGGTATCGGGTTGGCGTTTCTCGTCGAATTTATCGACGACACCATCAAGTCACCTGACGATATCCGCAAAAAGATCAACGTGACGCCGCTTGGCGCCATCCCGGTCGTTGGGCGCAATGTGACGCTGTATGACGCCATTTCGGAACCGCAAAATCCGATCGCAGAGGCCTATTTGTCCGTCTGCACCGCGATTGAATTCGCGACGGCGGCCGGGCTTCCCAAATCGATTCTGATGGCCAGTGCGCGTGCCGGCGAAGGCAAATCAAGCTCTGCCTTTGCCATAGCCAATGTCTTCGCGCGGCGTGGGCTCTCGGTGCTGCTGATTGATGCCGATATGCGCAAACCAACCTTCAAGGTGAACGCCGGGGACGGCCAGCCAGTGACGGGTCTGGCGAACCTGTTGACGTCGGATGCGCCGTTGCGATCACATGTCACGGCCACCAAATTTGCCAATCTGTCGCTGCTGCCCTGTGGCCACATCCCCCCCAATCCGGCCGAATTACTCTCCAGCAGCCGGATGCGTGACATCATCGCGCAGTGCGAGGCGGGATATGATCTGGTGATCGTCGATGCCCCGCCTGTGCTCGGCCTTGCGGATGCGCCGGTGTTGAGTTCGATGTGTGAGGCGACGGTGTTCATTATCCAGGCCTCGGCGGTCCGCCGCCCCGCCATGGTGAGCGCGGTGGAGCGGCTCCGTGCGTCGGGCGGTACCGTCATTGGCGCGATCCTGACCAAGCTCAGCGCCAAGACGGCCGGTTATGGGTACGGCTACGGTTACGGTTATGGTTATGGCTACTCGCAATATGCCTATGGCGGCGATGCCGGCACCGATTCAAGCGGCCGCAGGATTGAGCTGGTCAATTGAGATGGCAGTGCGCGGTGCCCGGCAAATGACGCTGAGTGACCCCCGCATCCGTCTCATATCGATGTTGGTTGTTGTTGGTTTTTTTGCGGCTACGATCCTTGTGTCTGTGCCCTTTGATCTCGGTAGGTCGGGCCGTTTTCCGCATCGTGCTGACGAGGTGCTCGGCCCGGCCCATTCTTGGCTCCCAGGCACGGGCGGGGCAGCGGGTCAGTTGGCCTGGGCACCGCTGGCGGCGTTCCCGTTGTGGGAAGAAGGGGCGCGGCTCGGTCGTCGCGGCGAAACGGTTCGCGCGCGCCGTTTGATCGCAGAAGCCGTGCGCCGCGATCCGCAATTGGTCGATGCACGGCTTTGGCTGGCTAAAGATGCCCTCCAGCACCGACTTTATGCCCGCGCCCTCGATCAGCTCGACTGGTTGTACACTTTGGTGCGGCCCGCCCGCCCGCGAATTTCCGTCGCACTTGCCCAATTGGCGCAAGAACCGGCCGCGCAGTCCAGCATCATCGCCTTTGCCAGCCGCCGGCCGCTCTGGCGTCAATCGGTCGTTAGCGAGTTGCTAAGGTCCAACGCAGATCCTGCACTGATTTTTGCTTTGTTGGGCGGTGCAGATGGCCGGAACGGATCAACGCTTGTCGGCGAATCCGGCTTGGTCGCGATCCTGGTTGCGCGTGGTCGTTACGACCAAGCCTATCTCGCCTGGGTCGCCGCGCTGCCCGCATCCGCCTTGACCTCAATCGGCTATGTCTATGACGCTCATTTCCGGCAATTGCCGGGGGCGCTGCCATTCAACTGGACCCTTGCCAATTCTCCCGACGCCAGCGTGGATTTCGTCAACGGTGGAGGGCTGGAAATTTCCTATTTCGGCGAAAAACCTGCCCATCTGCTTGATCAGCTGTTGGTGCTGCCGCCCGGTCGCTATCGCTTCATCGCTACAGCCCATAGCCTTGGCTCGTCCGAATCGAGCAAGATCGGGTGGACGCTTTTTTGCGGTGACGATCAAACGCGCCTGCTGGGCAAGGCTGACGTGCCGGTCGCGCCAATGCCGGTAAGTCGGGGCTTTGCTTTTGCCGTCGCCGCCGATTGCCCTGCCCAAAGGCTTAGCCTTGATGGCACGCCAGCGGATATTTCTGGGGCCGCAGAGATGCAGATCCGGACCGTTCGGATCGTTAATCTGGATAGCCCGGGATGACGGCGCGGCTGCGCGAAGCAGTGCCGTCCTGCTACTTGGCGCTGTGTCTGGTGCTGGGCGGGTCGAGCAGTGGTGGGGTGCTGGCGAATGCCGCACTGCAGGTATTTGGGCTGCTGATTATCGTCTTTGTCGCGTTGCGCAAACCGCTCAGGATCGTGCAGGCTGAGCGCCAGTTGCTGTTGCTGGGGGCAGGGGTCGTCGTCATTGGCCTTGTCCAGCTGGTGCCGTTGCCGCCGTCGATCTGGGCGCACCTGCCGGGACGATCTGCCACCATCAATGGCTTTGCATTGCTGAACGCGCCACTCCCCTGGCTTCCGATTTCGCTCTGGCCAGCCGCGACGCTGTCCCAGCTATCGGCGATGGTTCCGCCCTTTGCCATGGCAATCATTATCTTCGTTGGCGGATCGCAAAGCCTGAGACTTTTCGCCTGGACTCTAGTGGCGCTGGCAGCGGCGTCGTTCCTGTTGGGTTTCGCACAGCTTGCTGGCGGGCGGGAATCGCCGCTCTATTTCTATCTCGTCACCAATCGGGAGCAGCTGGTCGGTTTTTTTGCGAACAGCAATCACCTGGCGACGCTCGGCGTCGTGTCGCTGCCGTTGCTTGCCGCCTTGACTGTCAATGACGGTGGCGACTTCACCAGAAGACCATTGGCCGGCAATATTGGCAAATGGGCGGCGATGGCGTGCCTGGCGGGTTTCATCATGCTGGGCGTCGTCGCCGATCGCTCGATTGCAGGGTTGCTCCTGCTCGTGCCATCCGTGATCGGCAGCTTTGTCCTCTTGCGGGTCGAAAATGCACGGATTGCTTTGCCGGTGGTCGCCGGTTTGCTGGCAGTTTCGGCAGCGATTTTTGTCGTCATTGCTTTTCAAAGCCCGTTGCTGAACGGGTTGGGATCGACTGATCTCGGCACAGGGACCACCTCCCGGACAGAAATTTTTGCCCGTACCTATCTCGCGATTATCGACTTCTTTCCGATTGGGTCTGGGCTTGGCTCGTTCCTGCTTGTCTATCCCAGCTATGCCGATAACGCGGCGGCATCAGAATTTTACGTCAATCACGCGCATAACGATTATCTTGAGGTGCTGCTCGAGACAGGGCTTGCCGGACTTTGCCTGGTTGCGCTGTTTTTGGCGTGGTGGGTGCGGCAGGCATTTTTTGCCTGGCGCGAAGGCGGCGCCCGCGCCCGATTTGCGCGCGCTGCGAGTATCGCAACGGCACTGGTCATGGCCCATAGCCTGGTTGATTATCCGCTGCGTACGACCGCCATCATGGTCCTGTTCGCCGCCTGTTGTGCAATCATGGCCCGGCCCTTGTCGACGGTGACATCGCAGCTATTTGCAGAAGGCGCGAAGCGTGAGCGCGGCAAAATGGTGATTGCCGATGCATAAGGGATCACGAGCCCCGCAGCGATAATGCGGTTGCGATGATCAGGTCGGGGCAGCGATCAGCGGCGAGCGCCAGTCAAGCTGCGCGCAGGGACTGAAAATAGGCGATTGTTGCGGGCAGCCCCTGTGCAAGCGGAATGGCAGGTTCCCAGCCCAGCCTGGTTTTTGCCAGCGTAATGTCAGGCTTGCGTTGTTGGGGGTCGTCGGCCGGGAGCGGCATTTCGATCAACGGCGAGCGCGAATTGGTAAGCGCGATCACTTTTTCCGCCAGTTCGCGGATCGTAAACTCAACTGGGTTACCCAGATTGATCGGCCCGACGAGCTCGGCGGGGCTCTCCATCAGCGCAACTAGCCCATGCACAAGATCATCGACGAAGCAGAAGGATCGCGTTTGCGATCCATTGCCATAAATGGTGATGGGTTCTCCAGCGAGCGCCTGGACGATGAAATTGGAAACGACCCGCCCGTCGGATGGATGCATGCGCGGGCCATAGGTGTTGAAGATTCGCGCAACCTTGATTTCAACACCGTGCTGGCGATGGTAATCGAAGAACAAGGTTTCAGCGCATCTCTTGCCCTCATCATAGCAGGACCGCAGGCCAATCGGGTTTACATTTCCCCAATAGTCTTCCGTCTGCGGATGCACAGCCGGATCGCCATAAACCTCGCTTGTCGATGCCTGAAGGATGCGGACCTTCAACCGTTTGGCCAGTCCCAGCATATTGATCGCGCCATGAACTGACGTTTTGGTCGTTTGAACGGGATCGTGTTGGTAATGGATAGGGGAAGCGGGACAGGCCAAATTATAGATTTCGTCTACCTCCACATAGAGCGGGAAGCAAACATCGTGGCGCATGAATTCAAGTCGTGGATGGTTGTGTAAGTGCGCGATGTTGCGCTTTGAACCAGTAAAAAGATTGTCAACACAAAGGACTTCGTGACCATTTGAAAGTAGATGATCGATCAAATGCGATCCGACAAAACCGGCGCCACCAGTGACGAGTATGCGTCTTGTCAAATCATATGCTCGCGCCATACATCTCTCCGGTCCAATACTCTAAAATGGTCAAATTTTGAAAATTTGATGATTGAAGTGATACAAGCCTGGGAAATGATCCCAGTGATATGGCTAAAATTTCGTCCGGATAGCGTTGCCTTAGGAAGTCGATCATTATGCTGATGGATAGGGGCTGAGAATGTGGAAAACAACGGCTGCAGCAAATTGTGACGGTGAGACTTTACCCGCTAACGGGAAGGCGAGAAGTGAAGGACAACTGACAGCGCCGATCCATGAAATTGATACGTACGAATCTCCGCAAATCCGTTTAATCAGCCAATCTAGTTTTCAAACGATGGGCTATCCTACGCTTCCCTGTATCGAGTTGACCGGCTTGCTCAGGCTTAAAGAATATTTTCACGCCAGCGATCGGTATCCTGCACGATGATTGTTGCCCGAAGACGCCGGGTGATTTTTGTGAACCGATTTTATTATCCGGATCACAGCGCAACTGCACAAATATTGACCGACTTGGCCGAAGCGTTGGTAGTTGCCGCGTGGCAGGTTGAAGTTGTCACCAGCCGACTACAGCATGAAAACCCGGCAATCCGGCTTGATTCGCGCAGCGCACGCGCAGGGGTCGCCATTCACCGCGTCGCCACCACATCTTTTGGGCGAGCCGGTATCGTCGGCCGCCTGGTCGATTATCTTTCCTTCTATTTTTCAGCGTTTTTCGTCCTCTTTGCCATTGCCCGGCGCGGCGATCTGATCGTTGCAAAAACGGATCCGCCCTTGCTCTCGGTGATGGCTGCGCTTGTGGCCCGCCTTCGGCACGCGCGCCTGGTGAATTGGCTGCAGGATCTATATCCGGAAGTTGCTGCCGAACTGGGCGTGGCGACATTGCGCGGGCCGGTCGGCAGCACGCTTCGGCGGCTGCGCGACGTTTCGCTGCGGACGGCGGTTGCGAATGTGGCGATCGGCGACCGGATGGCTGAGCGGCTGACCATGCTGGGTGTACCAGCGGACCGCATCGCCGTTATTCCAAACTGGGCGGACGATGCTGCTATCCGGCCGATCCCGCCGGATCAGGCGCTATTTCGCCGTGAATGGACGCTCAACTCAAAATTTGTGGTCGGCTATTCAGGCAATCTCGGTCGTGCGCATGAATCGGATACCCTGTTTCGGGCGGCGCTGTTGCTCCGCGACCGGCCAGACATTGTCTTTCTGATGATTGGTGGCGGTCGGGAAAATGTGACTCTGTCCAAACGCGTTCAGGCTTCCGGCCTGACGAACCATTTTCAGTTTCGCCCCTACCAACCACGCGAGGCGCTGTCTCAGTCGCTGGCGGTTGCCGATGTGCATTGGCTATCGCTGCTGCCTGAGCTTGAAGGATTAATCGTCCCAAGCAAATTCTATGGCATTGCTGCGGCGGGGCGCCCTGTCATCGCCGTGACTGATCCAGACGGCGAAATTGGCCGGATTGCCGTCCGCGAAGGGTGCGGCTTAGCGATCATGCCGGGCGATGCCGATGGGTTGGCTGAGACTATCAGGGCCCTTGCCGGCGATTCTGGCCGAGTTGCTGCGATGGGTAGGGCGGCGCGCGCGCTAATCGATCGAGACTATAGCCGCAGCGCGGCGATCGGTCGCTGGAAAATGCTGCTAGAGCGCGTCGCGACTTAGCTTATTTTGACCCATAGCCAGTCAGCATCGTGCGGATCGTCCGCATAACAATCAACGCATCGAGCCAGGGCGAGAAATATTTGATGTAGTAAAAATCAAACTGCAGCTTGATATGCACTTTCTCGACGTCGCCCACATGCCCCTGATTAACCTGTGCCCAACCGGTAATGCCTGGTCTGACGATATGTCGATACCGGTAGAACGGAATTTCCGATTCATACCATTCGGATAACGCGCAGACTTCCGGGCGCGGGCCGATCCAGCTCATCTGACCGCGCAGGATGTTCACAATCTGCGGCAACTCGTCAATTCTGGTGCGCCGAAGAAGTTGGCCGAGCCGGGTTATTCGGGCATCGCCGGTCTGGGTAATCGCGGCTTCGCGGGATTCAATTTGCTCGAACGGTTGGTGGGCCATGGTCCGAAATTTGAAAACGGTGATGCTCTTGCCGCGATAGCCCATGCGCCTTTGCCGGAATAACGCCGGGCCGGGTGAATCAATTTTGATGGCGATCGCAACGGCCAACAGCATCGGCAACAACGCCACGCCGATCACAAGTGCCGACGCCATATCAATCCACTGCTTTATCTTGATATAGGCAAGGCCTGGGATAAGCGAGCCGAAGTTGTTTTCAGAAAGATGCTCGATATCAACTCTGCCGGTGACCGATTCCTCGATTTGTTTGAAATGATAAACCGGCATCCCCGTTATTGCCCGTTCGGCAACAAATCTTTCCCAATGATCAGAAAGTTTGGAACGAAAGTCGACCACGATTCCGTCGCAATCAGGCAAATCCAGCAATTCGTCCCGAAGCCACAGCCAGTCGATGCTCCTTATCTGACCAGCATTAATCGCCTTTCCTAGCGGGATGACCGCCAGTCGTAGCTTTCTGGCGCGATTTCCCATAAAATGGCATAGAAAATACCACCCAATACAGGCAACATAGCTTAATATTATATAGGATCGATTATAATCGGCGCGCAGGAAGAACATTATTGCGATTGATAAGATGAAGGCCGAGCTGAAAATCGGCAATATGTATGAAGAACTTCTCGCGCCTGGAAATGAAATCAGTCTTCGAAAAAAATAATGGCCAATCATGACCATGAATGCGATTGAGAAGTAAATTTCTAACTGAGTTGTCGGTAGTAATTTCCAGCCAAACAGCTGAAATACAAATGTTGGTAACAAAAATGATAATAAAAGAGCGCCTGATAACTGAACAAAATCATCACGAAACAGAGAGTTTCGATCAACAACGGATACCTCAGAAGCGATGATTTGCTTCACATTCACCGAAATTCGACCTCCCTTGATCACAGATCGGCATCACATGCTGGCAGAGAATCAGAGTTTCTCCGATTCATCTGAACCACATAAGCACATAGGAGGTTGTCGTGAAGTTGTAAATATTCTTAGGAATTACGGATATTTGCTGTCGCTATCGAATCGGGAAAAATTGGAAACATTCACGCTATTCTTCCGTGCTGGCTTTGAACCAATCATAGGTTTCCAAGACCCCCTGTTTTAGCGATATCGCAGCGCGCCAGCCAAAACTATCGAGTATTTGGGTATCGAGGCGCTTTCGCGGTGTGCCATCCGGGCGCGACTGATCAAAAATCAAGGTACCGTTAAAGCCGACTATGTTTGCGACCAATGTCGCCAGATCACCAATAGTGATCTCGTCACCGCTACCAATGTTGACGAAACCATTTTCACTGTAGTGGCGCGCCAAGAACACTAAAGCGTCAGCCAAATCGTCGACGTGCAGAAATTCGCGATACGGCGCGCCGCTTCCCCAGACTGTGAATCTTGCTGCACCGGCTATTTTCGCTTCATGGGCTTTCCGAATAAGGGCCGGTAGCACATGGCTTGAGGTAAGATCGAAATTGTCGAAGGGGCCGTAGAGATTGGTCGGCTGCGCGGCGATGAAATCGCACCCATATTCGATCCGATACGCCTCGCATAATTTCAGGCCGGCAATTTTGGCGAGCGCATACCATTGGTTGGTGGGTTCAAGCGGGCCACTGAGCAATGCGTCCTCGGTAATCGGTTGGGGAGCCAAACGGGGGTAAATGCAGGAAGAGCCTAGGAAAACGAGCTTCTTGACACCGGCGCGGCGGGCGCCTTCGATCACATTGGCTGCGATCAGCAGATTGTCATAAAGAAACTGGGCAGGCTGGGCGCTGTTTGCTGCGATGCCGCCAACCTTGGCGGCCGCTAAAAATACCAGATCAACGGGGTTCGCCTCCATCCAGGCAAAGGTCGTCGCCTGATCGCGGAGATCAATGCGGGTTGGGGGGGTGATGATCGTCACGGTCTCACGCGACAATCGGCGGGTAATCGCGCGCCCAACCATGCCCTGGTCGCCGGCAACCCAAATCCGGCTTCCCGCTAGGTCAAATTGATCGGCCATGGACTGTTATTCTCCGGTGCAACGGCGGGGCATTTTTCCTATCGGCAATAAAGCATGCCGCTGAGCTCGCCATTTGGCTACCGAATATGCAGCGTCATTCTTGGTTGCTACCGAGTGCGCCTGGAAGTGATGATCCTGGCAATTACCTCCCCGTAAAATAGTGAACTCTGTCGACATCGTCTTGCTTACGCGCGATATAACAGTGCAGTCGGCTCATCGGGCTATCCAAGGAACTATGCCCCACAGATTTTATTATTGACGCCCTGGGGAATGCTGAAAAAGAAATACGACCGCCAGGAGGGTTGAGTGACGGTCACTATTGCGACGGATATAGCTTTTTCCATAATCGTCCCGGTTTACAATAGCCGGAGGACGATTGAAGCCTGTATCGACAGCATTCGTACGCAGCATTTTCAGGATTTTGAGCTAATCATTGTCGATGATGGTTCGATCGATAATTGTACCGATCAGTTCGCCGGATCGACCGATTTGATTGTGCTGACCAAGGACAATCAGGGCCCCGGTTCGGCGCGAAATTGCGGTGCGCGCATAGCGCGGGGGGACTATCTTTTCTTTATCGACAGCGACGATCTCGCGCCGCGCTGGGCCTTATCCTGTTTCGCCGAGGCGCTTGCCTGGGGGGATCGTCCGGCGATCATCTGTGGGAATTTTGTCGAATTTTTCGATGTTGCGCCGGCGCTTGAATATTGCCCACCAGACATCGTGGAATACCAGGATTATCTGGAGGCGGCGGCCGCTGGCCTCTACGCTGCGGGCGGTATGGTGGCTGTCCGGCGCGACATATTTATCGAGGCCGGCGGCTTTGATGAAGCCATGAAGGTGGCCGAGGACCATGATCTCATGCTCCGGTTGGGGGAGCAGCCCGGCTTCATGCATATTGTCGCCCCGCCAACCTATGCCAAGCGCGACCACCCTGGATCGATTTCAAAATCGCTATTGCTAGCATTTTATGGGTGCAAGGCGTTGCTCGCGCAGTGGCAGTCGGGTCGTTATGGGATCAGTGCCCGAGCCCGGACCATCACGCGCGGCATGGTCGGGATTCACCTTCGCGCTGCAATTTTGGCACTTGGTCGCAATCACATGCCCAGGCGGAGCATGGAGTTATATCTGCGGTCCTTTGCATTGAATGCCCGGATCGGTCGGCTGCGCTTTTTGTTAGGGGCGCCGGTCATCATCGGCCTTGGGCTAATTTCAGCCAGGGGCCAGCGTTGAGCTTAGCGGCAAAGCTGATCCAGATCGCGCGTGGTGCCAGTTCCCGACGGCGCAACTGGTGGTTCCGCGCGCTTGGGGTACAGATCGAAGGTCGCGCCTGGCTGCGCAACATCTCGATCCCGCGCGATTGGCACAGCATCCGCTTGGCGGATGGCGTGGCGCTTGATGATCATGTGGTCTTGCTGTGCACCGCCTGCCCAAGCGGCGGCGGCATTTCGATTGGCAATAGCAGCTATATCAATCGGTTCACGATGATCGATGCCTCTATTGCGATCATGATCGGGCGCAACTGCATGATTGGGCCGCATTGCTACATTACCGATCATGATCATGGCTTTGCACCGGGCATGCTTGTCCGGGACCAGCCCTTGCGCGGCGCCGCGACGACAATTGGTGACAATGTGTGGATTGGGGCTGGGGCGATCATTTTAAAAGGGGTGACGATCGGCGATAATGCCGTGGTTGCGGCCGGCGCGATCGTGACCAGCGCTGTTGCGCCTGGGGCAGTGGTGGCTGGGGTGCCTGCCCGGCAGCAGCGGATGATCGCCGATGCTGGATGACAAGGCCCTACCAAGCGCCACCATTGTGATCACCACTAAGAACCGCAAGGATGATCTTGCGCGGGCGCTGCGTTCCGCAATCGCCCAGACCGCGGCAGTAGAGGTGCTGGTGATCGATGATGGGTCGCACGATGGCACCAGCGAGATGGTGCGTGCGCAATTTCCTGCGGTCAGGATCGAACGCTTTGAAACATCTGCCGGGCTAATCGTCCGTCGGAATATCGGCGCTAAACTGGCCCGTGCACCGATCATCGTGTCGATTGATGATGATGCCGAATTTTCGACGCCACATGTTGTTGCACAAATTCTGCCGCTCTTTTCTGATCCCAAGATCGGGGCCGTCGCTATCCCGTTCAAGGAACCCAGCAAGACTGGCGATATAGTGTTTCAGGTTCCGCCATCTGACTCCGGCATTTGGCGTTGTGCCTATTTTATAGGCACCGCACATGCATTACGCCGCGATATTTTCTTGTCGCTGGGCGGCTATCGTGGTGATCTGGTGCACCAGGGCGAAGAATTGGACTATGGTATCAGAATGATCGATGCGGGATATTGTACAATCATCGGGCGGTCAGATCCAATATTGCACCATGAATCGCCGATACGCGATTGGCACCGGATGGATTATTACGGATCGCGCAACACGATTCTTTTCGCCTGGCAAAATGCGCCGGCGTTGAGCCTGATCCCCTTGCTGGCCGGGTCGACAATCAAGGTCGCGCTGTACACGCTTGAATGGTCCCGATTGAAGACCCGCATCGGTGCGATCGTTGATGGCTATCGCTGCTTTATGCGCTTTGAGCGCCGACCCGTCTCGCGCGCGAGTTTTGCGCTTTTTCGGCGGCTGAAGAAGCAGGGCCCGGAACAGCTGCGATGAACGGTCCGCCCGCCCAAGCGCAGAAATCGCGCGCCGTGCTGATCCTGGCGCCCGGGCGATCGAGCGGGCAATATTGGGGGGACCTGTGGCGCTATCGCGAGTTGTTCGTGGTGCTGGCGTGGCGGGACATCGCTGTTCGCTACAAGCAGACCGTCATTGGGGTCGCCTGGGCGTTGCTGCGGCCATTGTTGACGATGCTGGCGCTGACGTTTGTATTCAGCCGGGTTGCCAAGCTGCCGACACCTGCTGATGTGCCCTATGCGCTGCTGGTTTTTGCGGCGTTGCTGCCCTGGTTCTTGTTCACGACGATCCTGAGTGAGGCATCCGCAAGCCTGATTGGCAACGCCAATCTGATCAGCAAAGTCTATTTCCCAAGGCTGATCATCCCCGTGGCGGCGGCGATGGTTGCGCTGGTTGATTTGGGCATCAATTTCATCATCCTGATGGCGTTGTTCCTTGGCTATCGGTTCGCGCCTGGGGTCGAGATACTTGCCCTGCCTGTTTTTACGGTCCTGTGCTTGTTGGCCAGCCTCGGACCAGCGCTGCTGGTGACGGCGCTGAACGTCAAATATCGCGATTTTCGCTATATTATTCCGTTCATTATTCAGTTCGGCGTCTATGTGACCCCAGTTGGCTTTTCGATCACGATTTTGCCGCCGCAATGGCAGGTTCTGCTCTATCTCAACCCTGCGGTAGGCGCGATTGAGGGCTTCCGCTGGTGCCTTCTCGGCGGGACCAACCCGCTCAACCCGGTGGGCATGGTGCTCAATGTTGGCGTGGTGGCGATCATGCTCGCCCTGGGCATTGGCTATTTTCGCCAGACGGAACGCAGTTTCGCGGACAACATATGACCGACGATTTCGCGATCCGGGTGCAGGGACTGGGCAAAAAATACACGATCTCGCATGATCATCGGCCAGCACCCTATCGTTCGCTGCGTGACGCTGTGATGGGCGCGGCCAGATCGATGTTCACCAAACCCAAAGCCGAGATCAAAGAAGAGTTCTGGGCCTTGCGCGATGTTAGTTTTGACATCGCCCGTGGCGAGGCGATCGGCGTAATCGGCCGCAATGGGGCCGGCAAAAGCACGTTTCTGAAGATCTTGTCGCGCATTACCGAGCCGAGCGCAGGCGAGGTGCGCGTGGCTGGCCGCGTGTCGAGTCTGCTGGAGGTGGGCACGGGGTTCCACCCGGAATTGACCGGCCGCGAGAATATCTACCTCAACGGCACGATACTGGGCCTAACCCGCCGCGAAATTGACGCGCGGTTTGATGATATCGTTGCTTTTTCAGGCGTTGAGCAATTTCTCGACACGCCAGTGAAGCGCTATTCCAGCGGTATGTACACGCGTCTGGCTTTTGCCGTTGCCGCTCATCTCGATTCCGAAATCCTGGTGGTCGATGAAGTGCTCGCGGTGGGCGACGCTGAGTTTCAGCGCAAATGCCTCGGTCGGATGCACGACATTGCTGGCGAAGGGCGAACAGTGTTGTTTGTTAGCCATAATATGGCGGCCATCAAAAGCCTCACCAGCAGATGTATCGTGCTCGATCGCGGCCGGATCGTTTTTGATGGGGCCACCGACATGGCGATTGCGGCGTATCAGTCTGCGGCCAGTGCCGCGCGGGCGCCGGACGCGGAGTTTGCGGGGGCCGGCCTGCACACGCGAATTATTTCTGCCCAGATTGTCAACGATCTGGGGTCTGCAGTGGCGCTTTATGACGTTGCGCAAGCGCTAAACATAGAGATTGTCGTCGAGACTGATGGCTCCCCGCGTCTGTCCATAGAAGCAATGTTCAACGATGCGCAGAGCGCGCCGCTTGGCATGTTTTCGCTGGCCCATTTTACCGATCTCGCCTTGCCGAAAGTCGCCGGGCGCTATCGGGTTCGGGTATCGCTAGGGCCGGTCTTGCTAGCCGCCGGCCGCTATCATGTCGATCTCTATACGTCGGTTGTGAACAGCAATTGGGACCATATCGTCCGCGATGCGCTGACGTTCGAGGTGGCGTGGTGCAGCCCCGGCGGCAATACACATAATTTTCAGCAGTCATCTGGCCATGGTGCCTATGCGCTGATGCCGCATGGAGATGTGGTCATTGAGCCCGTCTTGCCGGGTGCCAGTGCCACGCCGGATGCGGACAGATCGCAGTCGAAGCGCAACCCGGCGGTCTCTGCCCTTGGCAGCGCCGCATGATGGCTGACCATTTCTTCGCCCGGCTGGCGAACCGACTTGGCTATCGGCTTGAACCCAAGACCGATCCCGCCCGGATCAAGGCACTTGTGAGACGGATGCGCCCCATGGATGCCGGCCCGCAACTGGTTCGTCTCGGTGGCGCCGGTGACGGGGGCTATCTGGTTCCGGATGATTTCTCAGACATAGACGCCTGTTTCTCCCCTGGCGTTTCGACGAGCTCGACCTTTGAGCGTGACCTTTACGAGCGCGCCGGTATCCGGTCCTTCCTCGCGGATTGGTCAGTCGAATCGCCGACGATCGATCTTCCGGAATCGGTGTTCCTGAAGAAGTATCTGGGCATTGATAATGATGATCAGTTCATCACGCTTGACGATTGGGTGCGATCGTCAGTCGGCGATCACAGCGGCGATTTGATCCTGCAAATGGACATTGAAGGCGCAGAGTATCAGGTCCTCTATCGCACACCGCCTGCCTTGCTCGCACGGTTTCGTATCATCGTTATCGAACTTCATGGGCTCAACCGGTGGACGGAGCGGCCATTTTTTGATTTTGCCGAGGAAGCGCTTGGCCACCTCCTCAGTCGCTTCACCTGCGTGCACTTGCACCCCAATAATTATTGCGAAAATTTCTCCTATGCGGGGATCGACATGCCCTGGGGGATTGAGGCAACATTTTTGCGTAATGATCGGGTTGGCGAAAAAGCACCTGCTTCATCTTTCCCCCACCCACTCGACGTGCCGAACTTCAGTGATCGACCGAATATGGCGTTGCCGGGGTGGTGGTATGAAGATGGCCATCGTTGATCGCTTATAACGGTCATGCGCATCTTCACCGGCATTCGGCACGCCCAAGATCCTGGAAAATATCACGCTGAATTATGGGCGAGCAATTTTTTGCCAGCGCTGGCGAGGCTTGGGCATGAAGTTGTGGATTCAGCGGTCGATCTGCAGGGCGCCAGCGATTTCATGCAGATTGCGCATGATTTTACGGCGCAAGAACGGGAGGTTCGCGCTCGGATTACACAGGCCGTTATCGATGAAGTGCGCGCAGCGCATGCCGCAAAGCCGATCGATCTGTTCCTCAGCTATTTTTACAATGCGCATTTCGATCCGGCGGGGTTTGCGGATATCCGCGCGCTGGGCATCCCGACGATCAATTTCTATTGCAACAGCATCTATCAGTTCGACCTGGTCTCAGCGATTGCGCCGGCCGTAGATTTTGCGTGGCATGCGGAAATGGACGCCGGCCCGGCCTATCGGGGGATCGGTGCCAATCCTATTTGGGTGCAAATGGCGGCAGACCCCAATGTCTATCAGCCCTATCCTGGCGTGACGCGCCAGAATGACGCGTGTTTTGTCGGTCAACGCTATGCGGATCGCGCAACGCTGCTCGCCGCGCTGCATCAATCGGACGTGCCGTTCAGCGTCTATGGGCGCGGCTGGGGCGATGCGGACAGCACGCCGACGACGCCTGCAGCGGAACAAGCCCGGCTTGGCCGACTCATCGTCCCGCCCGGAAGTGCGCGGGCCTATCTGGCCGAGATGCAATATCTTATTGCGCATGACGGCTTGGCCGCCGCGACATGGCGGATCGCTCGCCGTCTTGGCCAGCGCCGCCGTGCGCGCAAGGAACGGGCGATGCTGGCACCGCATGTCCGCGGCTATGCCCGTGGTGTTGCGGAAACCTTTGCTGCACATGCCGTCGTCCTAAACTTCAGTAATGTATGGAGCGACGGCCGCCCCGGATCGCGATTAATCCCGCATGTGCGGCTCCGTGATTTTGAGGGGCCGATGTCCCGTTCATGCTTTCTGACCGGCTACACGCCAGAGATCGAGCATTTTTACGAGATCGGCCGAGAAATCGATTGTTATCGTTCGTCGGACGAGTTGATCGACAAGACGCGCTTCTATCTTGCCAACACTGAAGCTGCAGAACGCCTGCGGGAGGCTGGATGGCAGCGCGCACGCCGGGATCATTGCTGGGAAAACAGGTTCAATCAATTATTTGCGGCGTGCGGCCTGCAGTGATCAACCCGAAAATTCAGCCAATTGGGTAATTATTTGGGACCTATATTTGCTCCATCTGTCACGCTATTGAGCTAATATGGGTTTGATACTGTTACGAGAATTGATGGGAACAGTATGAAGACAGGATTGGTTACGGGTTCCTCGGGGTTGATCGGTTCCGAAGTTGTCGCTCGACTTGCCAATGATGGCTGGCGCGTTGTCGGTATCGACAATAATATGCGGGCCGATTTCTTTGGGCCGGGGGGCGATACGCGCTGGAACCAGGCCCGGTTGCTAGAATGCTATCCACGATTTGAGCATGTCGAGCTCGATATCCGTGATCGGGCGGGCGTGCTGGCGCTGGTTGCGGCATTGCGCCCGGATGCGATCATCCACTGCGCAGCGCAGCCCAGCCATGATCTGGCGGCGGCGCGCCCGTTCGACGATTTCGATACCAACGCCGTCGGCACGCTCAACCTGCTGGAGGCCGCGCGACAGCATTGCGGGGAGAGTCCGTTCGTCCATATGAGCACCAACAAGGTCTATGGCGATGCGCCCAATGCCATTGCCCTTGTCGAGCTTGAAACGCGCTGGGACTATGCTGATCCCGCCTATGCAGCTGGGATTGCCGAGTATTTTCGGATCGATCAAAGCAAGCATTCGATTTTCGGCGCGTCAAAAGTCGCCGCTGATGTGATGGTGCAGGAATATGGTCGCTATTTCGGTATGCCGACCTGCGCTTTGCGGGGCGGGTGCCTGACCGGGCCGAGCCATAGCGGCGTCGAGCTCCACGGCTTTCTCAGCTATTTGGTCCGCGCCAATGCCGAGGGGAAGCTCTACCGGATTTTCGGCTATCTGGGCAAACAGGTGCGCGACAACATCCATAGCCATGATGTCGGCGAATTCATCGTCCGCTTCATTGCCAAGCCGCGCGTGGGCGAGGTGTACAATGTGGGCGGCGGCAAGGAAAATTCGGTGTCGATCCTGGAGGCATTCAAGATCGCCGAACAGGTAAGCGGCAAGCCGATGATTTCGGAATATGTCGATCAGCACCGCGCCGGCGATCACATTTGCTATTATTCCGATCTCGCCAAGATCAAGGCGCATTATCCCGGCTGGGAAATCACCAAGTCGGTTGGCGTAACGATGCAGGAAATCTTTGAAGCGCAAGCGGTGCGCGGGTGAGTGATGCGCGGCGGGCGTCCGGCTCCCAAATGCTGCCGCGATTGCTCTACATTGCCGATGTCCCGGTGGAGAATAGTCTGCATGGATCGGCGCTGCTCTTCCGTTTGTTGCTCGATTATCCGCGCGATCGATTGCGCATTGTCGAGACGGGCGCGCAGCAATCCTTGCCGCACCGCCGGTTGCCCGGCGTTGACTATCGGCATGTGCCGCAGCGGATGGGACGGCTTCGGCGGACTCGGCTCGCGAAGCTCGTCGATAGCGTGGCGATGATAGGCGCAGCGCATGTATCGCGCGCGATCCGCACCGCCACGATCGGTTTCGATGCCGACGCAGTGCTCACGGTGACGAATGGCAATGGCTGGCTATCGGCGGTCGCCCTCGCTCGCTCGCGTAAGCTTCCCTACTACCTGATCTGCCATGACGAATGGGCTGGCGGCGGCGCGACGCTGGCGGCGTTGGCAGCGATGAAGGAGCGCATTTTCGCGCAAGCCTATCGCGGGGCGGCCTCGCGCTTGTGTGTGTCGCCGGCGATGGGCGCGGCGTATCAGCGCCGGTTTGGCGTCGCCGGGGAAGCGCTTTATCCGGCGCGGTCACCCCATGGGCAGGTCTATGAAGGCCTTTCGCCACGGTTAGCGGCACGGACCCGTGGCCGCGTCGTCGCCTTTGCCGGATCGATGAGTACCTTGGCGATGGTTGAGGCAAATCGCCGCATGGCGCAGGCGATTGCCCCCTTGGGCGGGCGGTTAATCATCTATGGCCCTGCTACCGTCGAAGCGCACCCGTCGCTCGCGCAACCCAATATTGAGCTGCGCGGGTTGCTGCCGCCCGATGCCCTGGTCGCGGCGCTGCGCAATGACGTCGACATCCTGTATCTGCCGATGTGGTTTGGCCCCGGCGAAAAGGTCAATGAGCGCCTGTCGTTTCCAAGCAAGCTGACGGACTATACCAATGTCGGCCTGCCAATCTTTGTGAGCGGCGACGCCGATTGCGCTGCGGCGGTCTGGGAACGCGATCATCCCGGAGTCGCCCTGGTCCAGCATTCCACCGCCATCCCAGACATTGCCGCGGATATGCAGAAATTGTTCGAGAACAGGCAGCTGGCGCGGTCGCTCGCCGAGCGGGCAAAGGCTGTTGGCGACCTCATGTTCGCCGCGACAACCGCTGAGCAAAGCTTTTATCGGACCCTAACGCATCGATCCTAAATCATGGGCGCAACCGTTGTCGTTTCGGCGCGTGGATGTGGGCTTGGCCCAATCGGCATCACCTGGCCTTGCGCAACGTGTAGATTCCGCAGCCATAATCGAGGCCATCGGCATCGGCAGGTACCTTGTCCAGCTGCAGCGCGCCGCGATCATCGACATAGTCGAACCGCTCAAGGGTGAACTGCCCGGCTGCCCATGACAGTGGTTCGTCGGGGGCAAAGATGCGGTGGGCATTGAACTCAATACGCGGACGGCCAACCGGCACGCTGAGATAAAAGACGCCGCCCGGGGCGACCAAAGCTGCGATGGCCGCGAAGCCCTTGCGGTGGCCATCCGGATCAATGCTGTCAGTGTAGCGGCCAAGGCCGAAATGTTCGAGCGCGTGGAGACAGCTGACAGAGGGATAGCGCCCGGCCAGATCGGGTTGCGGCACCATGAGGTCGCGCTGGAGAAAGCGGATATTGGCGTGGGCAGCGGCTTGGAGCGGGCGAACATCCATCACGTCGATCGCGCGGAAGGCCGCCACATGGGCGACGAAGCCATCGATCCGCGAGGCGATGTCGAGATGGTCGGCCGGATTTGCTGAAAAGATGAACTGGGCGACCAGCAAGTCTTGGTGAAAATAATGGCCTGAAGCGGTGCCAGAATCGTCCTGATAGTCAGTCAGGATCGGCCAGAGCCGGTCAACCACGCCTCCCTGAGCGCGGAAAGCGGAAAGTTCGCGGAAAAAACGCGGCAAATGTTTGAGAGCGATCAGGGGGGCCAGCGAAAGGCCGGTCAATCGCCGGATAAACCAATAGGGGCGCTTGAGGACCGCCTTCATGTGCTGCGCATCCCAAATAGAAATCCGCAATTATGCTAGCATGTCGATACATCCCGGAACAGGATTATTGGCCAGTATTGGGCGTACGTCCCGCTTTACTGTTGATTGGCGCTGGTTTTTGGTCACGCAATCCGGCGCAGGGGCACCGGTGGCGCGCTGGCTGGCGGTTGATCGGGCCAGATGCCGCGTGTGTCATAGACCAGCTTGGTAGCGCGCTCGTCGAGCGGGACCGATTTGAAGACCTCATGATCGACCAGCACGATCATGATCGGGCAGCGCTCGATCGCCGTATCGATGTCGATCAACCGCGCGCCCGTGCCGTCAAAGGGCGTGGGTAGGGCGCTCGCATAGGGTTCGACAATGCAGATGCGATCGCCGAAGCGATTGGCGAGATCGGCGGCAACCTTCAGCGCCGGGCTCTCGCGGAAATCGTCGATATTGGCCTTGAACGCCAGCCCGAGGCAGGCGACCGGCACGCCCGGCAATTGCTCGATCAGCTCAATCGCGCGAGCGGTCGTATGTGCAACCTTGCCGTCATTCACTTCGCGCGCAGTGCGGATCAGCGGCGTCTGATCGGGTGCGGCACTGACCAGGAACCAGGGATCCACCGCGATGCAATGCCCGCCAACGCCGGGCCCGGGCGACAGGATGTTGACGCGCGGATGCCGGTTGGCGAGCCGGATCACTTCCCAGACGTCGACGCCCATCTTGTCGGCGATCAAGCTCAGTTCATTGGCGAAGGCGATGTTGACGTCGCGAAACGCATTTTCGGTGAGCTTGGTCATTTCCGCCGCTCGGCTCGTCGTCGTTACACAAGCACCGCGCACGAAGCGCCGGTAAAAGGCCAGTGCTTTGCGCGCGCAGCGCGGGGTGATGCCGCCAATGACGCGATCATTGTCGATCAGTTCGACCAGGATGCGCCCCGGCAAAACGCGTTCGGGGCAATAGGCAATCGCGATATCAGCGCTTTCGCCGGTTCGGCCCGGCACCTTCAGATCGGGGCGTAATTGCGCGAGCAGGTCGCGCACCTTTTCGGTCGTGCCGACGGGGGAGGTGGATTCGAGGATGACGACGTCGCCCGCCTTGAGCACAGCGGCAACCGTGGTCGCGGCTTGCAGGACATAGCCGATATTGGGCGCGTGATTCTCGCCAAACGGGGTTGGCACGGCGATGACGAAGACATCGGCCGGTTCGATCATCGTCGATGCGCGCAAATTACCGCGCGCGACCACGCCGGACACTAGCCCGTCGAGATCGACTTCCTCGATATGGACCTTGCCCGAATTGACCGTATCGACAACGCTCTGGGTGACATCGACGCCAAGCACCTGAACGCCAGTGCGCGCAATGACCGCGGCGGTCGGCAGGCCGATATAGCCTAGCCCGAGAACGGCGACCTTGAGTTCAGAGTCCGAAACCATCCGCGACGACCTTTGCAATCCGAGCCGAAGCGTGGCCGTCGCCGAACGGATTATGGGCGCGCGCCATCGCTTGATGCGCGCCATTGTCGTCAAGGAGGGTGAAGATTTCGGAAACGATCCGATCTTCGTTGGTTCCAATTAGTTTGGCGGTCCCAGCGGCGACGCCTTCGGGGCGTTCGGTCGTCTCGCGCATGACGAGCACAGGCTTGCCGAGCGCCGGTGCTTCTTCCTGGACGCCCCCCGAATCGGTGAGCACGATATGGCTAAGCCCCAGCGCGCGGACGAAATGGGGGTAATCGAGCGGATCGATTCGGGCGATATTGGCTTGGCCGCCCAGCACTTGATCCATGACGCTGACGACATTGGGGTTGGGATGCACCGGGAAGATCACCGCGACATCGTCGCGCGCAGCGATGCGGCGGATGGCGCGGGCGATGTTTTCCATGCCCCCGCCGAAATTCTCGCGCCGATGCGTGGTGACCAGGATGATGCGCTTGCCGGCAAAACGGGTAGCGATGGCGTCGAGCCCAGCGGCGAGCGACGCATCGGCGGCGAGCGCGGCACTGGCCGCATGCAGCGCATCGATCACTGTGTTGCCGGTGACGTGGATGGTGTCCGCCGCGATGTTCTCACGCAGCAGCGCATCCGCCGCCGTTTGGGTCGGCGCGAAATGCTGATCAGCGATCGGCGCGACGATCCGACGGTTCACCTCTTCGGGGAAGGGGTGGTAGATATCGCCCGAGCGCAAGCCCGCTTCGACATGCGATACGGGAATTTTGCGATAATAGGCAGCGAGCGCACCGACCATCGCGGTGGCGGTATCGCCCTGCACGATCACGCGATCTGGCTGTTCGGCGTCCATCACCTCGCCAAGGCCAGTCAACAACCGCGCGGTGAGCCGATCGAGCGTCTGGCCGGGCTCCATCAAATCAAGATCAATGTCCGGGACAATCCCGGCAATGCCCAGCACCTGATCGAGCAACCCGCGATGCTGTGCGGTCACACAGGTCCGCACGTTCAGGCCCGGTATCGCCGCCAGCGACCGGATCACCGGAAAAAGCTTGATCGCCTCTGGCCGCGTGCCGAACACGATCAGCACCTTGGGGGACAGCTTGGGCGCATGTGCGAAAGTCATGACGATGCCATAATCGTGGCTGCTTAAGGCCACGCTAACGGACATCGCAGAGTCGCTGAAGGCTGGAGTTTGCCAGCCGTCCTTCCGCGCGATAGGGTCAACGCTTCAGTGGAGAAGATCATGACGTTCAAGCGGCTGCGCAAGGCAGTTTTCCCGGTCGGTGGCCTGGGCACGCGCTTTTTGCCCGCGACCAAGGCGTTGCCCAAGGAGATGCTGCCGGTCGTCGATCGGCCGCTGATCCAATACGCCGTCGATGAGGCGCTGGAGGCGGGCATCGAGCAGATGATCTTCGTCACCGGGCGCGGCAAATCGGCGATCGAGGACCATTTCGACATCGCTTATGAGCTGGAAGCGACGATGGCGGCGCGCGGCAAATCGATGGAATTGCTTCACCAAACCCGCCTCACGCCGGGGGCGGTTGCCTATGTCCGTCAGCAAGAGCCGATGGGGCTTGGCCACGCGGTATGGTGCGCGCGTGATATCGTTGGCGATGAGCCGTTTGCAGTCCTACTCGCCGATGATTTCATGGTCGGTGCACCTGGCTGTCTGAAGCAGATGGTCGAAGCCTATAACCGGACCGGCGGCAATATGATTTGCGCGCAGGAAGTGGCCGACGACCAGACCGACAAATATGGCGTGATTACCCCCGGTACGCGCGATGGCCGACTGACCGAGGTTCTGGGGCTGGTTGAGAAACCCGCGCCGGGCACCGCCCCGTCGAATCTGGCCGTGATCGGCCGATATGTCCTGCAGCCCGAGGTGATGCGCGTGCTGGAGACGCAGGAAAAGGGTGCAGGTGGCGAAATCCAGCTGACTGACGCCATGGCGCGGATGATTGGCAATCAACCCTTCCATGGACTGACCTTCGACGGCACGCGGTTTGACTGCGGCGACAAGGCCGGCTTCATCCAGGCCAATCTCGCGCTGGCGCTGGATCGACCGGATATTGGCCCGGCCGTGCGGTCATTTGCGCGCGCGTTGCTCGGGCGCGATTAACCCCGATTGGTGCAAACACCGTTTAGGGTTTGGGCATAAATTTCGCGGGTGATGAACCGACCAGCGAGACCAATGCCATGACCGTCAAGACGCGCGCGCCGATCGAGATCAGCTACACGCCGCCAGAGCGAACCATTCTCGTTACGGGCGGGGCGGGGTTTATTGGCTCGGCGGTCTGCCGATTGCTGGCGAGCAATGGATCGATCCGTGTGATCAATCTCGATTCGCTGGTCGATAGCGTCGCGCCAGAGGCGTTGGCGGTGCCCGCTGATCAGCCCAATTATCGCTTTGTCGAGGGCGATATCCTTGATCGCGCTTTGCTCGCTGCGGTTATGGCGCAGGAACAGGTCGATGGCGTTATCCATATCGCAGCCGAAGGCCGCGCGGATCGGCCCGGGGTCGATATCCCACCCTTTATCGATACCAATGTCGGCGGCACCTTTCAGCTGCTGGAGGCGTCGCTCGCGCATTGGCGAACGTTGATGCCCGATGCGCGGGCGCGGTTTCGCTTTCACCATGTTTCGACCAATGCGGTCTTTGGCGATCTGGCAGCGGATGCCCGCCGGATCGATGAGACCGCGCCCTATCGGCCGGGCGCGCCCTGTGCCGCGACACGCGCGGCTGCCGATCATCTCGTGCGCGCCTGGCACAGCAGCTTTGGCTTACCCGTCGTGATCTCGCATGGCGGCAATTGTTATGGCCCCTATCAAAAGCCCGGCAAGCTGATCCCGCATGCCATTTTGGCGGCGATTGGGGGCGTATCGGTACCGGTTTATGGTTCTGGATCGGAACTGCGCGATTGGCTGCATGTCGAGGATTATGCGCGCGCGCTGACGGCGGTGCTGATCCACGGCCAGGTTGGCCAGCATTACATGATCGGTGGCCGCGAAGAGCGCAGCAGTCTGGCGGTAGTGGCGATGATCTGCGATCTGCTCGATCGGCTCGATCCGCGCGCCGATGGCCGCAAGCGTCGGTCGCTGATCAGCTTCCTGCCCGATCGCCGAGCAACTGATCGCCGGCACGCGATTGATCCCGGCAAGATCGAACGCGAACTGGGCTGGCGGCCGCAAATCGGCTTGGTCGACGGGCTAACTGAAGCGATCGATTGGCATCGCGATCAGGCGCGCGTGGCGCGACGCGAAGCGGCTGTGGGTTAAAAGCTGACCAGCCGGTCCGCGCCGAGCGTGGCGAGCAGGCTGACCATGCCCCCCGCTTCAACGCCCTCGGCAAGCGCCTCCAGCGTCACGCCGGTGAGCGCCAGGCCGGTCTGACAGGCGATGAGGGCGATGCCCGCTGCTTGTGCCATGGCGATCAATGCTGGCCGGTCGGGGAGGCCAGCGGCGGCAAGGCCCGGACCATCGTCGTCATCGCGGGGCGCGCGGGCGAGCAGCGCGACGCTCGCTTCATGGCAATAGAGCCGCACGCTGCCACCGAGCGCCGCTTGGGCGAGCGCGGTCGACATGGCGGCGCGGAATCTGGCGGCATCGGCGCTGGCAATGATGATCGTCAGGCCGGTCATGCGGCACAGGCCGGGCAGCCTGGATCCTTGGGCAGCCGGATCGTGCGGAAGCGGAAATCGAGCGCATCGACGATCAGCAGATTGCCCGCGCTATCGGCGCCAAAGGGCACGATCGCGCGCATCACCTCCAGGGCGGCGAGGCTGCCGACGACGCCGGTCATCGCGCCCAGCACCCCTTGATCAGCACAGCTGACATCGGCGCGATCGGGATCATTGCCGACAAAGCAGCGATAGCAGGGCTTGTCGGCTTCCCAGCCGCGAAACACCGCCAATTGCCCGTCAAACTGGCCGATCGCGGCTGAGACGAGCGGCGTTTGCGCCGCGCGCGCTGCATCGGCGACCGCGAGCCGGGTCGCGAAATTGTCGCTGCCGTCAAGCACGACATCGGCCCCGGCGAGCAAGCTGGTGGCATTGACGGCGGTGATCCGTTCGCTGATTGGATGCACCACGACATCCGGGTTGAGCCGCGCAACCGCGACCGTGGCGGCGCTGGTCTTGAGCATGCCAATATCGCTGGTGGCGAACAGCGTCTGGCGTTGCAGATTGCTAAGATCGACGCGATCGTCATCAATGATCGTCAGCCGCCCGACGCCTGCCGCCGCCAGATACTGGATCGCGGGTGATCCGATCCCGCCCGCGCCCACCACCACGACATGCGCCGACAGCAACCGCGCCTGGCCGCGCCCGCCAATCTCTTTCAGGACGATATGGCGCGCATAGCGGTCAAGCTGGGCGTCGGTGAGCGGGGCTGGGATTGCGGCCATCAGACGCCGGTCGAGCCGAATCCGCCCAGCCCGCGATCAGTCTGCGCGCTGAAGTCATCGACGATCGTGAACGCGGGCCGGACAATCGGCAGGAACACCAGTTGCGCGATCCGATCGCCGGGATTGATCGTGAAGGATTCACTGCCCGGCGGGGTGCGCAGCCAGGCGCTGATGAAGATCTGGTTGGCATAATCGGCATCGATCGTACCGACAGCCTGGCCGAGCACCAGCCCTTTCTTGTGCCCCAGCCCCGATCGCGCGAGCAGGAAGGCGACGAGGTGCGGGTCGTTCATCAGCACCGCGATACCCGACGGGATCAGGACAGCGGGGGCCTGGGGCTCCAGCGTGAGCGGCGCATCGATACAGGCATGAAGATCGATCCCCGCCGACATCGCCGTCTGATAGCGCGGCAGCCCCCAATCATTGAGCCGGGGATCGAGGATCTTCAGTTCAAGCTGGGGGCAGAGATCGCGCATCGAGGTTCCTTGGCTGGGCTACTACGCGACTAGCCTCGCTGCGCCGCGCGGTGCAAGCGGCGTTAACGCCTCCTACGCGCGCGCACGCTAAGGTCAGGGCGTGATGACCGTGCCAATCAGCCGCCCGCCGCTGGCATGGGCCCTGGGGTTGCAGCTAATGCTGGCGACCCTTGCCCTTTATGGTGCCGTGTCGCTGCCTGGGCTTGAGGCGCACTGGATGTTCTCGGCAACGGGCATAGCGCTTTTCGTGTTGTGGCTGGGGGTGGCGGGGGCGACAGCGTGGATGCTGTTGCGCGTGTCACCGTCCAGCGAGCAAATGGCGATGCTGGCGCTTGGCATTATCGCGCTCAGACTGTGCTTTGGGGCACTGGTACTTGGCCGACTGTCGACCGGGGATGCGGATATCTATCCAGTGATCGCGCGGCAGCTGCTGGCGGGCCAGGGCCTGTATTTCGATCAGGCCGATATGGGCGAGCGGGTGTTTGCGCTCTATCCGCCCTTTTACCCGGTGCTGCTGGCGGCATGGGGCGCGGTGGCGGGCTTTTCGACCTGGTCGCTGATCGCGATGAACATGGTGGTCGATTGCGGTGCCGCATGGCTGATCGTGCAGATCGGTGCGGCGCTAAAGGCGCCGGCGGCCGGGCGGGGCGCGGCGTTCCTCTACCTCGTCTGGCCATCGGTACTGTTCTCTGCCCCGCTCGCGCAAAAGGAGGGGGTGGCGATCGCGCTGATCCTGCTGCTGGCGTTGGTGTGGATCAGAATGAGCCAGCGGGCAGCGAGCGAAGGAAGCGGCTGGCGCGGGGCACTGGCGCTGGGCGTACCGACGGGATTGCTGGCCATGACGCAGCCGGGGCAGGCACCGCTGGCGGCGCTGTTCGGGCTGATGCTGGTCGGGCGGATCGGAGTTCGGCGGCTGATACGATTCGGGCTGGCGGGGGCGTGTGTCGCTGTAATCGTGATGTTGCCCTGGTGGGTGCGCAATTGGGTAGTATTCGGCGCTTTCGTACCGCTGACGAGCGCGGGCGGCATCAGCCTGTGGATCGGCAACAACCCTGATGCAACGGGCAACTGGATGCCGCAGCCTGAGGCGTGGCGGGGCTTGCCCGAGCTCGATTACGCGCGGCAGGCGAGTGGTGAAGCGGTGGCATGGATAAAAGGGCATCCGGCTGATTTCGTGCGGCTAACGATCGCCAAATTCCTGCACGCTGTCGGGGTTGGCCAGTTTGGGCTGTTCCGCATCGCGATCATGTCACCGGCGATTTCGCCAGCCTTGGCGGCGATGCTGTTTCCGCTCTCCTTTGGCGCGCACTGGCTGATGCTGGGCGCAGGGGCGGTGTCGCTCCGGCTACGTCAGGTGCCGGGGATTTGGGTGATGACTTTGCTGCTGATCGCGGGGTTCTTGCAGCTGGCGCTGTTCGGCGTGTGGTTCGAATTCGGCGAACGCCACCGCGAATTCCTGACGCCATTTCTACTGCTGCTGGGGTGCATGGCGGCGGGGGCGGTGCAGTGGCGAAATGGGGTAGGCGTGCGGGCTGCGATGGCGAAAGTGGGCGGGTAGCGGCCTTTATCCAAGCACCGCCGCTGCGATCCGTTTCGCGAGAAGGCGGGCGACTTCTTCCTTTGGCATCCGGTCCCAGCTTTCGACGCCCTGTGCCGTCACGATGTGGATGCTGTTCGCGGCGCCGCCCATGACATCGCCGGAGACGTCGTTGGCGATGATCCAGTCGGCGCCTTTGCGGACGCGTTTGCTGCTGGCGTGTTCGGTCACGCGTTCGGTTTCTGCCGCAAAGCCGATCACCAGGGGCGGGCGCTTGGGGCTCTTGGCGAGCGTTGCCAGGATATCGGGGTTCTCGACCAGCATGAGCGTCGGCGTGCGCGCGCCCTTTTTGATCTTTTGCGGCATCGGGGTGACGCGCCAGTCAGCCACGGCGGCGACCATGATCGCGGCGTCGGCGGGCAGGGCCTGTTCGACCGCAGCGGCCATTTCAAGCGCGGTCTCGACATCAATCCGGTCGACGCCCGCTGGAGTTTCGAGCGTGACGGGGCCAGCGATGAGGGTCACGCGCGCGCCGAGCGCGGCAAGCGCTGCAGCAATAGCGAATCCCTGCTTACCCGACGATCTGTTGGCGATGTAGCGGACCGGATCGATCGGCTCATGCGTCGGCCCGGCGGTGACCAGCATGTGCCGACCGGTAAGGCTGGTCATAGGCCGAGCGCGCGGTTGATGGCGGCGAGGATCGCGTCGGGCTCGGGCAGGCGACCGGGGCCGAATTCGCCGCAAGCCATGGGGCCTTCATCGGGCTCCATGACGGTGATGCCGTCGGCGCGCAGGGTGGCGATATTGCGGCGGGTGGCGGGGTGCTGCCACATGCGGACGTTCATCGCTGGCGCGGCGAGCACGGGCTTGTCGGTTGCAAGCAGCAAGGTGGTGGCAAGATCATCGGCGATGCCTGCGGCCATCTTGGCGAGTAGATCGGCGGTCGCTGGCGCGATGACGACGAGATCGGCTTCTCGGCTGAGCTGGATATGGCCCATCTCGGCCTCATCCTTCAAATCCCACAGGCTGGTATGGACCGGGTTTTCGCTCAGCGCCGCGAGCGTCATCGGCGTGATAAACTGCGCGCCACCAGCGGTGAGTACGCAGCGCACGCCAATGCCCGCCTTGCGCGCGAGGCGGATCAGCTCGCAGGCCTTATAGGCAGCGATGCCGCCACCGACGATCAGGAGAATGCGTTTCATCGAACCGACCTTGTCACGGTAATGCGCCGACTGTCGAGCGCAGCGACATAAAGGTCGCGCAGCGCATCGGGGATGAAGGCAAGCCCGACCAGACTGACCGGGGCCACCAGCAGCACCCAATAATAGGTGTCGGTGCGGCAAAACAGGCTAACCAGCACGGCATAGGCACCCAGTACCCCAAGCACGCGCGTTGCCGCGGGATCGCGCCAGGCCAGCCAGCCGAACAGGGCAAAGCCAACGAATGGTGCGGCAATCCATGGGGGCAACACGCTCAAGGCGGTTGTCACCGACAAGGCTTTCACGAAAAAACCAAAACCGAGCAGCCCGCTCCACCCCGGTCCCGCCGGATCACTGGGCAGGATGATCGCGCTCCACGCAAAATAATGGGCGGTGACGGCCGCACCAACCATCGCAAACGCGACCGCCCAGCCGATCGCTTCGCGCCGATGGCCGCCCGCCAGCGCGCACAGGGCCATGACGATCGCATATAGCGCAGCAGTTTCGCGGATCAGCATCGCGCAGGCGCCGATCGCAACCGCCTCTACCCAGCGATCGTCGCGCCACACCGCCAGCGACAAGGCGACCAGCAGTCCGGCCCAGACTTCATGAAAGGCGACCAGATTAGTCTGCACGAAGATCATCCCCCCGCACCCGACCAAGGCCAGCGCAATCAGTCGGGGTGGTGGGCGCGCGAAGACACCCCCCAGTTGGACATACCAGGCAGCCAACACCGCCAAGCACAGCAAATACAGCAGCAGGATCGTCACGGGGCGCGGCAACGCGGCCTGGACAATAGCCAGCGTGGGCAGGCGCATCGTCACAAAGGGGCGGACGGGGTAGCCGCCGCTGCGCTGCGCCTGTGCGGCCACACTGTAATAATCGCCGCCGCCGCGCACCGCCGCGACAATCGATTCGTACAGCAGCACATCGGCTCGGTCGCTGTCGGCAGCAGCCGGGTCTGGGCTAGCGGGCGGCGGGCTAGGCGCGATGATCGCGCTGAGCGACAGCAGAATGAGCAGCGCCAGCCCGGCGAGCACCAACCTGGCCGGGCGCCGCTTGATGCCGGCAAACCGGCTGGGCTGCGCAAGCCATAGGGGTGGGGACACCCGTGCCACTCAGCCCGGCCTTATCAAGGCAACCACAGCCACGAACCAAGGGCGCCGATTGCCGCTGCGCCAAGAGCGACCGCAGCATAGCGCCAGCCGCCGCCGATGCGCACCACGTCGATCTCGCCGAGCGGCGGGGCGGGGGGCGCACCACCGGGATCGGGGAAATGTCGTTCGATATTGCGGATCAGCTGGGGCAGTCGCGCCAGCGTTTTGAAATCGGCGTTCAGCCGATCAGCGACAAAGGTTTCAGGGCCAAGTTCGGTCCTGATCCATTCGCGGACGAAGGGCGCTGCGGTTTCCCACATGTTGATATCGGGATCGAGCGCGGTCGCCACGCCCTCCACCATCACCATCGTCTTTTGCAACAACAGCAAATGCGGCTGCGTTTTCATGTCGAAATCGCGGGTGATGTTGAACAGCCCGTCGAGCATATTGCCGACCGACATATCCTTCACTGACATGCCGCGCATTGGCTCACCGACCGCGCGCAGCGCGGTCGCGAATTCGCCGACATTGTGGTGGGCGGGAACATAGCCGGCTTCGAAATGGATCTCGGCGACGCGCTTATAATTGCCGGTGATCAGGCCATAGAGAATTTCGGCCAGCCACACCCGGGCGCGGCGATCAATCCGGCCCATGATCCCGAAATCAATCGCCGCGATCCGGCTGCCAGGGAGCGCAAAGAGATTGCCCTGATGGAGATCGGCATGGAAGAACCCTTCCGCGATGGCCTGCCGTAGAAAGGCGTGGACCAGAATATGCGCCAGCCGGGCGGGATCATAGCCGGCCGCGAGCAGCGCCGCGCGGTTCGATAATTTGATGCCGTCAATCCATTCCAGCGTCAGCACGCCGCCCGTGGTGCGCTGCCAATCGATCGCGGGCACGACGAAATCGGGCTCGGCGGTCATCGCTTCGGCAAGTTCGGAGGCTGAGGCTGCCTCACGTCGCAGATCAAGCTCGCGCGCGGTCCAGCGCTTGAAGGTTTCGATCACCAGGCGCGGCTGCAGCCGGGCGAGTTCGCCGCCCATCGATTCAAGCTGTGCCGCGGCCCATTGATAGGTGTCGATGGCGCGGGCGAATTCTTCCTCCACCCCAGGGCGCAGCACCTTGATCGCCACGGCGCGGCCATCGGTCGTTACACCCCGGTGGACCTGCGCGATCGACGCAGCGCCGACCGGCACTGGATCGATTGAGGCGAACAGGTCTTCCAGGGGGCGGCCAAAGCTCTTAACCATCGCTGCATTGATGACCGCAAAGGGCACCGGGGGCAGCGCATCCTGCAGGCGCGCAAGATCGCGCGCGGCCGCCTCACCAACGATATCGGGGCGAGTAGCGAGCGTCTGGCCAAACTTGATTGCGGCCGGCCCAATCTCCTGAAGCGCGACGGCATAGGCTGGCGTTTCCGGCAGCCGGACGCCAATACGCGCGATCCGAACAAGCCTGCGGACGGGGGCAGGGGTATTGGGATCGCGCTCGATACCGCTCAGCGCACCATGACGGGCGAGCGTGCGGCCCCATTTCAGGACGCGCCAGAGATGGACGATGGGGGCGGTCATGCGCAACCAGCCTTGGCGGAATGGCGCAAGATCAGATCTTCCAGCCGCTATGGATCGCGACCAGTCCGCCGAGCATCGGTTCCACTTTGGTCTGCACAAAGCCCGCCTCGGCAATCATGCCTTCGAACTTGGCCATGTCAGGAAAGCGGCGGATCGATTCGATCAGATAGCGATAGCTGTCTTCATCCTTCGCCAGCAGTTTGCCGAGTTGCGGGACCAGCTTGTGCGAATAGCCATCATAGATTTCCGCAAAGCCCGGCCACAGCGTCGTCGAGAACTCCAGGCAATAGAAGCGCCCCCCGCGTTTCAGCACGCGGTGCGCCTCGCGCAGCGCCTTGGGAATATCGGTCACGTTCCTGATGCCAAAGGCGATCGTATAGGCATCGAAGAATCGGTCAGGAAAAACCAGCGTTTCGGCATTGGCCTCAGTCCAGACCAGCCCGTCAATGCCGCGCTTTGCGGCGCGTTCGATGCCGACCTCCAGCATCGCCGGGTTGATATCCGCCACCGTAATCGCCGCGCCAGACGGTGCCATGCGAAAGGCGATGTCGCCGGTGCCGCCAGCCATATCGAGGATCGCATCGCCAGCACGCGGCTTCACCCGGCGGACGAATCGATCCTTCCACAACCGATGCATGCCAGCCGACATGGCATCGTTCATCAGATCATAGGATGGGGCGACGCTTTTGAAGACGTCTCCTACGCGGGCGGTCTTTTCTTCGGGGGCTATTTGTTGATAGCCGAATGAAACGGTGTCGGTCATGAGCGTCGCTCTAGCCAAGGCTTGTGGACGGAGCAAACGCAACCTAGCTGCTGGTGGATCATGCCGGAACTTCCCGAAGTCGAAACCACCGTCCGCGGCCTGCGTCCCGTGCTGGAAGGCGCGCGGATCGAGCGCGTGCTGCTCCGCCGCGCCGATCTGCGCCGTCCCTTTCCCGCCGATATCGGCCAGCGATTGACTGGGGCGATCGTCACCGGGCTCGGGCGGCGCGCCAAATATGGCCTGATCGATACCGATCGCGGCGACACGATGATCTTTCATCTCGGCATGTCGGGGCGATGGCGGGTCGATCCTTCCGAAACGCTGCCGCATGATCATCTGGTGCTGACCACAGCCGTCGGGCGGACGCTGGCGCTCAACGATCCACGTCGATTCGGCTCAGTCGATCTGGTCGAGACGGCAGCAATCGCTGCCTATCCGCCGTTTATGACCATGGGGCCGGAGCCGCTCGGGCTGGGCTTTACCGCCGACTATCTCGGCAAAGCATTGGCGGGGCGCGGGGCACCGATCAAGGCGATGCTGCTCGATCAGCGGATCGTCGCGGGGCTCGGTAATATCTATGTGTGTGAGGCGCTGCATATGGCGGGTATCACCCCGGCACGGGCCGCCGGCCAGATCGCGTCGGCGCGACTCGCCACGCTGGTTGAGTCGATTCGAACGGTGCTCGCTTCGGCCATCGAGGCAGGCGGATCGACGCTGCGTGATTATGCCCGGCCGGATGGCGAACTCGGCTATTTTTCAAAACAATGGCTGGTCTATGGACGCGAAGGCGAGCTGTGCCGTTGCGGCGCGCTGGTGAAAAGACGCCCTGAAGGTGGGCGTTCGACGTTCTGGTGCAGCAAATGCCAGCGTTGAGTTGTTGACCGGAGCCACCGGCGCGGTTAATAGGCGCGCTTTCGAAGGGCGATCGGGAGCATCTCCCCCGCCCTTTTTCATTGAAAAGGTTCGAGGACGGCATGGCGAATACGCCACAGGCGAAAAAGCGTATCCGGCGGAATGACCGCCGTGCGGAGATCAACACCAATCGCGTTGGGCGCATTCGCACCTTCGTGAAAAAGGTCGAGTCGGCGCTCGAATCGGGTGACAAGGATGCCGCCGCGACCGCGCTGGCCGCTGCGCAGCCAGAACTGGCGCGGGGCGTTGCCAAGGGCGTGCTCCACAAGAATACCGCCTCGCGCAAGTTCGCGCGGCTGACGAAGCGCGTTTCCGCGCTCGCTTAAAACGTTACGTTTCCGTGACAAATGGCCCGCCGGGAGCTTCCCAGCGGGCCTTTTTGTCGTGGCTGCTGCATCGAATGCGCCAGGTTTTGACCGTCGAGCTGCCACAATGGCGTCCGGCATACCGCTGATATCAAAACCTAGGATTTACCGCGATTCGCCAAGGTTTCAAATTAGTGACGGTTTTATTATAGTCTAGAATCAAAGACTTGTTAAAATTTTGACGGGTTTGCGCGGCTAAGGCCGAGTCAAATGGTTTATTTCAGATTCTTGACTGCCCGGCCTCTTGATCGACTCGGTCATGTCCTCATAATCAGCCTTCGCCGCGATGATTACCGCATCCGGTATTTAGCATAACTTCATCGTCAGGCGGACGCGATTCCGGCTGCGGGGGGATATTTTCGATCGAAAACAGGGCGTCCAGGGGAGTTACCTGGCCGCGAGGAGAGTTGCGCGTGGCGATTGCTGGAGCATTGAAGGCGACATCTGGCACTGAACTGGACAAGGCATGGGTACGGATTCGCGGGCATTTGCGCGAATCGGCTGGCGCGCGCTTGTTTGATCAGTGGCTGAAGCCGCTTGCCCTGGCGGCGAGCGACGAGGCGGATACGGTGCGGCTCTCGCTGCCGTCTGCCTTCATGACCAATTGGGTCCGCAACAATTATGCGGAACGGCTGTTGCAGGAATTTCGGGCCATCGTCCCGACGATCAGCCAGGTGATCATTGAAACGGCCAGCGCGTCGGCGCCGTTGCCAGTGCTGGCGAGCATCGATCCGGTTGCCGCACCTGCAGCACCAAGCGCGATCGCGGCCATGGCCGGTGCGCGCCCTGCGCTCGATTCGCGCTTCACCTTTGATCGGTTTGTCGTCGATGGCTCAAACCGGGTTGCGTGGAACGCCGCCAAGGCGCTTGCCGAGCCAGGTACGCCGCGCTTCAGCCCGCTATTTCTGCACAGCGGCACAGGGATGGGCAAAACCCATCTGATGCATGCGATCGGCACGGCTTTTCTTGAAGCGCAGCCAGGGGCCGATGTGATTTACATGTCGGCCGAACGATTCATGTTCGAATTCGTCCAGGCGATGCGCGCGCGCGATACGTTCGCGTTCAAGGCGCGGTTGCGGTCGGTTGATCTGCTGATGATCGACGATCTGCAGTTCATTGCCGGCAAGGATGCAACGCAGGAAGAGTTTTTCTACACGATCAACGAGGTGATGAGCGCCGGCAAGCGGCTGGTCGTCAGCGCTGACCGCTGTCCACAGGGGTTGGACGGCGTTGAAGCACGGATCCTGTCACGCCTGTCGGTTGGCTTTGTGGCCGATATCAAGCCGGCTGATCTGACGTTGCGCCGCGCTGTGCTGGCCCGCAAACTGGCCGATATGCCCGATGCCAGGGTGCCCGCTGACGTGCTGGAATTGCTGGCCGTCCGGCTGACCTCAAGCATTCGCGAACTGGAGGGCGCGCTCAACCGGCTGGTCGCTTATGCTCAGTTGACGGGTGAGGCGATCGATATGGATTTCACCCAAGCCACGCTCGGCGATGTGCTGCGCGGCGTGCAAAAGCGGGTGACGATCGACGAAATCCAGCGGGCGGTGTCGAGCTATTTCGAACTCAAGCCGATCGAGCTGGTTTCAGCACGTCGCGCGCGCGTCGTGGCGCGTCCGCGGCAGATTGCCATGTATCTTGCCAAGCGGCTGACGACTCGGTCGCTCCCTGAGATTGGCCGCAAATTTGGCGGACGCGACCATTCAACGGTAATCCATGCGGTGCGCCGCATCGAACAGCTGCGCGATACCGATATGGATGTCGATAGCGCGGTGCGGACATTGCTGCGCGATCTGGAGGGGTAGAACACCCGCCATTCTTGGCTAAATCAGGTGCTATAGTCGTCCCCGGCTTCCTGGCGTTCAACGCCAGCAAGCCGGGCGTAACCGTTAGCCCTGGGATTATTTCACCGCCTTGCGTTCTGGCGCGATCGTGATCTTCACCGTTTCGCCCGAATTGCCGGGAAAGCCCGTGAACATCGCATCGACGAGATTGGGGACAATCTTGGGCAGTTCGTCAGTATTGGATTGCGCGCGGGCGGTGCCCTCGAAAACGCGCTTGCCATTGTCAGTCCGTTCGATCTGCAAATCGAGTTCGCTGGTGAACACGGTGTAGCTATAGGTATCGTTGAAGCCACCACCGAACAGGAATGGATCGTTCCAGCCAAAGGCATAGCCGCGCGGCCCGAATCCGCCACGGCCATAACCAAAGCCACCATAACCGAAGCCACCATAGCCGAATCCGCCATAGCCGAAGCCACCAAAGCCGCCATAGCCAAAGCCGGTTGAACGGACGCGTTCACGGCCACGATCAACATCGTAATGCATTTTGACGATCAATTGCGCCTGGGCTGGGTCAGCGGCAGGCTGATACCCCTGTTCAACAAGGCGAGCGCTGACCAGCTGCGCATATTGGCCAAATTCGATCCCGCCCTGAAGGTGCGGATTGCTCGCCTGGACAATGAAGGTCTGCCCGGATGGGGGCGCAAGCATCTGGAAGCGGGATACCTTTGCGGTAAATGGGGTCGCACAGCTTGAAAGCATGAGTAACGCGGCGACGGCGATGAATGATTTCTTCATTGGATCACTCTCTTGGCTGTGCGTAAAATTGCTTGCGAACAATCACTTGACGATCGTGCCATGCGCAAGGTGAATGGCAGTTGAACGCGTAATAGTACCGAGCTGCCGTCAAATCTGCAATCCGATTGCACGTTGCGCTGCTGCCAGAGTTGGCGCTGCCAATGCGCTTGCACGACTGGCCCCTTTGATCAGGGCATCGGAAACGGCGGGGCGGTCGCTCAGCAGCCCGGTCAGCCGGTGCCGAATTGGTCCCAGCGTGGCAATGGTCAGATCGGCGAGCGCTGGCTTGAAGGCGCCAAACCCCTGTCCGGCGAAGTCTGCCAGCACCGAATCGGGCGTGCGATCAGCAAGCGCTGCATAGATCGTTACCAGGTTGCGTGCCTCGGCCCGATCAGCAAGCGCGGCAATAGTGTCGGGCAGCGGATCGGCATCGGTGCGCGCCTTGCGGCATTTTTGGGCAATCACGTCGTCGCTATCGATCAGGTTGATCCGGGCCATGTCTGACGGATCTGACTTTGACATTTTCGCGGTGCCATCACGCAAGCTCATGATCCGGGGGGCGGCGGCACTGATCAGCGGTGCTGGCAGCGGGAACAGATCGACGCCGAAATCCAGGTTGAATTTGGTCGCGATATCCCGCGCCAGCTCCAGATGCTGCTTTTGATCCTCTCCGACGGGCACATGGCTTGCCTTGTACAGCAGAACATCGGCCGCTTGCAGCACGGGATAGCCGAAATAGCCGACACTCTGGCTCGATCCGTCCCTGCCGGCCTTGTCCTTCCACTGCGTCATCCGGTTGAGCCAGCCCATCCGCGCAGTGCCGTTCAGAATCCAGGCAAGCTCGCTATGGGCGGGGACGCGGGCCTGATTGAACAGGATCGATCGATCGGGGTCGATCCCGCAGGCGATTAGCGCGGCAGCCATCTCGATGGTCGCGTTCGCCAGCTCGGCCGGGACGACCGGCTGGGTTAGAGCGTGGAGATCGGCCAGGAAGAACAGGCAATCGCCGCCGTCTGCCGTCACCTGGTCCTGCATCGCGACCCATTGCTTGATCGCGCCCAGATAATTGCCGAGGTGGAGATTACCGGTGGGCTGAATGCCGGAAACAACGCGCATCAAGGGGCCTTTTTGGTTGGAGTTGCGCTGCGTCGCCGCAACACCGCCCGCAAATCGGACGGCAGATACGCGCGCAGCACAAAACAGGCAGCGACATAGACGAGCCCGCCAATCCCGACCAGCACCATCATCGCGGTCCAGCGGGTGACGCTTGTTCCCAGGGTGTAGGGCGTGAAACGATCGTTGAGGAAATACATCACGACCCCCATCAGCAGTGCAGCGCCAGCCAACCGCCAGACTCGCCGCTTGAGCTGCGCATCGGGAACAAAATGCCCGCGCTTGGCGAGCGTGCGATAGAGCAGTCCCAGATTGACGAGACTGGCCAGCGCGGTCGCGAGCGGCGGACCCATATGTTTAAGGGGCAGGATAAAGGCCAGATTGAGCAGCAGGTTCACGGCGATCGAGATCGTCGCATAGCGCACCGGCGTCTTGGTATCGGCGCGCGCATAATAGCCCGGCGTCAGCACCTTGATAAGGATATAGGCGGGCAGCCCCAGTGAAAAGGCGGCCAGCGCCTGCGCGGTGAAATTCGTGTCGCCGGGCGTGAACTTGCCGTGCTGAAACAGGGCGGCCACGATCGGCACGCCGCAAACAATCAGCGCAACCGTGGCCGGCAGTGTAAAGAACAGCGCCAGCTCCATGCCCCGGTTCTGCGTGTCCATCGCTTCCGCCTCGTGCCCGCCACCAAGCTGGCGCGAGATCGTCGGCAGCAGCACGGTACCCAGCGCGATCCCAATCAGCCCGAGCGGCAGCTGGTTGAGCCGATCCGCGAAATAGATGTACGAAACCGTGCCCTCGCCGAGCAGACTATAGGCAAGCGCAGATGAAATCAGCAGATTGAACTGGACCGCACCCGCGCCGAGCGCTGCCGGGCCGATCAGTGCGATCAGCGTCCTGACTTCGGGGCTCCACACGGGCAGCTTGGGACGCAGGTTAACGCCGTTGCGCAGGCACGCCAGCCACAACCAGATTAGCTGCAGCGCCCCCGATAGGCTGACCGCGATCGCCTGATTGCGCGCCGTGAGCAGCGGATCGGGATCGTGGAAGAACAGCAACGCCGCGATCAGCGTCAGGTTGAGGAGGATCGGCGCAGCCGCATTGACCCAGAATTTCTGCAGCGAATTGAGGATGCCGCCGAGCAGCGAGACGAGCGAGATCAGCAGCAGATAGGGCAGGGTGAAGCGCGACAGCATCACCACATAGTCTGCTTGATCGGGCGTCGCCTTGCCGAAGCCGCCGGTCAGCGCCCAGGTGACGGGCCAGGCGAAGATTTCCAGCAGCACCGTCATCACGATCAGCACCGGGAGCAGCACTGACAGCGCATCTTCGGCAAAGCTCAGGCCCGCCGCCAATCCGCCGCCCTTTTCGGCGACCTTTTTGTTGAACATCGGGATGAACGCGGCAGAAAACGCGCCTTCAGCGAATAGGGCGCGAAACATATTGGGCAAGCGAAACGCGATCAAAAACGCGTCGGATGCAAAACTCGCCCCGACGAAGCGCGCAAATAGCGAATCGCGCACCAGCCCCAGGACGCGGCTGGCGAGCGTCAACCCGCCGACCGAGCCCAGGGCGCGCGCCAGATTCATGCCAATGTCACCGGCATCGCCCCCCGATATGCGATTTAGGCGTGGCCGATATCCTCAGCCGGCATCCCAGCGCCGGGCTGGTTTTCGACCTGCTGCGAATAGAGCGCGTGGAAATCGATCGGCTCTAACAGCAGCGGCTGGAAGCCACCGTCGCGCACCGTATCGGCGAGCACGCGGCGCGCGAAGGGGAAGAGCAAGCGCGGCGCTTCGCCAAGCAGGAAGGGCTGCATATGCTCCTGCGGCACGTTGCGGATGCCGAACAGCCCCGCATAGCTAAGGTCCACCACAAAGGCGACGCCGTCATCGGTTTCCGAACGGACGTCGATCTTCAGGATGACCTCATGAATATCGTCCGCGATTTGCAGCGTGCCGATGTTGAACTGCACATCGATGCGCGGCATCGCCTGGCTTTGGTAAATCGCCGGGGAATTGGGATTTTCGAACGACAGGTCTTTCACATATTGCGAAATCATGCCCGCTACCGGCGTGGTATCTGCGCCATTTGCCAAGGGTGCGCCGCCATTTTCCTGCTCGTCCATCAATCCATCTTTCTATCTATGTGTCGCAAAAGACATGCCGGGTGAACGGCCATGTCCCGTGAATTCCCATCAAGCCGATGCGCGTCGCGCCTAGCAGGGGCTGCGTGCCAGTTCAACGCCGCGTGGTTGTCGTGATCTTGGGGCTATCGGGCAATGCGGGATTCGGGTATTTGAAACCCTGGGTTCATGCGCCTATGTTAGGGATTGGTCGCACGACTGGAGGCAGAGTGGTTTACGTAGTTCTTCTTGCAATGATTGCCGCGTTTCTCGCGTTGCGCCTGTACATGGTGCTGGGCAAGCGGACCGGGCATGAGCAACCCCTGCCCAAGCCAGCCGAAGAGCGCGTCGCGCTGGCGCCGTCACCTGCGCGCACAATTGAGGGCACGGCAGAAACGCGTGACATTGCCAACCGTCACATCGAATCTGGTGCAGAATCTGGTGTACGAGCGATTATTGCGGCGGATTCGTCGTTCGATGTGGGCCAGTTCATTGACGGTGCCAAGGCAGCGTATCGGATGATCCTTGATGCCTATTGGAAGGGCGATACCGATACGTTGGGCTGGTTGGTCGAAGACGAAGTTCGGCAGAGTTTCATCGAAGCGATCGACGCACGCAAAGCGGCGGGGCATGTGCTCGACAACCGCCTGGTCAGCATTGAGCGCGCGGTGATCACCGATGCCGAGGTGAAGGGCCGTGCTGCGCGAATCATGGTCTTGATTGAAGCCGATATCGCCGCCACCACCCGCGATGCGGAAGGCAATCTGGTTTCGGGGTCGATGACCGATGCGGTCGCCACCCGCGAAATTTGGACGTTTGCGCGGACGCTGAAAAATAGCGACCCGAACTGGAAGCTCGCCGAAACCGACGAGGCATAAGTTTGATGGAGCGTCCGGGCCGCTTTGGCTGCGAGTTGGTGGCGCTTGCGCTGCTGCTGGCGGGGTGCAGCAGCAAGATCGTGCCGCCGTCGCAAGGGCCCGCTCCGCCAACGCAGCCGTCGGTCGTCGCAACACCGCTTCCCCCGGCTCAAACGCCGTCGGCACCAGCAGGGCCGGCTAATGCCGTGGCTGCTGGGGTGGTGATGGGGCCACCGATCACTGCTCTGCCGATCAAGCGCGATCAGGCCGTGCGTGCGCTCGCCGCCTTCCGCACCTCCTGCCCCAGTCTGGTTCGCCGGACGGACGGATCGGGGCTGACCCGGCCAAGTGATTGGCAAGAGGCATGCAGCGCCGCCAATGCGACCGCCGACGCCGAAGCGCGCGATTTTTTCAGCCGCTATTTCGAAGCGGTACAGATCGCAGACGGCAAGGCCTTCGCCACCGGTTATTACGAACCGGAAATCGCCGGGTCGCGCGACAAGCGGGTCGGCTATGAAACACCGATTTATGGACGGCCAAGCGATTTGATCGATGTCGATCTTGGTTTGTTTTCCGATGCGCTGAAGGGCAAAAAAGTGCGCGGTCGCGTCGATGGCACGGCGCTGGTTCCCTATCATGATCGTGCGGCGATCGAGAATGGCGCGATTGCCAAGACCGCGCCGATTATCGCCTGGGCCGCTGATCCGGTGGAGATTTTCTTTCTGCAGATTCAAGGCTCTGGGCGGCTGCGCTTGCCGGACGGCGGGATCATGCGGATCGGCTATGATAGTCAGAATGGCCGCGATTATACCGGCATCGGCGCGCTGATGCGCACCCGCGGGCTGCTGCAACCGGGGCAGACATCGATGCAGGGTATCGTCGCCTGGCTACACGCCCACCCGGAAGAGGGCCGCGCGATCATGCAGGAAAACAAGAGCTTCGTGTTCTTCCGCGAACAGCAAAGTGCCGCTCAGGGCGCGCTGGGCTATGTCGTGACCGGGGGGGTGAGTGCTGCCGTCGATCCCAAATTCGTGCCGCTGGGCGCGCCGATCCTGCTGTCGATGGATCGGGCTGATGCCTCGCGGCTGTGGATTGCGCAGGATACGGGCGGCGCCATCCGGGGGCCCAATCGCGTCGATACATTCTGGGGGGCAGGGGATGAGGCGCGCATGATCGCCGGTGGCATGGCCGCGCGCGGCACGGCCCTTCTGCTCCTCCCGCGTGGCACGGTCGCGCGGCTGGCGGCGGGGAGCCCCGATGGCGGAGCGCCGATTAACCGCTGACGAAGCGGCGCTGTGGCGCCGTGTGATGGCCACCGTCCGACCCGCGCGCGCCGCCCCGGCAAAGGCGAGCCTGACGAAGCCAGGCGATGTCTCAAGTGATCCCGCACCAACCAGGACGCAGGCGGCCAAGCCTGCAAAGGCTGCCCGTGCTGTTGCTAAGCCCGCCGCTGTGCCACCCGCTCGACCCAAACCCGGCGTGACGCTCGACGGCAGCTGGGACAAAAAACTGGCGAAAGGGATTGTCTCGCCCGACAGCGCGATCGATCTGCACGGGCATACGCTGGAATCGGCTTATCGCGTGCTTGATACGGGGCTTGATCAGGCAATCCGGCGGGGCGACCGGGTGCTGTTGCTGATTACCGGCAAACCGCCGCGCCCGGAAAGCGAACGGCCGCATGCGCGCGGGCGGATTCGCGATGCGGTTGGCGATTGGCTGGCGGCATCGCGCCATGCCGCCAGGATCGCCGCTGTCCGCCCGGCGCACCCCCGCCACGGTGGCGCTGGCGCACTCTATATTGTTCTTCGCCGCCCGGCTGCCGAACGAAATTATTAACCTTTCGCTGTCATCCCGCTGCAATTGCAATCGGCGCGCGTTCGCGATCGAAAGGGAGCCCAAAACGGGATGGAAGGAGCCTCGCTCAAGAGCCGCGCAATTACTTTTGCGATGGCATCCGGTGCGGTGGCCTTTATTTTGGCGCTGGTCGCCACGTCCAATGGCGCGATCGATGCTCAAAGCGTGTCGCGCGCGCTGATACCGGCGATTGTCTGCGCGGTCATGTGTTGGGCGTCGACCGAACGCGCCATTGCCTCTACCGCCGCCGCCATTGATGCCGCGATTGCCCGGCTCGCGCGCGCTGCCCATGGCGACCTGCAGGGCGAAATCCCCAAGGAAATCGGCGAAAATGTGCCGCAATTGGCCCAGGCGATGGAGCGATTGTTCGAACAGATCGGCACCAATCTGGACAGTGTCCATCGGCTGGCCATGTTTGATCCTGTTACCGGGCTTGCCAATCGCACCAATTTTCGCCGCAGCTGCGAACGACTGCTGACGGAGATGCCGGCGGGCACGCCGGCCGCGCTGTTTTTTATCGATCTCGATCGCTTCAAGGCGGTGAACGATACGATGGGCCATGCCATGGGCGATATGCTGCTCGGCATGGTCGCCAATCGGCTTCGCGCCGTCGCCGATCGCGTCACAGCGGACAGCGGCAAGCCGCAGCCCCTGATTGGCCGGTTGGCGGGTGATGAATTCACCATGTTCTTCCCCGAAGTCGGTGATCCGGCTGAGGCGGCGCGGATCAGCCGCGGTGTCTTGTTCGCGCTGGGCGAAACCTTCGATATTGCGGGCCATGATGTTGAGATTGGCGCGTCGATCGGCATCGCCATCAGGCCGGAGCATGGATCGACCCTGACCGAACTGATGCGCGCTGCCGATGCGGCGATGTATCATGCCAAGGCGACCGGTCGCGGACGCGCGGAGCATTTTTCTGAAACGCTCGCAGCGCAAATTGCCGATCGCGCCCAGCTTGAATGCGATTTGCGCGCCGCGATCGACCTCAATCAGTTCGCGCTGGTCTTCCAGCCGCAGATCAGCCTGCCTGAAGGGCGCATCGTCGCGGCCGAGGCGCTGCTGCGCTGGCGGCATCCTACCCTTGGCGTCAAACTGCCCGGTACGTTTATCCAGCGGGCTGAGGAAACCGGCCTGATCGTCGAGATTGGCGAATGGGTCATCGCCACCGTCGCCGATACGATCGCGCGCTGGGGCGACATGGGCATTGAACAACGGCTGGCGATCAATATCTCGCCGCGCCAGCTTGATCATGTCAGCTTCTTCCGGCGCTTGCGCGAAGCGATGCATGCCGCCAACGCACCGGCGCGGCTGCTCGAACTCGAAATTACCGAAACGCTGGCCATGCATTGCAGTGAGGAAGTGATCGACGCGATTGCGACGCTGCGGGCCGACGGTGCGACCATTGCGATCGACGATTTCGGCACGGGCTATTCCAATCTCGCCCGGCTGCGCGATTTGCCGGTGGATCGCGTGAAACTCGACCGCAGCCTGATCGAACACATCGCTGTAAAGCCCGAAGCGCGGACGATTGTGCAGGCGGTCATCGGCCTGATCCACGGGCTTGGGTGCGAAGCGGTTGCTGAAGGTATTGAGACCGCAGCCCAGGCCGATGTCCTGCGCGTCATCGGCTGTGACGTGATCCAGGGCTATGCGATCGCCCAGCCGATGGATGAAGATGATTTCATCGCCTGGTCGCGCACCGACAAGCGTCAGGCACTGGCCGGCTGAAGGGCCTGCGTGACGATATCGGCATAGATATCGGTCAGCAGGTGCAAATCCTGAAGGGCGACCGCCTCATCAAGCTTATGCATCGTCGCATTGACCAGGCCGAATTCCACCACCGGGCAGATTTTCGACAGAAACCGCGCATCCGATGTGCCGCCGCTGGTTGATAGTTCAGGCGCGTAGCCGGTCTGGCGTTCGATCGCCGCGCTGATCAGCGTTGAAAAATCGCCGGGCGGGGTAAGAAATGCCTCCCCGGAGACGCGCGCCATCACTTTGGCGCCGGGCGCATGGCGATCGACAATCTCGGTAATGCGCGCGGCCAGCGCGTCGCCGCGATGCAGATCGTTGAACCGGATGCTCAGCCGCGCACTCGCCAGCGCCGGGATGACATTGGTGGCCGGATTGCCGACGGTGACATCGGTGACCTCGATATTGGAGGGCTGAAACCAATCGGTCCCCTGGTCGAGGTCGATCGCCTGGATTTCGCTTAGGATCGCGGTCATCCGGCGGATCGGATTGTCAGCGAGATGGGGATAAGCGACATGGCCCTGCTTGCCGGGCACATCGATCCAGATATTCAGCGAACCACGCCGTCCAATCTTGATCATGTCGCCAAGCCGGGCAACCGATGTCGGCTCGCCGATCAGGCACAGATCGGGCTTCAGGCCCTGTGCCGCCATTCGCTCCATCAGCGCCACGGTACCAAAGATTGCGGGGCCTTCCTCATCGCCGGTGATGATCAGGCTGATCGTGCCCGCATCCGCCGGTATGCGCGCAATGGCAGCGACAAAGGCGGCAATCGCCCCCTTCATATCGACCGCGCCGCGCCCATAGAGAAGGTCGCCGCGCTCTGTCGGCACGAACGGGTCACCGGTCCAGCCGGGGCCCGGTGGAACAACGTCTAGATGCCCGCCAAAGGCGAAATGCCGCCCGCCGGTGCCGCGCACCGCCAGCAGATTTTCAACCGGCCCATCGGGGCTATGGCCTGTGACAAAGCGGTCGACCGTGAAGCCCAGCGGGACCAGCATCGCCTCCAGCGCGTCGAACACCGCAGGCGCTGCGGGGGTGACGCTTTCACAGGCAATCAGCGCCTTGGTCAGCGCGACAACATCGGGCAATATTGTGGTGGCATTCATGGAGGCTGCATTGCCCAAGCTCGATCTCGACACAATCCCCCAAGCGAACACCACCGGCTATCCCGATCCCTATGACAAGCCCATGGCAGGCCGGTGGTTCCGGCGGTTGGCCCCGGCCGGTGGGCTGACGGCGATGGGGGTCAGCCATGTCGTGCTCAAGCCCGGCGGCTGGTCCTCGCAGCGCCATTGGCATGATGATGAGGATGAATTTGTCGTGATGTTGACGGGCGAAGCCGTGCTGGTCGACGACACGGGCGAAACCATTGTCCGGGCGGGCGATTGCCTCACCTTCGCCATGGGCGATGGCAACGGCCACCATCTGCAGAACCGGTCAGACGCTGATTGCAGCTTTATCGCCGTTGGGGCCGGCAATTTGAAAGGGACCGGCCACTATGCCGATATCGACATGATTTTTGACGATCAGGGCTATTACCACAAAGACGGCACGCCCTATCCGACCAAGCGGATACGCTAGCCGATCATGCCGCAGGTGGCCGCTCATATTTGTCGATCACCCATTCTTCGTCCTGCGCGGCGGCAATCCAGTCTTGCATCCAGCGATGGCCAATCACTGCATCGACATACGCCTGGGCGAAGCGCGGCGTTGGCAAGCCATAGGTGGTGATGCGCGTACACACCGGCGCGAACATGATGTCGACGGCGCCGAATGCGCCGAACAAATAGGGCTGGTCGCCGCCGAAGCGGGCACGCGCCTGCGCCCAGAGTTCGAAAAGCCGCTCCAGTTCGGCCGTCACGTCAGCATGGGGCGTTTCTGGCGCAAAAATCTGGCGAACATTCATGCCGTGGCGACTGCGCAACGCCGCGAAGCCGGCATGCATTTCAGCCGCCAATGACCGGGCAAAGCCGCGCGCGGCGGGGTCACTGGGCCAGAATTTCGTCCCGCCGGTTTTTCCATCGAGATAATCGATGATGGCCAGGCTGTCCCAAACCACGGCATCGCCATCCCATAGGATCGGCACCTTGCCGCCCGACGGCGCGATATCGGGTGCTGCGCGCCGCGTCTGCCAGTCAGCGTCGAACAGTGGCACGACGACTTCGTCGAACGCCAGCCCGGATTGCTTGCAGGCCAGCCAGCCGCGCAGTGACCAGGATGAATAGGCTTTGTTGCCGATGATGAGTTTAAGCATCTGCCCGGAATAGCGGTCGGTCAGCGCGGCGGCAACCGGGAGCGCAGCACTACAGCGCCTTCAGGCAGATCGCGTCGAGGCCGAAACTCTTGACCATCACCATGCCTTCGATCGTCACCAAGAGGCGGGCGGCATCGGCTTCGCGGGCCTCAGGCGTGGGACCGTCCAGCTGGGCGATTCCCCAGGACAGAAACGCGCGGCCGATCTGCTCCGCGACTGGCCGATAGAGCGAGTCATTGCGCGCCGCCATGCTCGCCACTTCCAGCCAGACGCGCATATAAGGCCAGAATGCGTCGGCCAGCACCAGGTCCAGCAAATGCGCTTGTAGCGCCGCCCGATCGAGCTTGCCACGGGCTGTGCCTGAATCCATCAGCACCATCATCCGCTGCGCAATGCGTTCCAGCGTGGCGGCCATCACGGCCGTTTTGTCCTTGAAGTAATAAAGCAGCATCCGGTCGCTGATGCCGGCCGCTTGCGCCAATGGCCGCAGACTGGCTGCAGACAGCCCTTCAGCGAGGACAAAATCCGCCAGCTTGTCGAGCAGGGCATCCCGGCGCTCGTCTGATTTCACCATTGCTCGTTCGACCCTTGCGGCGTGTGCAGCGTAATCATCGCTACAATCATCCGTCCCCTTCGCACAAATCGGCGCAACAGGGGAGGGGCTGTCAAAGGAGACTGGCATGCCGACCGGCCAAGAGGCGTGAGATGGTCTGCTGGGCGCATATCTGGTGCTCATATCGAGCAATATTGGTGCCCTATTCTCTCACCTGAGGCGGGGCTGCAACACCGTTTGAGTTTGTGACGCAGCCGATACAATATCATTGCCGCAGCGTGACATATGTATGAAACTTGCACCAAGGCGCGAATGACGGTCGCCGTCGGCAGGGACGGAGTGCAGTAGCACGGGCCGGCCAGCGACCACTTTGTGCGCCTGGTTTTTTTGACCAACCGCCCGGTCTCTCCGGGCAAATTCGGGGAAATGATGATGAAGCGAATGACTGCCGGTATGAAGCGCCTTGCCAGGCTGACCCATGGAACGCTTGGCCAATTGAGCGGCGCTTCGGCCATCGCCGTAGCCGCTCTGCTGGTAGCAAGTCCGGCGGCCGCCCAAAGCACCGACTCTAATACCGCCCCAAAGGCTGAAGCTGCTGCGGAATCGGGTTTCGACATCGTTGTTACTGCCCGCAAGCGTGAGGAAAGCATTATCGATGCGCCGGTCGCGATCAGCGCCTTTGGCGGGGAGACGCTTAAGTCGCTCAATGCGCGCAATCTGGAAGATGTCGGCAAATACGTCCCCAACCTGACGATCAGCCGGTACGGCGTTGGCAACACCGCCCAGGCCGCGATTTTCATCCGCGCCATCGGCTTGCAAGACCATTTGATCACGACCGATCCGGGCGTTGGCGTTTATCTGGACGGCGTCTATCTCGGCCGTCAGCTCGGTTCGAACCTGTCGCTGCAGAATATCGAACGGATCGAAGTGCTGCGCGGTCCGCAGGGCACGCTCTATGGCCGCAACACATTGGGCGGTGCAGTCAACATCATCACCCGCAAGCCAGGCACCGACGAATCGATTGAGGTCGATGCGCAGGTCGGGTCGCGTGGGCGGATCAATGGCAGCTTTTATGCCGATACCCGTATCTCGCCGACGCTGGCGGTGTCGCTCAACGGCAGCTACCAGAGCCGGGATGGCGTTGGCGATGCAGTCAATATCGCCAGCCCCAGCGCGCGCATTGGCGAGCAAAATGATTTCAGCGGCCGCGCCGCCGCTTATTGGACGCCGACCGACAATTTCTCGATCCTGTCCTCGGTCGATTTCGTCCGCGCGCGCGACGGTCAGTCACCCTATCGCGTCGATATCTATGATCCCGTTGCCGCCGGGTTCACTGCCGCAACCCAGGTCCGCCCCGATGATTCGGGCACGGATGTGCCTGGCCTGGAGTCGACATCGCTTGATCTGTTTGGTGCGTCGATCACCGCCGAGCTGAAGTTGAGCGAGGAAATCACGACCAAGCTGATCACCAGCTATCGCCAGACCAAATATACCGGTGGTTTGTCGGATACCGACAATATCTCGCGCCAGTCGGTCTTCCCGGAGACGGGCGATGCCGAGCAGGTGTCGGCCGAACTGCAGCTGAACGGCGAATTCGATGCGTTCAACTTCGTCAGTGGCCTTTATTATTACTATGAAAATGGCAGCAACGAATCCCGCCCGGCATTCTTTTTCGGTGGCAATAGCGACTACCGGATCCAACAGCGCACCAACAGCTATGCCGTCTATGCCAATGGCAGCTACAACATCACCGATCGGCTCTCGATCGGTGCGGGCGTGCGCTATTCGAATGATGACAAGCGGGCAACGGCGCGCTTTTCAAGCTTCGCCGGCCCCGTGACCCGTAGCGCTAGGTATGACGAGGTGACGGCGCAGGGGAACATCACCTACAAGCTGGACGACAACAACTCGGTCTATGGCACGATCCAGCTTGGCTACCAGCCGGGTAGCTTCACGCCGCGCCCCTTTGGCGGGCCGAGCTCGTTCAACGCATCGCCCGAAACGACCGCGACCAACTATGAGATCGGCTATAAGGGCCGCATCACCCCCAACTGGGTCGTGCTGCTCTCGGCCTTTACGACCACATATGACGATCGCGGACTGCCTTACTCGTTCATCAACGCCAATGGGTTCAACACGGTAATCATCGCCGCTGACGCCCGCGCGCGCGGGATCGAGGCGGAAACCACGGTCACGTTTGGCGGGTTCAAGCTGAAGGGGTCGCTGGGCTATCTCGACAGCACGATCACCCGTGTGAATTCGCTGCCGCCGGCCTTCTTCCCGACGGGCGGCACCCCGGTTGCTGGCGCACCGACCGCGCTCAGCCCCGATTTCACTGGCGCGGTGACGGCGGCCTATACTTATGATCTGCCCAGCGGATCGATCACCGCCCAGGCCGATTATTCGTATCGCGGCCAGCAATTCGGCCAGCCGGTCGCACGAACCAGCGAAATCATTAATCCACGCAGCCTGGTCGGCTTCAACATCAAATATGAAAATGAAGCACGCGATCTGGCGTTCAGCGTCTATGGCAGCAACATCTTCAACAAGGTCTATGACCAGGGTCGGCTCGACCAGGGCGGCTTTGTTGGGGTGGTTGTCAGCAATGACCGCAGCGAGTTCGGCGTGCGGCTGACCAAGAAGTTCCGTCAGCGTTGATCAGTGAAAATCACCGGGGCGGCATGTGCTGTCCCGGTGATTGCCTAGAGGGTGATGACTTTGGATTGGTCCAAACCATACGCCGTTCGCCCTGAGCGAAGTCGAAGGGCATGCGGAGCGTGTGGGCTTCGACTTCAGCCCTACAGGCTGAAGCCAGTCCTGAGCGCCTGCCTTGCCAGGCAGTCGAAGGGCTCAGCCCGAACGGGTATGAGGTTGAATCGACCTAGCGTCATCACGCTCTAACTGATCGCTTCGATCACCGCCGCGCGCAACTCAGGGATTCCGAACCCAACTTCGCTTGAGGTCGCCATGATGTCCGGATGCGCGGCGGGCCGTTTGCGGGCTTCTGCCGCCGTCGCATTGGTGACGTGAAGCAGCTCGGTCGGCTTGATCTTGTCGGCCTTGGTCAGCACCAGGCGATAGCTGACCGCTGCCTTGTCGAGCATTTCCATGATCTCATGATCGACATCTTTCAGCCCATGGCGCGAATCGACCAGCACCAGCACGCGCTTCAGCACCTGCCGCCCGCGCAGGAAATCGTTGATCAGGAAGCGCCATTTCTTGACCATGTCCTTGGGCGCCTTGGCAAAGCCATAGCCCGGCATATCGACGAGGCGGAAGGCGAGGGGGGCGCCCACGTCGAAGAAGTTCAGTTCCTGCGTCCGCCCCGGCGTATTCGATGTGCGCGCGAGGGCATTCCGGCCCGTCAGCGCGTTGAGCAGCGATGACTTGCCGACATTGGAGCGGCCAGCAAAGGCAATTTCCGGCACATCGGGATCGGGCAGAAATTCCAGCGTGGGTGCCGATTTCAGGAAGCTGATCGGCCCGGCAAATGCCTTGCGCGCTGCCTCCAGCATGTCTTCGTCAAATTCAGCCATGCCGGATCATTTCTTTGGAATCGGCTTGGCCGGTGTTTTCGGGGTCGCGACCAGCATTTCAGGATGCCGCGCATAGAGCAGCCGCTGCTGCAGGATCGTCAGCACGTTGGAGGTGATCCAGTACAGCTGCAGGCCGACCGCAAACGGCGCCATCACGAACATCAGCATCCACGGCATGATTGCGAAAACCTGCTTCTGCGCCTCGTCCATCGGAGCCGGGTTCATCTTGAACTGGAAGTACATCGACACGCCGAGCAGGATTGGGATGATACCGATCGCGATGAAGACGGGCGGGGTAAAGGGAAGCAGGCCAAACAGATTGATCGGCGTCAGCGGATCGGGCGCGGCCAGATCGCGGATCCACAGCACGAATGGCTGGTGGCGCATTTCGGTCGACAGCAGCAGCACCTTGTACAGCGCATACATGACCGGAATCTGCAGCAGCGTAGGGCCACAGCCGCCCAGCGGGTTCACCCCTTCGGCCTTGTAAAGTGCCATGATTTCCTGCTGCTGGCGGGGCTTATCGTCCTTGTAGCGTTCCTGGATCGCCTTTTGCTTGGGCTGGATTGCCTTCATCTTCGCCATCGAGGCGAACTGGCGCTGGGCGATCGGGAACAGCAGGCCGCGAATGGTGATTGTCAGCAGGATGATCGCGACGCCGAAATTGCCGACCAAACGGAACAGGAAATCGAGATAATAGAAGATCGGCTTTTCGACGATGCGGAACCAGCCCCAGTCGATCGCCTTGTCGAAATTGACGATATTGCCCTGGTCCTGATATTTGTCGATCAGGCGAACTTCCTTGGCCCCCGCGAAGAAGCGCGTCGTCTGGCGCGCGACCTTGCCGGGCTGGACCTTTACCGGCGTGGTCGCGAAATCGGCCTGGAACGTGTCGCCCGCCGCGCGGAAACCGGCATGAACCTGGGCATTTTGATCGGGAATCAGCGCGGTCAGCCAATAGATATCGCCAAAGCCGAGCCAGCCACCCTTATTGTCGAAATAATTGGGCCCCGGCTTCACATTTGCGCCGAACACCGAACCGAAAAAGCTGCGGTCCGTGCCCTGCAAATTGGGGTAGCCGATGTCGTAATTCGCGCCATTGCCGAAGACGCCGATTGGCCCGACATGGTTGACCCAGCTATCCGGGTCCTTTGGAAGCCCGGTACGTGAGACCAGGCCATAAGGGCGAGCCGTGACGGGCGCTGCACTGCCATTGCCGATCGATTGGTCGATCGTGAACATATAATCGGCATCGACTGAAAATTTGATCTGGAAGCTGACGCCCTGCGCATTGGACCAGCGCAGGGTGACGGGCTTGCCGGGGATGAGGGCCGGTGCGTCAGCGGTCCAGACGGTGTTCTTGTCGGGCGCGGCGATGCCGTCTCCGGCCCAGCCAAAGCCAGCGAAATAGCTATGTTCGGTTCCCGATGGCGACAACAGCCTTTCCGGAGCCGATTTCTTGTCGATCGTCTGGCGATGATTGAGCAGCACCAGATCGTCGATCCGCGCGCCCTTCAGGTTGATCGAGCCTTTGAGCGACGGGGTAACGATCAGCACACGCGGTGTTTCGGCGAGCACGACGCGGCGATCGCGATTGGTCTTCGCGGTATCGACGACAGGCGTGCCGGCGGCACTCGTCACGGGCTTGTCGGCCACAGGGGTGGTTTTGGTGATCGCTGGGCGCTTTGGCGCTGGCCATAAAGTCTGTGCGACGATCGGCCAGCCGACCAGGATCAGCGCGGCGATCGCCAGGAACAGCACCATGTTGCGATTTTCTTGATTCACTGGAAACAGCCCCGATCGTGCAGACGTGAATTTTTAAGGAACAGGGTCGTAGCCGGACCCGCCCCAGGGATGGCAGCGCGCGATGCGTTTGGCCGCGAGCCAGCTTCCCTTGAGCGCGCCATAGCGGCGAAGCGCCGTGATTGCATAGGCCGAACAAGACGGCGCGTATCGGCATGAGGGCGGTAAAATCACCGATGGGCCCAATTGCCAGCCGCGCGTCAGCAGGATCAGCAGCTTGGCGATCATCGCGCTAGCTTCCCCAGCGCCTTTACCAGATCAGCCCGCAACTGCGCAAAATCGCGATCTAGGCCACCAGCGCGGCCAATCAGCACATGATCGCAACCGGGCAGGCCGGCCGTTGGCAGCACATCACGCGCCAAGGCACGCAACCGCCTTTTCATGCGGTTGCGGATCACGGCGTTGCCGATTTTCTTGGTCACCGTGTAGCCGATCCGCATGTCCGCCACGCCATCGGCCCGGTCACGCGCAAGCAGGACGAATCCCGGCATCGGCGCGCGTTTGCCCGCATTCGCCGCCAGAAAATCGCGGCGAATGGTGAGGGTTTTTATGCCGACAGCTTCTTGCGACCGCGGGCGCGGCGTGCGCGCAGGACGTTGCGCCCGCCCACCGTTGCCATCCGCGCGCGGAAGCCGTGGCGGCGTGCACGCACCAGATTGCTCGGTTGAAAGGTCCGCTTCATCACTCATTCCCTGATCATCAGAATGGAAAAGGCCGCCAAAAGCGGCGGCCGAATGTTGGCGGGCCTTAAGCCAAGGTGCGCCCCAAGTCAACGATGACAATTGGTCAGACGCGGCGGCCACCGACGAAATCCCTGATCGTGCGCAGCGCCAGCCGGAAGCGCGAGAGTTTCTTGCCTTCTTTGTCTACCGGCCTGTCGCGTTCGAATCGGCGCAGCGCGCTTGCGCGCCGCAGCCCGAGATCGGCAAAATAGCCCAGTTGCGGCCAGCGGCGCTTCAATCGGACGAAGAACCGCTTTGACCAAGCCGAATTCTGCAACATCAGCGCCAGCCCGGCGGCAAACACGAAAACCCCGCCTGGCCCCGGAATCGCGCCGACGATCGGCGAGACAATGATGATCAGCGCACCAAGCACGGTCAGCCCAGTGCGAAGTGCGGCGCTGCGGGGGCGAATGGGGTGCAGTTCGCTCATCGGGGTGATGTGGGTCCGGTGTATTGTTTTAACAAGACAGTAGGGCTGTGCTTTCTTGTTTTAAAAAAGCAGGTATGAACAGAGGATTAGCCGCGCGGCGGAGGCGAAATGGTCGCGATTGTTTCTACAGTGGCATATCTCGGGCTGGAAGCGCGCGCTGTAGAGGTGCAGGTTCAGGTGGCGCCGGGGGTACCGGCCTTCAATGTGGTGGGGCTTGCCGACAAGGCCGTGGCTGAAAGCCGGGAACGCGTGCGCGCCGCCATCGCGGCACTTGGCCTTGCTCTGCCCCCCAAGCGCATCACCGTCAATCTTTCACCGGCTGATCTGCCCAAGGAAGGATCGCATTATGATCTGCCGATCGCGCTTGGCGTTTTGGGCGCGATGGGGGTGATCGATGCCGAAACGCTGGCGGACTATGTCGTCGTCGGCGAATTGGGGCTGGATGCGCGGATCGCGACATCCCCCGGCGTGCTGCTGGCCGCCTTGCACGCATCGGAGAATCAGAAAGGGCTGGTCTGCCCCGCCGCGCAAGGATCCGAAGCGGCCTGGGCGGGCACGATCGAGGTGATCGCCGCGCCGGATTTGCTGTCGCTGCTCAATCACTTCAAGGGCCATGGGCTGCTGGCATCGCCCGCGCCGGGAGAAGCCGACGCGCCCGATCACGGCCCTGACCTGCGCCAGGTAAAGGGCCAGGAAACCGCCAAGCGCGCGCTGGAGATCGCAGCGGCGGGCGGCCATAATCTGCTCCCGTTGTTGACATTAGACCCCCATAGTGACCTGACGCATCCATGGCCACCAAACACACCCCCGCTTCCCCGCGCAAAGCCTACTCCTACCTTCGTTTCTCGACGCCCGAACAACGCAAGGGGGACAGCGAGCGGCGGCAACGTCAGATGGCTCAAGCCTACGCGACAAAGCACGGACTCACGCTTGATGATGGCCTGACATTTCACGATCTGGGCGTATCTGCCTTTCGTGGCCAGAACGCAGGGGCGGGTCGGCTGGCGTACTTCCTGGAGGCTGTTCACACCGGTCTAGTCCCTCAAGGTTCGGTTCTATTGGTCGAACAGCTTGACCGCCTGAGCCGCGTAGCGCCGCGCAAAGCTGTGGAGGCCCTTGGGGCCATTTGTGACGCAGGGGTGTCGGTCGTCACCTTGAACGACGAACGCGAATACACCTCAGAGTCCCTCGACAATAACCCTACGGACCTTCTTATTTCGGTCGTCACCTTCATGCGGGCGAACGAAGAAAGCGCCACCAAGTCTAGGCGTCTGAAGCAGGCGTGGGAGGCCAAGAGAGAAGCGGCTGGGAGCGACAAGCCGCTTACCGGCATGGCTCCCGCGTGGCTGAACGTAAGCCTAGAGGCCGGAACCATCGAACTCAACGAGGACCGGGCGGCCATCGTTCGCCGGATATTCGATATGACGTTGGCAGGGGTTGGACAGCACTTGATTGCTGAGACGTTCAACCGGGAAGGCATCAAGCCGTGGGGGCGGGCACGCTTTTGGCAGCGGTCGTACATCGCCAAGATATTGGCTAACCCGGCTGTCGTCGGGACAATGACCCCGCACCACATGGACTATACCAGCGGGGTGAAAAGCCGAAAGCCGCTAGAGGCGCTGGAGGGCTACTTTCCAGCCGTGGTGTCCCCCGAGACCTTTGCGGACGTACAGGCCCTTGGTGCCTCTAAGAGAGCGCCGGGGCGGGGGAAGGGGGGCGGGGCCCCGCTGTCCAACGTCCTAGCCGGAATGGCCAAATGCCCTCTTTGCAACAGCACAATGACGAGAGTGCAGAAGGGGGCCCGAAGCCGACCATCCCTTGTCTGTGTGAAAGCCAAGGCGGGGGCGGGGTGTGAATATCATTCGATCCCCTACGCCTATATCGAGATGGCTATTCTGGAGAGGCTCTCTGAGCGGCTTCGCGATGTGCCAGCCGGGGGCCCCGGAAATGACGATGACGAGCAAGCTATCCTGAACCTGAGCGAGCAACAGGACGCCCTAAGGCACAAGGCGCGGACCCTCTTGGACAACCTTTCCTTTGAGCGATCCCCGGCCCTCGTCGCGCGGCTACGAGAAACTGAGACCGAGCTTGAGGCCGTTACCGCTACCCTTTCGGCCCTATTGGAACGGCGTGAGGTAACGTCCGGGCCCCTTATCGGGAATAGGGTGGGGCGAGTATTGGACCTGCTATGCCCTGAGCCGCCTGAGGGGCGCTTGGCGGACCTTGAGGACAATATCAACCGGGCAGCGCTCAACGCCGCGTTAAGGGGCATATTCACAAGAGCGGTGATAAACTGGTCAAACGGAACAGTAGAGTTTGAGTGGACGCACGGCGGAACCACTGAATTGCCATTCATGTGGGCAAGATAGTCGTCATTTGTGGATTATCGCTACTTGTGGTCACTGTGAGACTCCGCTGTCACTACTGAGATTTGTTAGATTTTACAGATTGCCTAAGCTGTCCTGTCTACCCCAACACTGTCTTGCGTCTATCGGGGCGCAATGCGGGCAGTATGAACCATGCCGATCGGTCCAATCGAATTAACAGACGGGTGTGCAACTCCAATGGGGGACGGGCACTATGCGGTCCAGCAGCGTGACGAATACGGCAAGCCTCAGTCGGTAGTTGTGAATGTCGATGATCTGCATAAGATGCTTGCGGCCCTGAGCGCTTGAAGGGGCTTTGGGGCCATGCTCCCCTGTGACGCACTCAGGGGCCCGCCAGAGGCCTATGGAGACTTAGGGGTCGCCCGGTGACACTTAGGCATCATCGCGCCCTGTGAGTCCTCTATGGGCCCCTGAGGATGCCATGGGCCTTGGAGCCTAAGGCAAGGTGATAAAAAACCCCCCACGACCCGAAAGGGCGTAGGGGGCTTTGCTGCTACTTGATCTCGGTAATCGTCCACCCCTTGGGGGCTGAAGGGACCGGGCGGGGTCGGCTGACACGAGAGTGCGAGCTGCGGCGGGGCTTGTCGAGCGAAGGCGTCAATCTCGAAGTGCCAAACCAAATCGGCTTGCGGTACCATCGGCGTAGGGCAAAGGGGACCCGTGGACATAGGGGACCCATAAGTCACCTTAGGGGACCCACTGATGCCTGAGGGCATCCCTACCCCCGATACCCCCGCCACGTGCCGCTGCCCGCCGCCCGTGCCGGTTGATGGCGCACATTGGCCGAAAGGCGCGGCTGGCGCTGTGACATTCGCCGTGCGACATTTGAGCCGCATTGCGGGGACGATGGGCCTACTGGGATGCAATGGGGGTATTCCGATGAAACACGCCTGGACGCTGCTCTTGCCGTTGGCGGCCTGTACCCCGAGCCCGAACGATCGCATTTGCACCACTCCCACGGAGTTGCCAGCGGTGGGAGACTGGGCCGGTTGCGTCCACCGCTGGTCTTATCGCCTTGCGAAAACTGAGGGCCCCGTCTCGGTAATCGCTAAGAGCGTAGTGGGCGGATGCGCCGATGCGATTGCCGCCGCCGACGATCAAGCCGCTAATGATGCAATGGCAGGCGAAACCGAGAAGCCAAAGCCCCTAGCTGACAAGGCCCTAGGGCTTGCGCTGTTTCATGTCGCTCAAGCCCGCGCGGGACACTGCGCTATTCCCTAGGCCGGAATGCCGTCCGTTTAACGAAAACGACGGTTGCTAGTGTGCGAGGCATTGATCGAAGCGAAAAGGCCGATGTAGGCTACGCCTAAACAATAGGCGAAACCGATGCCTCTCGACATTGAAGCGATAGTGAAACCCCTAACCGATCTGGCAGAGCCGGTGGTCGGAACAATCAGCGATACGTGGCAAGCCGTCATAGGAGACCGTATCGCTGTATGGCGTCTAATGAACGCATTGAACCTCCAAAAGAAGGTTTCGGAACAACTGCTTTCAAATGGTCTCATAATTAACAGCACTCAAATTCCCGAACGCTATGCGTTTGCGTGGTTTGAAAAGGCAACCGAGCAAGACGAGCCCGAAATCCAAGAACTGTTTGCACGCTTACTTGCACGGGCTGCCGAGGGAGATGCCGATGCAATTGATCGTCGGCACATCGATACTCTTGCGAGTTTTACCCCGACAGACGCGGTAGTGATGAAGAAGTTTTATGAGCATGGGTGCGATAGACCGAGACAGATGTTTGACGACGAAGAAATAGACCCACAAATAGAAATGGATGAAACGCATTTCCATTTTTCTATCAAAAAAGAGATGGGCAGCATCAACGCGTGGAAGGCAATAGAGCATTTATTGGTTCTAGGAGTGATAGAGAGGAGCTTTGAACCTCATCAAGACACTCTTTCTACGGCGTTCAGTCGTGGCAAAAGCGGTTATGGTACACTTTGGCCGAATAAGTTGAACTTTACGCTTTACGCCAAGCTTTCAGCCACAGCGAACGGATGGTCTCTACATCGCGCTCTCGATTAAAACGTAACCGTGCGCCTCTCGGCCCGCCGCCACGATCCTGCCTATCAAGCACCGCGCCCGTCTGTATTGAAAACGAACGGTTTCGAGCCCTGCCTATACAGTGTATCGAATAATAGCTTGACAGGGTTTGCGATACAATTGCATTAACGAGCTACGTTATCGATACAAGGATGCACGACATGGCCCGCACCTTCGCCTATTGCCGCGTGAGCACCCTGGACCAAACTACCGACAACCAAATCGGGGAGATCACAGCGGCGGGCTTTGCCGTCGATCCGAAGCGCGTTGTGGAGGAAACGGTCTCGGGCTCCACCGCTGCCCGTGAGCGCCAAGGCTTCGCTAAGCTTATGGACCGCTTGGAAGACGGGGATGTGTTGATCGTTACTAAGCTCGATCGATTGGGCCGCAATGCCATGGACGTGCGGGCAACCGTGGAGGCCCTAGCGACTGTAGGCGTGCGGGTGCACTGCCTGGCCCTAGGGGGCGTTGATCTTACAAGTTCGGCCGGGAAACTCACAATGGGCGTAATCAATGCCGTTGCTGAATTCGAACGGGATTTGATCGTGGAGCGGACGCAGTCAGGGCTTAAGCGGGCGCAGGCGGCGGGGACGGTATTGGGCAGGCCTAGCGCATTGACCCCCGCGCAACAGGAAGCCGTGCGGGAACGGAGGGCCGTTGGGGCATCGCTGGGCACCCTTGCGAAGGAGTACGGGGTGCGTAGGGCGACAATCCAACGGGTGATGCGGAAGGCCCCTGAGACGCCCTGAGACGTCGAAGGCCTGGGGGTGGCGGCTCTCGGCAAGACAAACGAGGGCGTTGCGTCTAGGTGGGCTTCTACCGGGGCCTTAGAGGGCTGCTATATGCGGGCTGGCATCAACGGAGTTCCAGACTTCCGGTCAGTGTGTTGGTCCATTTTTGCACCCGTCACCCCTTCCATTTAATGTAACTTTATATCATTGCTGAGCGAGGCCGATCAGGGAGTCCGCCGCCCCCCCGCCTTGCCGCCTGCCTAGCCCTAATTTCGGAGACGACGTTCGGACGGCGGAGGTAGGCGTCGGAATATCGAAGGTCGTTCCATTCGCCGCGCCACCCTGAGAATTTCAAGGGGACAGGCGGAAGCCGCCTGTCGCTGTCGATCTGGAGGAACATGGCCGGGTTGTCCGGTCGGGCATTTGGGCAGAGTTGCCGCGCCTGTCGCTTGACCCATGCGGTGATCTGCTGACCCTTCCCAGCATCGTAAAGATTGGTCCAGTAGAACACGCCAGTCGGGGAAAGCACGATTGCGTCTGTTACACCCTCAGGCCCGTATTCCAGCGCGATGCGCTTGCAATGCGCCGGGAGCGATGGAGTGTTAACAAGGTCCGTGCTGGACGTAGGCCAGCCCAAAGCCTCTTGAAGGTCGAGTAGGGAGAAGTAGGGCACCCCGCCGTCCTCAAAGGTGATGGAGGCGATAGGCTTGTCTCCAAAGAGCAAGTCCGTGGAGGTTTCATCTGAATTGGTCATTGTCGGTTCCTTAGAGGTGGGATGAGGCCATCACGCCACGGGGAGGCCATGAGGTGCTAAAATATTCGGGCCATGACACCACCCAATGTCCGTGCGAACACAGTGTGTTAAGTGTGTATATCACCAGCAAGCTTGGTAAGATGATGTAACTTTGTATCATCGTCATGTCTGTGTCGGAGAGGGACCCCGAGAGGGCCTCATGCGGGCACTGCATCACTTTGAAATCTGAGGGCTGACGCCCGCCGCCGAATGCTCTATGCATAGCGTGAAGCTTGGAGCGATATGATGGTAATCCACCCGAGCGTTATCGGTACGCGCAAAGAGATGATCTATGAAGACGGCCAGTGGAAGAGCGTGCTGGTTGTAGAAACGGGCTTGCAGATCGACCCCGCAAGGCCGGACTATGACGCCAATCAGGAGGGTGCGCTCCAAACGGCGATCGTCGATTTTATGAAAGCGCATCCCAATTTGATCGATGCTGTTTATGTTCGATCGCGGCGTGCAGACGCCTAAGAGCCCCACCGACAATTAGCGCTCCCCCACCTCTCAGTGAATGCGTGGAACTGGAGGGGAGGGCATTCCCAGCGTGTTCGTGAAGTAGCGGGCGAAGGCGGCTTTGAGTGCTACCGCCGCTATGTCGCGCTTGGACCGAGGGACGCAAAGCGCGTCATGGACCGGCAGGAACCCGATGCCTTGTGCCCTAAGGTCCTTCATGGCCATCATCATGATTTCCGCTTCATGATATTGGAGGTCGTGTGTGCTTATGCCGTGGCCTCCTAGGCCCCTCAGGACCGGAAACCGCTCAAGCGCCGCACGTCTCGCACGGGCGTAGCGTTTGCCGCCGCCGTCCGGGCTTGAGGTGCCCAAGGCCCGCATGATCCATGTCTTTACGTCTTCCCGCTCGATATCGGGGAAGCTGTATGTCTCCCCGTCCGGTGCGAAGGGGAGCCCGAGAAGGCCGTGAAGGATCGTAAGGTGCGCTGCACTGAGGTCTACCTCTTCGACCTCTTCACTATTTATGCGGAGAGTGGCTTTGCGGGCCCTGCGGCCTGCCCCTGAGTCCTTGCCGCTATCACTCAGGCTTTCGTATGCGTCGGCACGTGGCATCGAATAGAACCGTCCGCCCCATTGCCACGCGAAGCCCGGTTGATCCGCCTTGCTGTAGAGACGGCGGAGGCCCGCGAAGGCAATTCCTTCAATCCGTCCATCCTCCATGAGGAAGGCGTTAAGGCCCTGCATTTCTGTTGCCAAAGCGGAGGCCGTCCGGTCCGTTGGGTCGATCGGCACCCGTTGGACCTTCTCAGCACGTCGGGCCTGCGGGGTTAGGCTCTTCTTCATTGCCCGCGCTTCAATCACGTCGCATGTGGTGGGCGGTGGAGCCTTACCCCTACTAAAGTGTGCCGCAAGGTTGCTTATGGTTACGCCATGCTCTTCGGCCATCTGGAGGAGGCGGGCTGTTGGCCTGAAGGAGGTCGGGGCGGACGGTGGCTGAACGAAACTCTCATCACCTTCGGCCTGGGGATACCTGAAGCCCTTGAGTTCCTCCAAGAGCCCTTGGCCGCCCATAGCGTCTCGCAGGGCCTTGAAGGCGGTGGGTGTGCCTGGATATTTGCGAAGCGCGACATCGGCTGTGCGCAGCTTGCTCCAGCGCCCTACCGCCCTGGCGTGGAGGAGGTCGGCAAGGAAGGGACCAAGCGCCTCTCTGTAGCGCCGCTGCATCGTGGGGCGGGCTTGGACCTTGCGACCCCTGGCGGGGACGATAACGTGATTTATGATGGTGGTGATGAATGCTTCAGCCTGTGGCGACTTGGGGCCGCCTGAGAGCAGCATAGAGCGGGCGAAGGTTCGGGCGTCTCGCCTATCGGACACACGCTCAGGAAGCATCATCTCCCCCAGCGACATGAGGACGTGCATGGGTGATCCTTATTGTAATTATGAATGGTCCATCTTGAGGGGACCTAAGGGCTAAAGGGGCCCACTAGCATTAGGCATAGTGCCCTAAAAACTCTGGACCGGAGACGGTCGGACGGCGCGGGTGGCTCGGTAGGTGGCGAAAGTCCCTGGATGTGTTTGGTTGTTCCATAGTGAGGAGTAATGGACCCGCCGCATGGCCCCTGCATCGGCTGGTTGTGCGTCAGTCAGGACTAACGGCGCAGCCGCGATCTGGACGCCATCGCGGAGGTTGTGAGCGGTTAGCGCTCGGCTTTCGGACAGGCAGTTTTCGGAAGGTTGTTCTATAGTCGGCACTAATGGGTGGTCCGGCCTAGACGCCACCTACTCCACCGCTCCAGTCTGAGGCCCCCTATCTTCCGCTAGATCGAACCGCCGCCTAAGGACTTCCATTCGCCGGGTAGGGCGGGGAGGGGAAGCAAAGCGATGGATGACTGGCAAAGCGCGGCGTTACCCTGGATAGCGATCGGGATATCAATCACTGCGCTATTCATTTCGTGGTTGAGCTACCGCGTAAGTAAGTCCAGCCAGTTATCTGAACGGCCTTACTTCGATGAAACCGACATTTCCAACGGGCAGACCTTGAAGCTATGCGGTGACAATGCCGAACATTGGCAACTCAAATCAATCCGCCTTCTTTGGCCGCTGACCAATCAATTTTGCCGTAACGACGGGACATATGATCCCGCGACCGGTAAAGTGAAGCCCATTATGGTTCCAGTCGGCCGAAAGATATACGGGTGCAAGGTAGTGTTCGTTTCCGATTCGTCCCGGCCATCATTTCTCTGGGCAAAGGCAGAATCAAAAACACGCCCCAAATACACTATCAGGCGCTTTATAAGAGTTAGACCTATAACAACCCAATGAATATTGCTTGAGCATTCACTTACGGCAGCCTTTCGAACGGCGTTCAACTGCGGCGGACTTACGACGCTCAGCGCGATTCCCTAATGCGCTCCTCTTTACTTGAACTGCCGACTTCTTCGCTGTTTCGTTCGTCAATTCTCGTAATAAGGCAGTTTGCGCTCTTGATTCTTCAAGAATCTTCCGATTGATTTCGGTTTGAGTTCGAGACTCTGCTAGAGCCTCCCGTGCATCATTGTCAGAGTTATGACCGACCCAGATAGTGTAGATCATCGCCAATATCGTAAAGATCAAATTCCAATCGATTCTTGTCCTGTCGCTTCTCTCAATTATTTTGGCTAGTTGACCACTGATTTTGCTCAACTGCTGAAGCGCATCATCTGAGACAATGGCCCCGGTCGCGGCCTCTTTCACCACCTGACTTGCAGCATCGAGTTTTTCCCGTGTCATACCGGGGGCGCGGAAGGCGGAAATCACTTCGCCTACAAAATCATAGGTGCCAGATTGAAGATTGGCATGCCCACCGCATTTTGGGCATGGCACACCGACGCCTTGTATCCTCACGCCTATCAAGTCTGAGAACACTATGTCTTGCGAAAGGCCGCGATATCCGCAGCGCTGACAATTGACGGGAATAGACATTGCCGCTCCTCTGTAGGGAACGATCGCTAGGCTGACTCATGGGGGGGCGTCCAGCGGTTAACGCCTGAAAGGTTCAGCCCCGTAAATGCACGAGGGTTAACTGCCAGTCCTAAAGGTCAATAGCGACCGTAAACTTCAAGGGAACCTAGCGCCCCCGTTGCCAATCGAGACCGTTGCAGCCAAAACACCTCCATGCGGAAACGGGCGGCAATCGAGATTGAGGCAGCAGTCATCGGGGCGCTCTTGCTTGCCTCAATTGTAGGTTGGATCATTGGGTAAATTACCTCCGCTCCTATTGGGGACCCAGGGGGTCTAGGAGGGCAGAAGCCCCACCCTGGTCGTGAGTGGCCAAATGGCCCCAGGTGTGCCGTACGGGGCTAACAGGCCCCCTCAGGGGCATATGACTACGGGCCGCCATTGACTGCGTTTCCGAATTGTTCGATATATGAACTAATGGTGTTCCCCACGGCGACCCTCGACCCCAAGCCCTTCAAGGCCTTCGATGCGCGACCTGCGCCGGACGTCATTAGGTCCTATGCCGAACAGATCGTAGCAACCGGACACCCCGAGTTGATCCCCGACCTTTATCACCAGCCGATAGGTAAGGATGAGCCTTTCCTAAACCTTCGCCCGCTCGAGGTGGCGAAGGATCGACGGGCGGACGGCACTATGATGCCCTGTCCCCGGTGTGCAACACCGAATAAGTTCCTGTCGGGATGGCTGATATTCCTCACAGACCTCAAGGCCATTGCTTGCGTCGGTAACGATTGTGCGGGCGGCGCAGTGCAGATGGCGGCGAACCGTGAATATGAAGAGCGATTGAAGAGAGAGCAGGAAGAAGAATACCTCCTGGAGGCCCTGCCGATGCTTAGAGATGCTCTGGCCGAAGCGGCTCTGCTTGCCCCACGGGCCGAAGTCGCCACAGCGCTCCACAAAGCGCTCAGGAAACTCAAGGAGCCTTTCGCTGCTCTACGCGATGCCGCCAGAAACGGAGGGCAGCTCAGCGTCAACGAGGTCATGCAGACCACGAGTGGCGGGCCATCGGGGATACGGACTAGAGGCTCCAGTGTCCAAACCCGAACGGTGCGGTTTGGCCTGCTTGCCGGGGCGGGGGCCTTCGTAGGCGCGTTCGATCCCTTGAAGGCCATTCAGGAGGTCCGCGCTGCCTTTGAGAAGTTCCAGTGTCACGATGACAATGCGGCTCTGGAGGCTGTAGCGAGCATGACGGACGAGCAACGGGCGGCGGCCTATAAGAGTGTCAAAAAGTCCTACAAGCGCCTGGCAGAGGCCCGTGCTGACTTAGACGGATTTTCCGCCTTCTTCACCGATGCCAACCTAGACCGGGTCAATGAATGGGGACGCCACCAGGACGCACCCGTGGCCATCGAGCTGATATTGCGTGGACAAGGGGACGGAGCATCCCGCCTTGACTATAAATATCGAAGCGGTGCCACGGCTGACTTCGCCAGTATCCCCATTCGTCCCGGCTACATTTGACGTAGGGGTCTTTTGGAAACAACATGCTGATGGTCGGCCCGCCGGGGTCGGGCAAATCGCTGATGGCATCGTGCCTTCCGGGCATTTTGCCGCCCCTGGATTCAAGCGAAGCGCTGGAAGTGTCGATGGTGGCCAGTGTTGCAGGCACGCTCAACGGCGGGCGGCTCACCCGCACACGGCCCTATCGCAGCCCGCATCACTCCGCCTCGATGGCGGCGTTGGTCGGTGGCGGGCTGAAGGTGAAGCCGGGCGAGGTTAGCCTCGCGCATCTTGGCGTGCTGTTCCTCGATGAACTGCCCGAATTCCAGCGCGCCGTGCTCGATTCGCTGCGCCAGCCACTCGAAACCGGCACCGTCAGCGTCGCGCGGGCGAACGCGCATGTCACCTTTCCAGCGCGGGTGCAGCTCATCGCGGCGATGAACCCGTGCCGTTGTGGGCATCTGGGTGATGCAGCGCTCGCCTGCTCGCGCGCGCCGAGATGCGCCGCCGATTATCAGGCCAAGGTCTCGGGGCCGTTGCTCGACCGCATCGACCTGCACGTCGATGTCGCCGCGGTCAGCGCCGCCGATCTCGTCCTGCCGCCACCGGCCGAGGGTTCAGCTGAGGTCGCCGCGCGTGTAGCGGCGGCGCGGGCGATCCAGTCGGCGCGCTATGCCGATACGGCGGCACGGACAAATGCGGAGGCCGACGGTCCCGTGCTGGACGCCGTCGCCACCCCCGACGATGCAGGCCGCAAGCTGCTGGCCCAAGCCGCCGAGGCAATGCGTCTGTCAGCCCGAGGCTACACCCGCATCCTCCGCGTCGCCCGCACGATCGCTGATTTGAGCGGGAGCGAAGGGGTAGGGCGCATCCACATCGCTGAAGCGCTCAGCTACCGGCGGCAGGCGCCGCGGAGTTAGTTGGAAAAGCAATTGGCGGGAATTGGTGAGCGTGGTGTTTAGTTGCCGTTCAGTCCGGTTTAAAAGCCTTGATATCGAACGGGACCGAAGAACTTAGCGCTCCGCCAAACTTGTCAGCCGCACATTGGGGGTGAGCGAACACTTCTTGCATAGTTCCGCTATGATCCTCCCATAAGCCTGAGAGAACAATGCGGACAGCGCCGCTGTCGGCTTTTGCTATGCCTTCATCGCAATAGCAGCATTGATATTCGAGTCTGCCCATCGTGACTGCTACATCGCGCTACGGTCGTATATCCGCAATAGAAGCGATTGTTGCCATCTCATCCACCCGTCACCCCGGCCTTGTGCCGGGGCCCACCTCCCCACCCGCAAGGTCGGCTATTGTTGTGCTGTCGCTCCCGGGGACACAATACCGCGCTCCCGGGGACACAATACCGAACTCGATCGACCGCCCCGCGCGCATGCCGCTGTCCTACAGCGCCGGCAAATGCTATCGCCGCGCTCGCTCTTTCAGACCGTCAATCATCACCCGTATTGCGTGCCCGCAACGCGGCTCCGCAATAGGCAATGGCAATCCGCAACTTCCGCAACTTCACGATGCGCAAGGCAGGCCCGACAGACGCCTGACCACGCCATATGCCACCAAGCGCCGGCGCCGGCCCCGATTCCAGAATCACCCTAATGAACGCCAACCAGCCCCGGCGCCGCAGCGATCGCATCAGTGCGAACATTCGGGAACATTCGCCTCCGGGCTAAGCACCAACCGACGCTCGCATCCCCGGAACGCGTCGGATCAGCGCGCCTCCGCGCCGCCGATCGCGACAATCTCAATCGCATCCGCCCGCCCGCCAAAATCGAGCACCTCGCCCACCTCAGCGCCAATGAGCGCGCGAGCCAGCGGGGCAGTAAACGGAATCTTGTCGTCCGCTCCCTCCGCCTCATCGCTCCCCACCAGCGTCACCTCGCGTTCCGCGCCATTCAGCGTGAATCGCACCCGCGACCCGAACGCCACCCGGTCGGCTGGCGGCGGTGGGGCGAGTTGCGCGCTGGTCTTGCGCGTGATCCAATAGCGCCATTGCCGCTTGGCATCGGCAAGGACCTTCTCCTCGGGCTCAGCCGCGATCACCGCCTCCACCTCAGCCAGCTTCGCCTCGATAATCGCCAGCCCGGCTGTCGTCACCAGATTGGGGCCCGGCGGAATCGGCAGCTCGAATTTGGGCTCCAGATGCTCCTCATCGCTCTCCCGGCGAAACGCGACGCTCATGATTTTTCCTTCATTGGCGATATATGGCGCGCAACGCCCGATAATCACAAGACGCCCCATCTTGCAGCAGCGCCCGGCTTGGTCTAGCGAGCACTGCGTTGCGGGCGTGGTGGAACTGGTAGACGCGCCGGACTCAAAATGGCGTTTGGCCTAACAAACTGACCAAAAAACATCGGAAAATCAACAATTTATCGTTAGGCGATCGACCTAAAAAACCCTTACACATGTCTTACACAGTTTGGGGTGTTCGATATGCCAGTTGAGACCCATGTTTTGATGGATGGAGCGCTTCACGTTTATCGCCGTGAGAACAGCCGCTACTGGCAATGCTCGACTTACCTTGGCAGTCTAAATCATAGACAGACAACCAAAGAGGTCAATCTTGCGGCCGCCAAGGATTTCGCCCGCGACTGGTATATGGAGCGGTGCGTCGAGGATCGCCAACGCCGACGCGGTGGCGCTCCCTTGCTGGACAACCCTGTCCAGCTCCTTGTCGCCGGTCCCGGCGCGTCGACCGATGGTCGGCGTCGGCGAACGCCCACTGGTCCTACCTTCGGCGATGCCGCCAATGCGTTCGCCAGCGAATTCGAGGTCATTACGCTTGGCGAGCGCAATGCCGAATATGTGAAACAGAAGTCGGATCACGTCCGCGTTCACCTCCTTCCGTTCTTCGGCAAGTTTGCTCTTGGCGACATCAACGCGGGCACGGTTCAGGAATATCGGGTGCATCGACAAACGTCGCGGCTCGACCCCAAAACTGGCAAGCCGAAGAAGCCCGCCCGTGCGACGTTGCACGGCGAGGTGGTAACACTGCGCCAAGTGCTGAAGACAGCCAATCGCAAGGGCTGGATCGACGCGCTTCCCGACATGTCGGCGCCCTACAAGACGTCGGGCAAGGTCGAACACCGCGCGTGGTTTTCGCCGGAGGAATACAAGATACTTTATGAGGCGACGCGCGAGCGGGCGAAGAACCCGCCGAAGGAGCGCTGGCGAGAGGTCTGCGAAACCTTCCACGATTATGTGCTCTTTATGGGCAACACCGGGTTACGACCCGACGAGTCTGCTCGTCTTCAGACGCGCGACGTCAAAATTGTGCAGGATGAATCGACCGGCGAGCGCATCCTGGAGATCGAGGTACGCGGCAAGCGCGGCGTTGGATTTTGCAAGTCGATGCCGGGGGCGATCCTACCGTTCGAGCGGGTTCGAAAGCGCAAGCAGCTAAAGCCGACCGATGTCATATTTGGGAAGACGCCGCGCGAGCTGATGAACACCGTGCTCGACGAGCTCAACCTGAAGTTCGATCGCGATGACCATATCCGAACCTGCTACAGCCTCCGGCACACTTATATCTGCCTGCGCTTGCTCGAAGGCGCAGACATTTACCAGGTTGCCAAAAACTGCCGCACAAGCGTCGAGATGATCGAGAAATTTTACGGACGACATCTGAAGAACAACATCGACGCGTCTGCGGTCAATGTTCGCAAAGCGAAGCCGAAACCGATCGCCGCTCGCAGAAAGGCCACGAAGCCCGCGACGTGACGCGCGGTGCTTGCCTTTGGCGTTGCGCCAAAATTTGGCTGCGCTATAGGCAACGGCGTCGCGGGCGTGGTGGAACTGGTAGACGCGCTGGATTCAAAATCCAGTTCCGAGAGGAGTGTGGGTTCGATTCCCACCGCCCGCACCATCTGATTTTGCAGGTTCCGACAAGCCCACCGCACGGGGGCTGGAACCTGCATCAGTGGAGCGCTTTGGGCTGGACGGCCCGCGCTCCGCTGCGCGAAATGACAATCGAACGGCATTGTCATGCTGGCATTCGGCAGACCATCCGGGATGCAGCCATCGCCAACATTTACGCAGTTCGTCGAGCCCTCTGGCTCGCGCAAGAGCTCCTTTGCGTTCATGCGGGCTTTGCCGACAGCATGGGTGGTTTGCAGCCTGGCCACTTTTGGGCAGCGCCGAAGCGATATCGGCCGTTCCTTCAGCTGAAAGACGACAGCAGCTCCGCGCTCCAATTGTCGCCATTCAAAGCGCTGATCGGCGTCCCTAAAACCTGCCGTTAGTTTAGGCTCGCCGCTGCGCCCCCACAAAGGTCCGGACCTAAGGACTTACCCGCCATTCCCTCTGTGATCGCCGAATAATGGCTTTCTGCAGAACCTGACGTTAGGGCGTTTGCCCGCCTTTACGTCGCTAGAGCAAAGTTGGCCGAGATGAGAAAGCCGGATTCCGAGCGGCGAGGTAAGGATAGCTGGTTTTCGTTCGGGTATGTCGTGTTGGGATGCGGCACGCATTGACAATTAGATAGACTTGTCTAATTATTGCTGATGAGCAGCTCGGGCACAAAAGATATTTTGATCGAAGCCATGGCCTCCAGTCTGCAGGAACATGGCTATCGCTCGACCAGCACGACAGAGGTGCTGGCGCTGACCGGCGTTTCCAGAGGTTCGCTCTATTTCCATTTCCCCGGCGGGAAAGAGGCATTGGCGGCGGCTGCGGTGCACGCATCTGGCGGACGTATCACCAAATGGATCACAACGGAGTTTGCGGACGGCCCCGATGCCTCGGCTGCAACTTGTCGGCTTATTGACGGCTTTGCTGAGGCGCTGGACGCCAGTCAATTCACCAAGGGGTGTCCAGTTGCTTTGAGCGCACTGGAGGTCGGTGAGCACGAGTCCGTGCTTCAAGCGGCCATCCGAGCCGTATACGCGGATTGGCAGTCGGCCATCGGCGCCGGCCTCTTGGCGCGTGGCATGGGGCCGGATGCTGCTGAGAGGCTATCGGAACTCGCGCTCATTCAGATCGAAGGCGCGCTGCTGCTCGCTCGCGTCAGCAAATCAACAAGGCCGCTGATGGTGGCGAAGGCGGCGCTCGCAAATGCAATCGGAGAAACACTTTGAAGAGAGCTTGGGGCCTGGTGCTAGCTGTGCTGGTTGTTGTCGGTCTCATAGGTGCGGGCGCCGTCGTGTTGACGCGACGCCACATTGATATCGCCGCCCATGCTGAGGGTTCCGTCGTCCCGCGAACAGCGACGCCAGATTTTGGCCTGAGATTCTCAATTTTGCCTACGGCCACGATCATGGCGCCTGAGGGTGTTATGTTTGAGGGGGGCAACTGGCTGCGGCAACGGACCATGGCGCATAGCGCCGTGTTGATCTGCCATCCGAAAGGTCTGGTCCTTTTCGACACCGGTCTTGGGCGCGCGATCGATAACCAGATTGGCGAATTCTCGCTGCTGCAACGCCTGGCGTTCCGCTATCAAAAGCTGTTGCCCGCGGCTGACGTCATCGCCGCAACCCACCCTTGCCCCAGCCGGCCGGTCATCATCATCCCCTCGCATCTGCACTTCGATCATGCCGGGGGCATAGAGGATTTTCCGGATGCGAACGTTTGGATCCAAGCTGACGAGCTGCGGCAAGCGCGTATCGGTGGTGCCCATCAAGGATTCTTGCCGGGCCAAATCGACGCCAAAACGATTAGATGGCGACCGTTCGTTTTCAGCGAGCGACCCTATGAACAATATCGCCAATCACAAGACGTTTTTGGCGACGGCAGTCTTATACTTGTACCGATGGCCGGGCACACCGTAGGCTCGGTTGGCCTCTTCATAAATACCGGAGGGCGCCGTTATTTTCTGACCGGTGACACTACCTGGGCACTTGAGGGTTTTACTCGGCCAGCTCACAAGTTTTTTGCGATGCGCCAAATGGTCGACCTCGACCTCCCGAAGATGGACGCCGAGATCGTCGGCGTTCGCCGACTGATGGCGCGCGATCCCAAATTGACCGTTATTCCAGCCCATGACACTGCAGCCTATCCGGCGAGCGCCATCTACCCCCGCTGGATCGGAGGAGGGAAATAAGCGTTTTTATAGCCGTCATCGCGTGCCACGCGATCACGCAATAGGCGAGCTCGAACCTGATACGCCACCCGCGTTCCCAGGACCTGCCAGACGGCAACCGGCCCAGTTCTCGCCGTTTGTCTGCGGACATCAAGTGACTGAAACCGGACGCTTAAGCGCTCCATCCGCCATCGATATTGTAGGTGGAGCCTGTGACAAATCCCGCTTCTGGCGGTGCCAAGTACGCGACGAGGCTTGCAACCTCATCGGCAGTTCCATGGCGTGGAATGGCAAGCGGGGTTCTATTTAGGGCGGCGTTAGGGCCATCTGCCGGATTTCGTTCGGTGTCGATCGGCCCCGACTGCACCAAGTTCGCTGTGACTTCTCGCGGCCCTAGATCGCGGGCCAAGCCACGTGTCATCCCTCCCAGAGCCGCCTTGCTGGCGGCATACAGCGTTCCGCCCGCACCTGGCATCCTGTCCGCGACGATGCTGCCAATTGTGATGATACGCCCGCCCTTTGTCATGAGGGACGCGGCCCTCTTCGCGGTGAGGAATGGCGCTTTAACATTGAGCGCAAATGATCGGTCGAAAGCGTCGTCTGCGTAGGTCTCAAGCGCACCGAGGATCGCTGTCCCTGCCACACTCACGAGAATGTCTAAACCGCCGAATGAACCGCGCCGGGTCCGTCGGAGTTTTGAACGCCTGAGAATGCGCTGCTCATAAATCATCACCAGAAGCCGAATCAGCTCGTGCGATAAGTTAAAACAGCGAAGGGGAAGTGCAATTTTAGATCGCATCTGAGGTTTATTCGTGTCCGCTATCAGTACCGGTGGCCGACTGCTACATTGGTCTGGCAAAATTATTGACAGGGATGGTCGGCGAGAAAAGCTGCAATCAGCGCCGCACAATGGTCGGGCGCATCGCGGTGCGGCATGTGACCAGCGATAGCCACCCGTTCGACATGCGCATTGCGGCAAGCTTCTGCAATCGCATGGGCCATAGCGGGCACGAACACCTCGTCGCGATCGCCCCAGATCACCAGCACCGGACAATTGATCGATTCGATCGACAGGGTGACGTCCGGCATGGTGATTTTGTCGGTGGGCACCTCGAGTGGCGCGGCCCGATACCAGGCGAGCATGGCTTGCCACACGCCGGGCCGCGTCCAGGCATGGCGATAAGCCGCCACATCTTCAGGCGTGAGAGCGCCCTGCTGCAAAGGCTCTCCTAGAAACTGTTCGATCAGGCCGTCGACATTGGCCTCGTTGAAGCGCGCCCCGGCACCTACGGCACGCAGATCGTTGATGTATTGGGATGCTACGCGCTGGGCGGGGTCGTGCCAGATCATCGCTTGCAGCACCCCGAGGGGCGGCGCGTTCAGCGCAATCAACGCGGCAATGCGATCGGGGTGGGCCGTCGCCAAGGCAAAGGCCAACACCCCGCCCCAATCGTGACCGCACAGACAGACCGTCGCCAGGTTAAGCGCATCGAGTAGGCCAACAATATCATCGATCAAAAGATCGAGCCGATAATCAGAGTCCGATGTCGGGCGTTCGCTATCGCCATAGCCGCGCAGATCAGGGGCGATCACCCGGTAAGAGCCGGCAAGCCGGTTGGCAATCGGACGCCAGGCGCCGGCATGATCGGGGAAACCATGGAGCAGAATGACGGGCGGACCCCGTCCTTGCTCAAAATAATGCAGCGTGATCCCGTTGACCGAAGCGTAGCCATGCCGAGTTTCGAGTGCTGCGGCGATAGGAATGGGTGGGCCGGCCATCACGGCTGACCATCTGCCACCCGCGGGCGATAGTTGGAGCGGGCGGAATCGACAATCTGCCCCTGCCGTGCTGCGAACATCGAAGCGACGGTGACCAGCGCTTCGGGCGAGACTGGAAGAACTTCGAACAAGTTGCCTTCGGGGTCGCTCCCACACGACGACCGCGAGACACCAAATTGATGCGTGGGGGCCTTGCAGATCGATGCCCACCGCGTGCGGCGGTGCACCGTAGGTGGCAACGTCGTCGCCTTGGAATGAAAGGTAGCTCCGTCCCGGTGTTGCCGGGCCGCGGCGCTCGGCGGGCTTGGTGGCATTGGCTGTAGCCAAACCCGCGCATACGGCTGACTCCCGTCCGGCGGATGTCGCCGGCAACCATCGGACAGAACCTGTTCCACCACATCCGTATTGTTTCGTGACAAGGGTCGATCTCGCGCGCGAACACCAGATCCTCCTGGTTCCGCAAAGACAACAAGTGATGGATTTACGTCATGATGACCAGCCGGATCAACGCGGGTGCCGAGGTGACGCAGTGAAACGGGCTGGCCGGGTTGGCGCTGAATTTGCGGATCTTCCGGAGGGATACTCACGCCCGCGCGTATGTGCCACGATTGTCTGACGATGCCCTTCGGCCTCATTTGGATTCAAGTGAAGAATTGCTCGGCGCAGCATGGTGCATCTCTAGTCCGGTGGCCCAACGGCGCTGAAAACCTCGCCAATATTTGTTCTGCGTTGGCCCAGCAACCATTCCATTGAGTTGCTCCCCAAATGAAGTCGGCCATTCGCCCCCGTCGGAATCGATCGTCGGGACCGCAAGATAGGCGCGCTTGGCCTCTTCGCCCTTCAGCGTCAGGTCCAGGAAGGCGGTCACGAAGTGCTGGTTGATGGCGTTAAGCCGGTCGCTGCGCCATACGGGTTCTTTCAAAAACTCGGCGGCGACAAACGGAGCGTCGGGGGCCAGGTTAAATTGATTGCCGACGATGTTGTGACGGGCCTCACGGTAGACGAGCATATAGCGATCGCTGCCTGTCATATTCTTGAAAAGCCAGGAAACACCATCCTTGAAGTTGACTACATCATCCTGGTCGCCCGCGACCAGCAGGACAGGATGGGTGATCCGGCCAAGCGCGGCGGCATCCCAGGCTCGGCTGTCGGGCTGGCCGCCCCAAGGGGAGAACAGGACAAGCGCTTTGATCTGAACGGCCTCCGCTGCAGCCTGGCTAAGCTGGTCCTTCGCCGTCTGCGGGATTCGGGCAAGCGGCCCGTCATCCAGCCGATAGGGCGCACCCGCCGAATTGATTGCGCCATAGCCGCCCATCGAATAGCCGATCAGCCCGACGCTGCGCATATCAATCAGCTTTAGATAGGGTGCCTTTCGGGCGCGAACGTCGCTGGCGATCCGGGCAAGAACCTGTCGCTGGTCGAGCGTCCGGTCTACCAGGACGTTGCCGAATGATGCCAGGAACGTCGCGACGCTATCCGCCGGCATGTCCTGATGCTCGATCGCCGCAACGACATATCCGTGCGAGGCGATATGTTCGGCAAGGTTGCTGAACTGAGTGCCCCAGCCGCCATATCCGTGCGACATTAACACCAGGGGGAAGGTGCCGTTCGGCAACGGCCTAGCGTCGGCAATGGCTGTGCCCTGGCTTGAGAGGGGGAAAGGCGGCTGTGAGGGAAAATGCATGACGTGATCATAGCGAGCACCCTTGCCCTTCGCCGTCGAATCAGCTGGATACCAGTAGCGCACGGCAATGATGCGGTCGGCAACCTCTTCATGCCCGCTCACCATGCTGAGCGCGGTGATGCGCCCGCGCGCCGGCAGGGTCATCTGCACAACGGCGGTGCCGAGTCGATAGCTGCCCGACCGAGCAAGTTCGGGCATTTCTCCCGCCAGCCCCGCATGGACTGTCGGCGTCAGTTCATAAGCAGCCATGGCCCCCCCCGTGGCAATGATGGCAGCAAGGCCAAGGAACAATCGCTTCAGTCTCATCGCGGGACATCCTTCAGATCGCAAATCCAGCAGCTATTGTGTTGATGTGCAAACCCCGAAATGGTCCGGCACTGGCCAACATGCGAGCCGATTGCATATTATAATTACACTTATCGTCAAAAAGAAGCGGGCTGGTATGGTACCGGCGGCACGTCATTGCGCCTTCAGGCCACCATCGACGGGTAGGGCCGCCCCCGTCACAAATGACGATGCGTCACTGGCCAAAAACAGCACGACGGCGCCGATTTCCTCGGGCTGTGCATAGCGGGCAAGCGGAATCATGGCGGCAAATCGTGCCCGCAGCGCGGCGATCTCCGCTTCGGTCTTGCCGGCTTCAAGGCTGAGCATCATCGGCGTCTCGGTCATGGCCGGACAAATGGCATTGACCCGAATATTGCGCTCCGCGAGCTCAACGGCAGCAACCTTTGTCATGCCGATGACAGCGTGCTTGCTCGCATTATAGGCCAGTAAAAAACGCCCTCCACCGAGCCCAGAGACTGACGACATATTGATGATGGAACCGCCGCTCTGCATCAGGCTGGCAGCGCATTTCATACCCAGGAATACCCCCCGACAGTTGATGAGCATCACCTTGTCAAAGTCGGCGACCGGGTAGTCCCAGAGTGCACGGCTCGGCCCGGAAATGCCGGCATTGTTGAACATGATATCGAGGCGACCAAACGTTCTGCGAACGACACCGGTCACCTGCTCCCAACTCGCTTCGTCAGCGACGTCGCATTCGACCGTTTCCAGACGCTGCCCGACCGCGGCGCAACCGTTCCGGAGCGGCTCCCAATTTGCGCCCGGCAGATCGAGCGCCACGACGTTGGCACCGGCGCGCGCCAGCATAACCGCGGTGGCCAGGCCGATTCCCTGCGCGGCGCCTGTTACCAGCGCCACCTTCCCCTCCAGCGTGCCTTCAACCGCCATACTCTTTTCCACTCGCCCTGAAGTGCCGATTTATTAGACCATAGGTCAATTCACAGCAGCACATACCACGATCTGCCGTGGAATTCTTGCCAAATCGACCCTTGAGTTGACGATTCAGCTTGCTTACTGACTTTATGTATAATACGTATCCCAAGTCAAGCATCTCGACCCGTATGCAACCGGGCACAATGCGATGCATCAAGAGGGGGAGTTAAGACTATGGTATTATTACGTAAATCTGTTTTCCTTGGATGTGCAGCCTTGCTGTTCGTGCCGCTTAGCCCCGCCGCAGCCGAGGTGCTCGGGACCGATAATGATACCAAAGATGCGCCAAAGGCGACTCCAGCGCCGCCTGTGTCGGACGATAGCGCCAATGGATCGCCCAATGATATCATCGTGTCCGCGCGTAAGACGCGCGAAACGCTGCAGGATGCGCCGCTTGCGGTTTCGGTGCTGACTGGCGAATTTCTGGATCGCACCGGGTTCGTGCAGCTCTCAGACGTTGTTCGATTCGTTCCCGGCGTCAGCATTTCCCCGCTGAATACGGCGCGCGCGACCGGCACCAAAATACGCGGCATTTCGACCTTCAGCTTTAGCGACGGGTTTGAATCGAGCGTTTCGACGGTAGTCGACGGCGTCGTCCTCGGACGCGAAGCGCAAGGTTTCACCGATTTTCTCGATGTCCAGTCGATCGAAGTTATCAAGGGGCCACAAGGCACGCTGTTCGGCAAGAACGCATCGGCGGGGGTCATCAACATCCAGACGAATAACCCGGAATTTAAATTTGGCGGCAGGGCAGAGGCAAGCTACGGCAGCTTCAATGAAACAAGGCTTCGGGGGACGGTAACGGGTCCAATCGTCGGAGACACGCTCGCATTCCGTGTGACGGGCACATATAACCGTCGTGATGGCGTGTTGGTCAACGCGATCGCCGGCCAGCCCGACCTTAACGACCGCGACACTTACGCTGTTCGCGGCAAACTGCTGTTTCAACCCAGTGATGCGCTGAAAATCGTTTTGACCGGCGATATCGAACGGGGGAGCAATCGCTGTTGCCAACCGACCTATCGGGTGGCCGGGCCACCGTCGGGCGCCATTCCGTTCGCCACCAACACAGGTGTCCTGCAGTTGCGCGATGCGCTTGCGGCGCTCAACATCGTTGCTGGACCCAGCAATCGCCGGGTCGGTGTGCGTGGCGACCGAATTTTCGAGGGGACTAACTCTGGCGGGCTTGCGCTGAACCTCGATTATGATTTCGGCTCGACGTCGCTAACGTCGATCACGGCGTGGCGACAGTGGAACATCGACGAATTTAACGAAGCAGACGGTGTTTCGAACTCCAATCTCAATAGTCGCAACGGCACCACCGTTGGGACCGAGCAATTCACGCAGGAACTGCGGCTGAACGGCAAGATCGGTTCGGTCGTCGACTATGTCGGAGGCCTGTATTTTTTCCATCAAGATCTGGACGCGCACGGGCGGGTCGATATCGAGTTTGGCCTGCCTTTCCCGCCGTTCTTCAACGTTCGAACGCGCGCCGACCGTACGGTCGAGACCAACAGCTATGCCGCATTTGGCGAGGCGACATTCAACCTGTCGCGTAAGGCCTCGATCATCGTCGGCGGGCGCTACACCCACGACACGCTGCTCGCCACCTACAACCGTGTCTCTACCGCGATCAATCCGGCGGCGCCCTTTGGGGCGTTTTTCGGGCCCAATGTTATTGGCGTCCAGCCGGTCCGGAACGACAATTTCTCCGGTCGCGTGATCGGGCGGTACTTCTGGACCGACGACATCATGACCTATGTTTCCTGGTCGCGCGGATATAAGGGGCCGGGCATTGACGTGGCGGAAAGCGTGAACGTTGCGGCTGTCCTCAGCCCCGGCGGCTTGCCGGTGCTCAAGCCCGAAATCCCGACACTGTATGAAGCCGGGCTCCGGACCGCGCTTTTTGACAAGGCACTGACGACCAACGTCACCATATACAGCCAGGACCTGGAAAACCTCCAGACGATCACGCAGACGGCCGTCGGAGCGGCCCAGAACATCGGAATTGACCTGCTGAGGTCGAAGGGGATCGAAGCTGAGGTAATCCTTCGGCCAAAGGCCTTGCCTGGCCTCACGCTCAGCGGTTCCTATACCCTCAACGATGTCAAGATTGCGAGGTTCACGGCTATCCCCGCGCTCAATGGCAGGCAATTCCGAGATAACGCCCATGATTTCTATTCGATCGTCGGCGATTACCGCACCAAGCTCGGTCGCTCCGATTTCGAGGGGTTCCTGCGCGCCGAGTGGAACTGGCAATCGGCCAAAAACACCGATCTGAATGGCGCGGCTTTTGCCAATGTCGATGCCTATGGACTGCTTAATCTGCGGGTCGGAATCAATGGGCCAGACAATCGGTACGGCATCGCATTTTCTGTCGAAAATGCGACCGACCAGGTCTATGCCAATTACATTCTGGGCAGTTCCTACCGGCAGCTCGACGGGACGTCGGCGACGCAGTTCATCGGCGACCCACGGACGTGGCGGATTACTGTGCGCACCAAGTTCTAATCGGGCGAGCTATCCGATTGCGATGAGCCGCAGGCCGGGTTCTGAAGGGAGCTGGATCCGTCCTGCGGCACCGCTTCGCACTGCAAAGGATTGCTGATGATTTTGGGTATTCATCATGTGACACTGGCGGTGCGCGATCTGGCAGCAGCCCGAGACTTTTATGGCGCGGCAGCGGAGATGCAGGAGATGGCTGTCTCCGAGTCTGCAGCGCTGGCGGCGATAGATCATGATCTTGGCGGCATGGATTCCAACCATTGCCTGCTGGCGGGCCGCAACGGTTATCTCCTGCTCATCGCGCCGCAGTGGCCAGGCGGGGTGCCCGCGCCGGTTGCCAACCCGATCAACCGCGCGGGTATTCGCCATTTTTGCATCCAGAACCATGATATCACGCCGCTTGCCGCCGCGGTCGCGGCGCACGGTGGCAGTCTGATCGCCCCGCCGCTCGATCTGGGAACCGGCAACCAATACGCCTATGCGCGCGATCCCGAGGGCAGCATCATGGAGATTGAGGGGCTGCCCTACGCCCCTATCGCAGAGCCGACCTGGCTCGCCCATGTCGCGCTGGTGACCCGCGACATGGAGCCGGCAATTGCGTTTTATGCTGCGCTGCTCGGCACCGAGCTCAAGAGCAGGGGCCGGTTCGGGCCGGGGCCGCAATTCGACAGGATGGGCGGGCTCGTCGACGCACAAATCGAGGGGGCGTGGTTGCCTGCGGGCAACCTACAGCTCGAACTCTGGCAATTCCATGCGCCCCAAAGCCCCGCCGAAGCAACACGCCATCTTCTTGATCCCGGCTACAGTCGCCTGTGCCTCGAAAGCGATGATCTCGATGCGGATGCGGCGCGACTGGTTGCGCTTGGTGGCGCGCTGCTGAGCGGATGTCTGGAGAGCAAACAACTTCGCACGATCCTTGGTCGCGATCCTGAGGGAAATCTCGTCGAGATCGTCGAATTGCGGGGGTTGGGTGCAGCGTTTTCGCTTTCAGCGTTGGCGGCACCGGACATTTGCAAACGAGTCGAAGCAGGGCGGTGATCGTTCGGCCTCGTCAGGCGTCGTCATTTGACCGCTGGGGCGCAGAAGTGTATTGACCTTTTATATAATAATAGGATTGAGTCGCGGCTTCTCGAGACTTTGCAGTCCTAGCGCCACCCCGCAATCGCGACACCGGAGAGGAGATGGACATGACCTATGCAGGCACCCGGCGGATCATCGACGTCGACAGCCACCTGATCGAGCTCGAAAATTTCCTGTTCGATACGGCCAGCGCCGACGAGAAGGCTATGCTCCCGTCGATGCTCGACCAGCAGCCGGTCATCCAAAAGCGCGATCGACTGGAACTTGGCCGCGAGCAATTCCTTGCCCGGCAAGGTGATGCCGCGCTGACTGCCGAGTATGAAGCGCAGATTCTCGACAACAGCAAAGTCGGCTGGGGGCGTCTGGGTGCTTTCGATCCGGTCGAGCGATCCCGTGCGATCGATCTGTTCGGCTATGAGATCCAGTTGGTGCTGGCGACTTTCACCTTTCACCAATTTTATAATGATCCCGATCCGGCAGTGCGGGAAGCCGGCGCACGGGCGCTCAACCGGGCGATGGGCAATTTTTGCCGGAATGACCCCCGCATGCGCGCGGTCGGCTATGTGCCGCTCGGGCTCGGGCCGGACAAGGCGATCGACATCATCGACGCCGGGCTTGCCGATGGTTGCTTTACCTTTGCAGTCGACACCAACGAGAGCAACGCGGAGGGCCGATCGTTCACGCATGCCGATTTCGATCGTGTTTGGGCGAAATTCGTCAGCCACCGGATGCCGGTGGTCAGCCATGTCGCGCTTAACGGCCATTATGATCCCGTTTCTCCGAGCTTTCGCAACAACGGCCGTGTCTTCCACGAAATCGGCGATGACGCACCAGCCGGGGAAATCGGCGTGATGGCCATCGCCAATTCGGTGCAACTGTTTCTTGGCGCGATGATTTATGACGGCGTGTTCGCGCGGCATCCGGCGCTGCGCGTTATATCGATGGAGCAAGGCTGTCTCTGGCTGCCGGGATGGCTGAGGATGATCGACTTCACGGCGAATGTATTCAAGCGCCTGCGCCCGTTTGAAGAAATGCCTTCGATCACCGCGAAGCGCCACATCAAGGTCGCCCCCTTTGCTGGGGAGCCGGTGGGCTGGGTGATCGAGCAAATCGGACCCGAAATGCTGGTCTATGCATCCGACTACCCGCATCCAGAGGGATCTGGCGATCCGATCGGCAAGTTCGAAGAGACGATGACGAACTGCGATCAATCGACCATCGATGCATTTTACTACAATAATATGGCGGAGGTTCTGCACCTTTCGGATTCTTGACTAGCGCGACGGGAATAGCACCAGATGTCACTGCAATCAGATCGGCATCTGCTGATGGCCGGGCATCCCGCTGAGCGGGAAGCCGCCGAGCTGCGCGCGTATCTTGACAGTTGCACGGGCATCCGCGGGCTCGAGATACTGGAGCCGGGCGAGCTCGAGCGGGCGGTGGCACTGTTCCGCCGCGACGGCTTCGTTGTCATCGCCAACGTCCTCGACAAGGAACAGACAGCTTTTCTGGCCACCGGGTGTTGTGCCGTTGCCAACGATGTTCTGGCGCTCGACGAGCGGCGCGGCGGCAACCGTGGATCGCATCGCTATTCGTTTGGCGGGTCGAGCCTGACGCGAAGCCAGCTGCATCGCCCCGAGTGGCAGATGCTGCTCAATCTGCCCTTCGTCGACGAACTCGTCACGGCAATCTTTGGTTCGCCAAACTTCGCCTTGCGCGCGGCAAGCGGCGATTTCTGTCTGCCCGGCGCGATCGAATACCAGCCGCTGCATTCGGATGTAAGTGACTGGGTCAGCGCCGTGCGATCACCGTTCAGTTCGTTCGTCGATCCGCGCGGGATCGTGACGATTCGCGACCTGCCCTGCCCCTATGTCTGTGTCAATTTCCTGCCGCAGGATGTGACGCGGCTTAACGGCCCGACGCGCCAGATCCCAGGCACACAACATTCCCGTTTGGCGATCCCCTCGCTCGAGGACGAACCTGAATGGATGCGGCTGAGCACGGTCTGCCCGGCGCCTGCAGGCGCGATCATGGTGCGCGACGTGCGCGCCTGGCATGGCGGCACGCCCAACGTATCGGACACAATGCGGTCGATTCCCAACCTCGAGTTCTATGCGCCATGGTTCACCGAGCCGACCGTGCCTGGGATATCGTTCCAGGATCACCAGCGACTTTCGCCCCGCGCGCAATATCTGACACGCTATTGCGTCGCCGATTCGAGCGTCGAGTTGCGGACCGGCGCAACGCTCTTCGCACCGTGAGGCGCCCCCCTGGAGCAGCGCAATGAACTATCGCAACCTCGGTCGATCGGCCCTGAAGGTCAGCGAACTGTGCCTGGGGACGATGAATTTCGGGCCGCGCACATCGGAGGCGGAGAGCTTCGCGATCCTCGGTGAGGCGATCGACCTCGGCATCAACTTCTTCGACACCGCCAACCAATATGGCGGCCATCTGGGCGTCGGCACTACGGAGACGATCCTGGGCCGATGGCTGGCCGAGGACCGCACCCGCCGCGACCGAATCGTGCTGGCCACCAAGGTTCACGAGCCGATGTCGAACGATATCAACGATCGCGGGCTTTCGGCGCGGCACATCCAGATGGCATGCGACGCGAGCCTGAAGCGGCTCGGGGTTGATCATATCGACCTCTACCAGTTCCATCATATCGACCGGACTGCCCCGATCGAGGAAATCTGGCAGGCTGCGGACCGGCTCATCGCGCAGGGCAAGATTACCTACCTAGGATCAAGCAACTTCCCCGGCTGGAAGATTGCGCAGGCGAACGAGAAGGCGATCGCACGCCATGCGCTGGGCCTCGTCTCGGAACAGACCCTCTACAACCTCGTCGAGCGCCGAGCAGAGCTCGAAGTCATTCCCGCATGCCGCGCTTATGGCGTGGGCGTCATCACCTGGAGCCCGTTGGCAGGTGGATTGCTGGCGGGGCGGGCCGGGGAGAGCGGCGGCCGGCGGGATTCGGAGGGGGTGCGCGAGCAGCTTGCCGCTCGAGCGGATCAATTGGCGCGCTTCGTCGATTTGTGCGCCGAGTTGGGAGAAAGCACCAGCGCGGTTGCGCTCGCCTGGACGCTGCACCAACCGGGCATTACCGCGACGATCGTCGGGCCGCGCACGCGCGAACAACTCGCCTCGATCGCGGACGCGCCCGACCTCCGGCTCGATCCAGAGGTGCTGGCGCAACTCGACGCCGTTTTTCCGCCGTGCGGCGCGGCGCCCGAAGCGTATGCATGGTGACGGCGCCAGACATCACCTGTGATCGAATGTGGCTGGAGGGCAGGGTGCCGGTACAGAACGGCTATCTCGCCTATCACCGGACGGGCGGGGACGGCCCGCCGATCTTGCTGGTGCACGGGCTGACCGACAACGGGCTATGCTGGCGACGCACCGCGAGTACGCTTGCCAACGAGCATGACATCGTGATGCTCGATTCGCGCGGCCATGGCGACAGCGCCCGGTTGGCGGTCGGCACCGCGCATGATCCCGCGGCCGACATTGCTCAGGCGATCGATGCGCTCGGCCTGCACGCACCCGTCGTGATCGGGCATTCGGTCGGCGCGCGCGCGGCGGCGTCCTTTGCGGCAGCTCATCCCGATCGACTCTCGAAATTGGTGATGGAAGACCCGCCGCTCGTACTACCAATGACCGGCGACGAAGGCGTCGCTCGGCGACAGGCCTTCCGCGCCAGGGTGACCGAGATACGGTCGCTCGCCGCCGCCGATATCGCGGCGCTCGGGCGGGTCGATCATCCCGATTGGCACGACGATGATTTTCCCGACTGGGTTGTCGCCAAGCAACAGGTCGATCCGGACGCCATGCCGGGCATGGGCGACGATTGGCAGAGCGCGTTGAGCCAGATCGCCGTGCCGACACTGCTGATCCACGGCGAGTCCGCGCGGGGCAGCATGGTGAGCGCCGCTGCTGCGGGCGAGGTAATTGCGCTGAACCCACGCATCCGCTCGGTGCGGATTGCCGGGGCCGGCCACAATGTCAGGCGCGAGCAATTCGGCGTCTTCATCGCCGAAGTACGCAGCTTTCTGCGCGAGGAATACTGAGCACCGATAAAGTCAATCAAGCCTGGCAGCATAGCGGGCAGCGAACGGGGAGATGACGAGTGGCCACGATTGAAATGCACGACGTTCCGGAGACGAATGGACCGGCGCGGAAGCCTTCGCTGCCGGTGAAACTCGCCTACAGCCTTGGGCAGGCCGCACAGAATGGCGGGTTCGACGCAGCGATCGGCTTCATTTTCTTTTATTATTCGGCGGTGCTGGGGTTGGCGGGCAGCCTGGTCGGTGCCGCGCTCGCGGTCAGCCTCGCCTTCGACGCGGTGGTCGATCCATTGGTCGGTTCCTGGTCCGACAACATCAAATCCGCGATGGGGCGTCGATTGCCGCTGATGCTGGTTGCGGTGCCGCTCGTCAGCATCTCGATGGGCCTGCTGTTCTCGCCGCCGCCGGGGCTGGGGCAGATCGGCCTGTTCGGCTGGCTGGCCGTGATGTCGGTCGCGGTCAGGAGCTTCATCTCGTTGTTCAACGTCCCCTACATCGCGCTGGGCGCCGAAATGACGTCGGATTATACCGAGCGGACCAGCGTGGTTGTTTACCGCGCCTTTGCCGGCATCTGCTCTGGCGTTGCCGTAACAGCGATCGGCTATTCAGTGTTTTTCGCCAATGGCGGCTTGCAACGACCCGGCGGCTATCCCGGATTCGGCTGGTCCGTTGCGGCGTTGCTGTTCGTCTGCATGGCCGTATGCTGCCTCGGCGTGCGTCGCTATGCCGCTGCGCTGCCGCAGCCCGAGCAAATGCACGGATCAATCCTGCGGCGCCTGCCCGAAGAGCTGAAGGAAATTTTCGCCAACCGATCGTTTCGGCTGCTGTTCATCTCCGCCGTCGTGATCTTCATCGCGGTTGGCGTCAACGGCAGCCTGAACAACCACGCCTTCGTATTCGTCTGGCAGATGAAGAGCGAGAAGATTCAGTTCATCGGATATGCCTATCTGATCGGCATCCTGCTCGGTGTCTTCGGCGCGCCGCTGATGCAGCGGCTGATGGAAAAAAAGAACGTCGTGATCATCGGCTTTGTGCTGCTGATCGCGAATTGGCTGGTGCTGCAGGGATCGATGCTGACGGGCGGTTACTTCCCGCTGGGCGACGCCGCCCTGCAGCCAATGCAGTTCAATTCCTTCGTCGCCGGAATCGGCACGGGCTTCGTCCAGGTTGCCTATCCGTCTATGATGGCGGACGCCTCTGACGAGCATGAATATCTATTCGGGCGCAGGCGTGAAGGGCTATATTTCGCCGGACTGGGATTCGCCGGTAAGGCGGCAACCGGTCTCGGCGTAATGGTCGCCGGCGTTGCGCTCGATCTGATCGGTTTTCCGCACAATGTGCCGCACGGCACCGGGGTGGTGCTGCCCGCCGCGATGCAGAGTCGGCTGGTGTGGATCTGGGGGCCAGTGCCGGCGGTGATTGCGATCATCTCGCTGATGATCCTGTTTTCTTACAGCATCTCGCGTGCGCGCCACCGTGTGATCGCGGCCGCGCTGGCGCGAGGCGAGACCATGGCCTGAGGAATTCGCTCAACTGGTGGAAGATACTGTCTCGACGATTATGTCAGGCGCGGTGCCGGCGGGCGTTTGGTAGCCGTCCTGTACGGCGCGACGCACTGCGGGCACGGCTTCCGTCGGCAACAAGGCCACGACCGCGCCACCGAAGCCGCCCCCAGTTATGCGTGCGCCACCCTCGCCGCCAATCGCCGCATTGAGGCAATCGGCTAGCGCGTCGACCGCAGGCGTACTGACGTCGAACAGATCGCGCAACGACGCGTGACTCTGCCGGATCAGTACTCCCAGCCGAGCGAGGTCGTGTTGCTCGATCGCTGCGACTGCTGCCCGCGTCCGCGCGATCTCGCCCACAACGTGCCGCGCTCGTCGACGGACCGTCGGGTCGAGATCGGTGGCCTCCACGCTTGCAAGATTCGTATCGCGCAGGGACGCAACCCCAAGGATGGTGGCGGCCGCTTCACAATCCCGGCGGCGTTGGTTGTACTGGCCATCGACCAGACCGCGTACCACGCCCGACTGGGCGATCATCACGGACCAGTCGGACGGCAGTGGCACGATCCGGTGATCGAGGCTCCGGCAATCGAGCAGCAGGGCGCTACCCGGTTTGCCCGCCGCAATTGCCATTTGGTCCATGATCCCGCAATTGACGCCAGCCCAGCGACGTTCGGCGGCTTGCGCGGCAAGCGCCAGCGCGTGTGGCGCGGGAACATCACCACCTGCCGCCGCCGCGAGTGCGCGACCGATCGCGACGCACAGCGACGCCGAAGATGAGAGCCCTGTCCCGCGCGTGATCGATCCGCTGATCGCCAGTCGCGCGCCGCCCACCGGCAAACCCGCCGCGCGCATTTCGGCGGCCATCCCGCGCAGGTAGGTCCGCCAGCCGACCGGCGTCGTCGGCTCGACCGACCCGAGCGCGACGTGATCATGCGTCTCGCCAATATCGAGCGCGACAGCGGCAATCTCTTCGCCACGCTGCGCTCGCCACGCAACAGCCGTTCCAGCGGCGATCGGCATCGGCAGGACGAGACCGTCATTATAGTCGATATGCTCGCCGATCAGGTTGACGCGCCCCGGGGCAAAGCTGACGCCATCGGGCGCGCCGCCGAAATGGCGGGCAAAGCCGGCTGCGGCACGTGCACCGGGCGTCACTTTGGTTCGACCGCACGCAACCGGGCTGCGGCGCTTTCGGGCGTCAGGTCGCGCTGCGTCTCGGCAAGCAGCTCGAAGCCGACCATGTGCTTGCGCACGGTGGCGGAGCGTAGCAGCGGCGGAAAGAAATGCGCGTGCAGCCGCCAGTGCGCGGTATCGTCGCCCAGCGCGTGCGGTGCACCGTGCCAGCCCATCGAATAGGGAAAATCGCAGTCGAACAAGCCATCGTAGCGCCGCAACAGGCGCGACAGAATGTCGGCGAGCGCGGCGCGCGCGGCACCTCCGAGATCCTCAAGCCGCGCCGCATCGCCACGTGCCACCAGCAGTGTCTCGAACGGCCATGCGGCCCAGTGCGGGACCAGCGCAACCCAATGATCATTGCTCTCGACCAGCCGTTCGCCCGCCGTCACCTCGGCCGCGACGACATCGTCAAGCAGCACCGTCCCGCGTTCGCCGAGCCAGCGGCGTTGGGACGCGTCTTCGCTGGCGACGACCTCGGGGATGAAATCACTGGCCCAAGCCTGACCATGGGGGTGCGGGCTGGACGCGCCCATCATCGCGCCCTTGTTTTCGAAAAGCTGGACATGCGCCCAGCGAGCACCCAGCTCGACGGAAAGCTTGCACCAGCGATCGATCACGCGCCCCACATCTGTCGTCGGCATGCGCGCGAGCGTCGTGCCGTGATCGGGCGCGTAGCAGATGACATGCGCTTCGCCCCGGACGGCGGCGATTTCGAAAATACTGTCGGTCGACAAGTCCACGTCGCTTCCCGTCGCGAGGAGCGCCGCGAAATCGTTCGGGAAGATGAAGGTATCGGGATAGGCCGGATTGATTTCGCCGGTCGCGCGCGCGTTGCCGGGGCAGAGATGGCAGCCCGGGTCGTGCGACAGCATGACAATGGCCGTCCTGGGTGAGGCTTCGCCTCGCCACGGCCGTTTGGCGCGATGCGGCGACACCAGTAGCCATTCGCCGGTCAGCAGGTTGCGGCGGCGATGCGGCAGATCGGCGATGGTCGGGGTCGGCATGCGGATGCGTTCCGATTGAGCGACATTTCTTGCGGTCAGATCGTCTGCGCCCTTGACCCCACCATGGCAGGAAGGGGCGATCCAGATTGGCCAGCGCTGCACATTCTACAAAGGGAAAATCGTATGCGCACCATCGAGCACCAACGATTGCCCGGTCATCAGGCGCGATTCCTGGGAGGCAAGGAACACAGCTATCCCCTCGACGTCCGCTAGCGTGCCGATCTGCCCGGAGGGGGTGCGACGCAGAGGTGCATCGCGGAACGCCTGCGGCGTATCGAGTGACATCTCGGTTTCGATGAACCCCGGCAGGATCGCGTTGACGGTGATGCCCGCGGCGCCGAGCTCGATCGCCAGCGCACGCACCAAGCCGGTGACGGCAGCCTTGCTCGCCGAATAACCACCACCACCCGGAATGCCAAGGAGTGCTGCGATCGACGATGTGACGACTAAGCGGCCCCCGGTGCCTTGCGCGACGAATTGCGCGGCTGCCACACGAAAAGTGCTGACGACGCTGTGGAAATTGAGGTGCATGGTCTGCTCCCATGCCTCGGGGGGGAGCGCAAGCAGCGGGCCGCGCGCGCCGGAACCCCCGGCATTGGCAAAGCAACTGTCGAGGCGCCCGAACGTTTCGAGCGTCGCCGCCATCGCCCGATCGACGGCTGCAGGATCGGTCACGTCACACTCAAACGCCGCGGCGAGGACGCCCATTCTCTCCAGCTCTGCCCGCGCCTCGGCGTTTCGCTCCGCATTACGGCCCCAGATGGCGATGCTGGCGCCGGCCTTCGCCAAGCCCCGCGCCATGCCGAGGCCGAGCCCTGCATTGCCCCCAGTGACCAGTGCGACATGCTTTGACAAGTCAAACAACGTTCGTTCCTCTTCGACTTGGTTTTTCTGGCAGGGCCATGCTGCAACTCGGTGAAACGCGATGCCGATTTGCCACTGATTGAATTGGGAGGATGGCATTTATTGTATGAATGGTCAACAATGACGTCGCAGCAGCGCGTCACCTTGTCGCACCTGGCGAATTGATCCTATGGCAGGGGAATCAAGCAGCGTCGTGTCAGGCGACAGGTCTATGCTGCGCTAGCTCGTCGGCGCGCGGAGCGGCTGGCGGCGGACAACATATTCATCTTTGACATGGACGATCGTGCCGATGATCATGGTGACTGTCAGGTCCTCGAGCGTCTTGAGGTCAAGGTTGCCCCGCTGGAGATAGGCCCCGGCCGATGCCGGCAAGCCGAACGAGATGTCGGTCGCGGCCCGCGCGATATCTCGTGGCAGATCGAAGTGATGAATGACAATCTCGGTAAGATAATCCACCGCGCGGTCGCGGCTGAATTCGGTTGGGTCATGCGCCTGAGACACGCTGGGTTCCGACTGCAGCCTTTCGATGAGCAGGCCTCGCTCGTGCATATAAGTCAGATAAACATGCGTAATCGACCGCACGAGCTCCTCGAATGTGGTGGCCGTTGCAGCGGCTTCCGCCTGCAGGCGCCGAAAGCGCTTCATCTCGCGCTGATAAAGCTCGCGCAACAGCTCCGTGAGATTGGGAAAATAGGCATAGACCAGCGACTTGCTGATCCCCGCTTCCTTTCCGATGCGCTCGACTGAAAGCTGCGCAACACCTTCGCGGGCGATCATGGCGGCCGTGTGGTCAAGGATGAGCGCTTTGCGCTCTTTAGGGGCCAAGCGGCGACGTGAGCGCGATGCGGCAAGCGGCATGATGATCGATTAGCACAAATTTCAAGCAAAGGAACAATAATGCGGGCCCAATCGAGGCCGCGCCGGCCTAGATCGCCGCGGTGCTCCCCCCGCCATCAGGATCTTTAACCGCTGCATGGGGCGCTCCAGTTCGCTCTGTCGGTGTCAGGATTTGGGGTCGACCTCACGCTGGTTGCGGCACGACCTCAACAGCCGCCGGACCGCAAATTGCGATCTGCGAAGGGTCGCAACGTGAACCCTTGCTGGTGAGGATAGTTCCGCCCGCTTCAGGAGCCGGATGGATTGGGGAAGTCTTTTTGCAAGCAGGAACAGGCGATTACAATGCGCACGCGATCCGGTGGATATTCGAGCCCGTCGATCCACCCGACAATCAGCCGCGAGCAAGGAACCGAGGAGGGCTGTTTGGACAACCGGAGGGATCGCCTGAACGAGCGACCGGAGTTGAGGACGCAGGGATGGGCGCTGAACGTCCAACTCTGGGTCTTGCCACCGCGCTGAATCTTGCGCGGTGGGCGGGCAAAGATCATGGCCGCCTGGGAGAGATGCCTCACATCATATCGGGCTGGCCACGCACCATTTGGAGTGGCAAGTCTTGGTGTTCGTTCTGTTCATGGGGGGCCTCACATGACTATCGATCCGCGGGCGGCAGCTTCACCGCAGATGGTCGCCTCGCGTCGAGGCCTGATTTATTCGGGAGCGCTGGCGCTTCTTGGGGGCTGGATGTCGCGATCGGCCCTCGCGCAGGGCATGTGCCAAAAGGGCTATGAGACCAAGGCTTGTCCCCTGCCAGTGGACCGTGCGACGGCGTCGATCCCTGCGATCTTTCCTCGAACGGGTTGGCAAACGGTCGCGCTCGATCACATCACGTTCGATGTGCCTGATTACCGGCGCGAAGCAGCATTTTACGTCGCCCTGATGGGGTGGACGCTGCGAAGCGATGATGGCGCACAGGCTATTCTCGACATCGGGTCATGGGGGTCGGTTGTGCTCAAATCAGCGCCCAATAGTCGGCGGGCGGCGGTCAAGGGCTTTTGCTTTGTGATCGAGCCATGGGACGCTCGACGGGTGGAGGCGGCTTTGCAGGTGCGCGGGCTGAATCCCGTGCGCGAGGATGGCCGCAGCGGGTTTGAGAGCTTTCATTTCAAAGACCCGGACGGGTGGAACGTCCAGATCTGCAACGACAAGGGCATTGCGTCTGGGCGTCGTGCCAGGCCGCTTGCCGCGCTTGAAGCGCCTGCACCGTTTGAGGCCACCAGATGGAAGACGGTCTGGCTCGATCACCTTTCCTTCCGGGTGACCAACTACAAGGAGACTGCGTCGTTTTATGCCAATCTGCTGGGCTGGAAGCCCGTGTACGATGAGGGAAGCCAAATCGAGCTCAAGATCGGCGATATCGGCGACATCATCGTGCGCGGCGGCAATCAGTTCGACCCCGGTTTTGACCGCAACGCGCAAAGGGCGGCTCAGCTCGACCATATCTCCTTCGGCATAGCGCCATGGGATACCGATGCAGTGAGGGCGGCGCTCGAGACCCGGAAGCTGTTTGTCCGCGTGGATACGTCGACGCCCGATGAAATTCATGTCGCCCCTTACAAGAGCTATCACACGTTCACGCCGAACAATTTCGACTTACAGATCAGCTTTGTGAGTCGCAGCAACCGCCTCGCTCAGCCGAACGCCGTACGCCCCGAGGCCTTGGCAGGGGCGGCCAACAGGCCGGACTAAGCTGTCGTTTTTGATCATGGACGCCCGGCTGCGCTGCGCCCGTCGCTTGGTTGAACGCGTCCTCGAAATTATCTCACCCGACGCCGCTATCCACTTTACCGGTGCCGGCCACATGTCGGGCCGCGACTACGCAAAGTGGATGGGCGAGGCGCTCGCCAATCTTGAAGCGTTAGAGGTCACACCAATGGACTGCGCTGGTAATGGCGAGCTGCTCTACATCGCTTGGGAAGCCTCGGCTAAGATCCAGGGAGAACGTCGTACCTATCGCGGCGTAGACCGTTTTCGCCTGAAGGACGGAATGGCCGTCGAAGAGCACGTCATCTTCGATTCCGCGGTCCTAACACCCGAAGGTCGCGGCGGTATCGAAAGGACGTGAAACCGGAAGGCCGAGCTTCAGAATGGATATTCCCAGCCGCGAACGTCGGACAATGGTACGACTAGTTGCCCCCTTAGGTCGTAATGAACGGACGTCCAGTTTCGGGAAGGCCTCAGAATTGCTCCAACGTCCACAACTGGGTCAAAGCGCTATACGCTGATGGCTGAACGAACGGCTGGGTGTGGCAATTGCGCACCAAAACCTGACTGTCGGCAACGTCCAACATTCAGGCCATCGCCTCACAATCACACTCATCATGACATTGTTTGCGGGTGGCCAAGCACGCCGGCTGGCGGACGGCCGCTATGCTGCCTAGCGTTTGGGTTATCGGAATCTGGTGTCCGGGCAGGCCTATGCATTACCGAAGCCGCTGACTTCGGGCCTACCCACCAGGGAACAGAAAAACGGTCGGCAACCGTTATGATCGCCGACCGTGAAGGTTACTTCGGGTGCTTGATCCGCTCGCGTTCGGTCGTAGCCGGATGGGCCTTGGCGTAACGCTCGGTTACGAACTGACCATCCTTCGAGCTGCGATGCGACACTTGCGTCGGCACTTTTTCTTTCGACATTATCGTATTCCACTTCGTCATTTTGGGGCGTGTTGATGCCCCGAGGAAGCGGCCCTTAACGTTGCGTCCATACAAAGCCGTGCTATGGGCACGGAGCTAGTCTCTGGTGGATCGCTTTCCCGTACACGGGCCGCGAGATGCACAGGGAAATTTTTGGGGCGCGGCTAGGCCGCGTCCCATTTTTTCTAAAGCAGCTCCTTTTTTTCGCTGAGCCGGGCATGGGCCTGAACTAGGCCTGCCGATTTGAAACGTTCGAGATATTGATCCTGGGTCGGTTTCGAGACCGTCATCGCCGCACGGTGATGGCGACACGCGGTCAGCGCCTTCGTCCGATCGATATCGATGATGTTCACGATGAAATCGTCTGGATGGACGACTTCGAGCTGATAGGGTGCAACCTTCTCGGTCGGAAAATGCTTTAGATTTGCCGTGATGATACCGTGGCATTTGCCGACGATGGCGGCTGCAAGCACGTGGCGATCGCCGGGATCGGGCAGATCGAGGATCGACGCAATCGGGCCATACCCCTCGACGATTGCATCGGGGAACTGCTCACGCATGATCGCTTCAAGCTGGTCGAGCTTTTCGTCGATCATATCCGGATGCCGACGCTGCACACTGCGTCGCCATTCTATCAGAATGTCCGCTGACCATACCGGGCGAAACAGGCGCTCCGACGCGAACCAGAGCATTGCACCCCGCAAAAACGCGGGGTGCAACACATTGGCGTCAAGCATCGCTGAGTATCGCCCGACGAGCATCGATCAGTCCTTCGAGCCGACGATTTCGTCGTCATAGAGCCCAAGCTCTTCGTCCAACGCGACCATTTTCTTGAGGCTCTCGCTCCGCGCGAAAGCCGTTTTCGTGCGGTAGTTCAGCACCTCTCGGGCTTTGAGTTTCCGGTGAGTACCGACCATTCTGTAACCGATCGCATTCTGTTCGAGCAGCTTGACCAGATACGGACGCGAAACGTTCAGAAGGTCTGCGGCCTGCTGCGTCGTCAGTTCGGCATTCACCGGCACGATAGCAACGGCGTTGCCGTTGCCCATCTCGACCAGCATGGTCACGATCATCCGGAAAATGCTCATCGGCAAGCTGATCGGCTCGACATTCACTATGTCGCCATCAACAGGTTGTGGCACAAAACTGACCGATGGGCTGCCGCGATCCAGCCGCGACATAGCCCGCGCTGCGGTACTCGCTGCGGCGATATCTTCGGTACTGGGTTCGTGCAGCTCTTCAAAATTTACAGCTAACGAAGCCATGTTTTTGCTCCTTCTATATCTGGCGGGCATATATGCGATAATCGCAATAAATGCAACAATCGAAATAAACGAAACGAGTTGAAATTTGGTTGCATCGTTCGTTGGCGCTCGCTTCCAACGTCCATTGTTGCTCACTGAAAATGCTTTTCGACGCCTGCGGGCAAGCCCGCACCGCGCTCTATTCCGCAAGCCCGTCTGCGCGGGCTTGCTCCACCGAGCGGCCTTTGGCGTCTCGGCCTGCCGGTGACGATCGCTGGCGCGAGGGGCAGGGGGCCCGATGGGCCGGGCAAATGAGCGGGGCTTTCTAAGGTCGCACTCTTTCCCGCTGCGCTCCTTGAGGGTGCGGCGTCTTTGAGCTGACCCGCTGGCGCTCTTGCCTCTCTCCTTGTCGGTCGCCCGCGGTCGGTCTGCGCTGCGTCCCTTTGTCGGGGCTGCGCTCTCGCGCAACGACCGGCAGGGACTTGCTTGCCGCCGCAGGCCGTCCGTCGGCGTCGCACCGTGCAAGGGTGCCGTTGTTGGCGCCGCGTAGCGGCTGCGACGCCTGTCGGCTTCGTTGCCTGTGAGCGGGGGAGCCTGACGGCTCCGTTTTGCCGATTGGGTGGGAACACCAAGGGCTTTGCCCTCTCGTTCCCAAAGCAGAATAGCCGCCCCCGAGTGGCGGTCGCTGCGCGCCCGCTGGCCCGCGCCAGGGCGTCGATTCAGCTTTCCCTCCCCCTCCGATCCTCGCCGGAAGGCAGGCCGCATGTCGCAGCCAGTGCGGCTTTCTGCCGAAGGAAGGAAGGTTTCAGATGACCGATTTGCTGTTGGGGTATCGCGCTTGTGGCGCAGAATCCCGTGACGATTATTTGCGCGACATCGCCAACGAGAACGGCTTGCCGCTGGAGTGTGTTCGCAAGATCGCCGACCGGCTTGGCGAGCGCGAGGATTTCGGGGCGCTTGTCCTGATTTGCGAAGAGTGCCACGCGCGCCGCGCCCATCTTGGACAGGGGCGGGTGCAGTGAGCGCCGCCCTTTGCACAACCCGCGAGCAGACGGCGCGCATTGCCCGTTTGAACGATCAGGCACGGCAAGCGATGGGGGTTGCTTGCACCGCCGTTGCCACAGTCGGGTTTCGGTCGCTGCCCGAAGCCGATCAATCATCTGTCCGCGAGTTGATCGAGACTTTCGACACCTTCGACGACGACAACGACCCGCACGGCGAGCGGGATTTCGGGACGATCTACCAGCTTGTTTGCGGTCGCTGGACGACCGAGCGTCCGCAGTCGCGCGATGACGAGCGCGAACGGGTGTTCTGGAAACTCGATTATTACGACCGTGCCATGCGGTTCGCCAGCGAGGACGCGGCAAATCCCGCGATCACGCGGCGCGTCCTGACCATCATGCTTTCCGATGAATATTGAACGGAGCGACGCCCGTGAAACGCAAAGCCTTGCCCACCGTCGCAGCGCCCGACCCCGATCAGATCATGATGGCGGGTGTTGCGCCCGTCAGCGTGGGCGAACGGCTTGGTTGGCTTGTCGAGCAGCCGATGCAGCCCCGCCGTGAACAGCGCCCGCTCGATATCGGGTTTTGGGACCCGATGCGAAACCAGCTCGAAATGTTCTGACACCCCAAAAATCAATCAATCACCCAATCACCAGCCGTCCAACCAAGGATTTCGCCATGACACTCCAGACCGTCAAACTCTCGCAGCTTCGCCTGTCGCCGTTGAACGTGCGGCGCGTGAAGCCCAAGGCCATCGACCAGCTTGCCGCCGATATGCTGGCGCACGGCCAGTTGCAGAACCTTGTCGTTTACGCCGAAGGCAATCGCTTCGAGGTTGCTGCCGGAGGCCGACGCTACCGAGCGTTCAAGCAGCTTGAGAAGGCGAAGGCGATACCGTCCAGCCATCCGGTCAGCGTGGACGTGCGCGACAAGGCCGAGGCGGTCGAACTGTCCTTGGCCGAGAATGTAAGCCGTGAGGATATGCACGTTGCCGATGCGGTGATCGCTTATGGCGATCTTCGCGCTGCGGGCAGGTCGCCCGAGGATATTGCGGCGCGGTTCGGCGTGGCGCTGTCCTACGTCAGGAAGGTGCTGCGTTTGTCGGCGCTGCACCCCGATGCGCTTGCCTGTCTGGCGCGCGATCAGATCGGCATGGAGGCGGCACAGGTATTGACCCTGACCGCCGATCACGACCGCCAGCTGGAGGCCTTGAAGCGGTTCGGCAACAGTGGTCATCAAATCCGGCGGATGCTGACCGAAGAGAAGGTCGGCACGACCAGCGCGCTGTTCCTGTTTGTCGGGCATGAAGCCTATGTCGCGGCGGGCGGGACGATCACCGCCGACCTGTTTGCGGAAGGAGGCGACGGTTACGCCGACGACCCCGCTTTGGTCGAGACGCTGGCAACCGCCAAGATGGCCGAGATAGAAGCGGGCTACCGTGCGGAAGGATGGAGCGATGTTCGGGCATCGCTGCAACGCCCCGACGACTATTATACCCTTGTAACTGTCCACGCCGAGGGGAAGCGCGAGCCGACCGAAGCCGAACAGGCCGAGCGCGCCCGCATTCAGGACGCCGCCGACGCGCGGGCAGCCGAACTGGGCAAGGGCAACCAGTGGAGCGACAGGGTGTTCAGCGGCTTCGAACGTGACGCTCGCATCCTCGAAAACCGCCTGCGCGTTTTCACCGACGCGCAGAAGGCCGAAAGCGCCATGATGCTGTTCGTCGGCAATGGCGGCGAGGTCGAGGCGAAGGCCATCCGCACCAAGCGGATTGCCAAGGGCGGCAGCGACGATGCACCGGCCATCAAGCCCGATTATTCAGGGGCGATGATCGAGACGCTTTCTAAGATCAAGACGCTGGCGGTGCAGGAGGCGGTTGCGACCAACCCCGCGCTTGCGCTCGACATCTTGCTCGATTGCCTTGTCGGGCAGGGCATCCACAACGAGCCGTCCTATTATTCGCCGCTGTCGCTTCGGCTCGAAGGGTTTAATTTCGCAGTTCCCGATGACATGATGACAATGGCCGAGATCGCATCGGTCGATGAGATCGGCGGCAGCGACTTCGCTGCCTTGCCCGAGGTCAACCGGTTCGCGGCCATTCAGGCGATGGACGCCGAGGCCAAGGGTCGTTTGCTGGCGTTGCTTGTCGCGCGCCAGATCAACGGCGGGCAGTCGTCGGGGATGCGACGGGATCGTCGCCACCAAAGGTTCGACCAGATCGCCTTTGCCTCTGGCGTCGATATGGTCGCCAAGTGGCAAGCGCCGGTCGCCTTTTATGACCGGCTCAAAAAGCCTGTGATCGCCAAGATTATGACCGAGGTGCTCGGCAAGCCCGCCGCCGATAATTGCGCCAAGATGAAGAAGGGCGAACTTGCCGCCGCCGCTGCCGAGCGGATGGCGGGGAAGGGGTGGCTGCCACCCGCGCTTGTGATCACGGAGCCGTCCGCCGAGGTCGCGCAAGAGCGTACCGACGGCGATGAGGAAGGCGACGACGGCGAAGGCACAGAGCTTGAGGAGGAAGAAGCGGCTTGAGGGTCGGGAGGGCGGGCCGAACGGCCCGCCCTCGTTTCGTTGATTAAGTGTTCGCGCGGCCCGTCCCTGCTGGACGGGCGCAGGCCGCTCGTTCCGACCGGACTGAAATCGGCACGGCAGCTTATAGCTGCCGTGCCGATCCGCGCGAAGGATAGGCAGGCCAGCCGCTGCGCGTTTAGAAAGGGGCATGATCGAGACTCCTCAATCGCCCTGTGTGGCGGTCTGCGTGCTCAATGCGCGCGTAGGGTTTAGCAAAGGTTGCGGTCGCACCGTCGCCGAGATCGGCGAGTGGGGCGGCGCGACTGCCGAACGGCAGCGCGAGATTCTTGGTCGTCTCCCGGAGCGGTTGGCGCAGCTTGCCGCTGGGCTCCAGGTCCCGCTCTGATCGTCGATCCGTCTTCGTCGCGAACCCAACCCGCAGGCTCGACCGATCACCGTCCTGAAAATGCCGCTGCCATTGTTGCGGCGGATCGCGGTGAAGGTTCGGCGTTCGTGGCCTTTTACCCCGATCGAGCGTGCTGGTGGACAGCCAGTCTGTTCCAGCGAGAGCGGCCCAGCGAAGCCGCATGGAACGGTTGAACTGGCCCGTGGTGTGACTTTGCAGACCACGATGTCGATGCGGCCAGAACCAATCGCGCGAAGGTTCAGCATGTCTTCTTCGTGTCCAGGGTTGGCAGGGCGATTTCCTTGTTTGCCGGTTTCGTGGCCGCGCGCGTCACCTAATACGATCAAGCAAAAAACCGGACGCCCCAAGATGCCCGCCAAGGCGGGCGGGGCGTCCTACGGTTTCCCCGCCGTGTTTCACCGGCGCGGAGCCTCCGTTTTTTGGCTGGATCGCGGCTCCTTCTCGGCCCCCTTGAAGACCGTCAGGAAATCACCCTGCAATCCAAGACGGAGTAAGACCCATGCAGAACATCGCAGAATTTCGGATCATCGGCCGCATCGGCAAGATCGAGGTCAAGGAGAAGGTCACTTATCTATCGGTGGCCTCGAACTACAACCGCAAGGACGGCGACGACTGGAAGACCGACGCCCACTGGAACAGTGTCACGCTGTTTGACAAGCTCGCCAAGCGGCTGACCGCAAGCAAGGGCGACCTGGTGCACATCACCGGGCGCGTTCGCCAGAACAGCTACGAGGCGGGCGGCACCACGCACTACGATGTCGATCTGATCGCCGACGGGATCGCGATCCTGGCGAAGAAGGACGGCGGCCCCGCCGATGATGAGAGGCAGGACTGATCAGCCAGCGGGGCGGCTTTGCCGCCCCGCTTCTTTTTGTTGGTCTGTCTGAAAGTCGGTACCGGTTCTTTGCAGGTCGGTCGATGGAGGCTCCATCGGCTGGCGTTCGGTGTGCTTGTTTTTGTTTCGGGGGCGGAAGGATTTGGCAATGTCGTTCAAGCGATGAAGCATCGAAGTCCATGATAGCGGTGTTGTTCGGTTTTGATTGTATCGGTATCGTTACAAGTTTTTTTGGCGCATCGGACGCTTGATCGCAAATATCGGGAACGGATTCGTTCTGTTTTTTTGGCTCCGATATTTCGAAAGCGGTGGATAATTTAAGTTTCGCAATTTCCGTCTTCGTCCTTTTCACTTTGGCTTGTTAGGTAGGGTTTGTGTAATGGCAGGATAAGCTATACGGCGTGTTTTGTATTACGTTTCAATGGTGCCCATGGGAAAACGAATGACATGACCACAAACCCCCTCAGTCGAACCGGTCCCCGGATGACGATGCTGACGGCAAGGATCGATGCCGAAACGCTCGCGGCATTCGATGTATTTGCCGAAGGTCGGGGCGGTCGGAGTGCGGTCTTAAGGCAGTTGATCGAGCAGACCGCGCAAGCGAACGCCGACGCGCCGCGCATCGAGCGGCGCGAAACCACCGCGACAAATCGCGTGTCGGTGCGATTCACCGATGTCGAAAACGCCGTGCTTGAACACCGCGCATCAGAGCGATCGACCGATCGCGCGGGCTGGATCAAGGCGCTGGTCCGGCGACATCTCGGTTTGAAATCGCGGGTCGACGATGGCCTTATCGCCGAGCTCGCGCCCATCCGAATGCAGTTGCTGCGGATCGGCCGCAATCTCAACCAGGCAATGAAGGCCGCGAACGCGAGCATGTTGCCCGACGGCGACAAGCAGATTGGCGGCGAGCTGCGGCGTATCGCGGACATGCGGATGGAGGTATCCGAGCAGGTCGCAGCAGTCGGTGACGCGATGCGTGGCGATACCGCCTATTGGGCGGTTGCAGACTGATGAGCCTTGAAACGGCCTTGTGGGAAGCGACGCGGCCGGCGTTTCGTGTCCGCTATATCCATGATCCCGATGCGGTGCCGCGCGCGCCGCTTTATGCCAGTTTCGGGATTGCCGACGCGAAGAGCGCGCGCGCCAAGCTTGCACGGGTCGTGCGTGGCGCGCCCGAGGTGGTGGTGAAAGTGACGGGTCGCCAGAAGGGCTGCGGCCATGTGAAAGCGCATCTCGATTACATCGGACGCAAGGGCGATATCGATATCGAGACCCGCGACGGCGAAATCCTAACCAGCAAGGAGGACATCGCCGAGCGTGCCGAGGAGTGGAGCGACACGTTGCAATGGCGGTCGCGGGCTACGGTGTCATCGGTGTCGATGGTCTTCTCGATGCCCGAGGGCGCCGATCCCGACAAGGTGTTGAGCGCCGTTCGTGCGCTGGCCCATGCCGAACTTAGCGATAATCACGATTACGTCATGGCGCTGCACAACGACACCCCGCGCCCGCATGTCCACTTGTCGGTGCAGGCCGAGGGGCTCGACCGGACCCGCTTCAATCCGCGCCCGGTCCAGCTCAATCGGTTCCGCGAGCGCTTCGCCGAAGAGTTGCGCGCGCGCGGCGTCGCGGCCGAAGCCACACCGCGCCGATCGCGGGGCAAGGGCGTTGCCGGATCGAGCATCGCGCTCGTCAAGCTGCGCGCGCGCTTCCGCAGCGAGGGCAGTCGTCAGATATCCGATTCCGACCGGCGCACGAATGAGCAGGCTGTTGCGGTCGCACGCGGCCAGCAGACATTGCCCGAATTCATTTCGGCGGGGACGCGGCGTTGGGGCGAAATCCGCGTGGCTTATCGGCAAACTGCCGATGCGCTCGACGCGACGGGCAATATTGACGATCGCAAGCTGGCGGGAGACGTGCGCAGTTTTCTCGACAAGCACGAAAAGCTGAACGCCACGCCCGAAGTATTTGCCGCTCGCCATGCCGAGAGCATGAAGCGGGCGTTGCCAAAGCCCGAGGTCGCGCCGCCGGATCGCCCGCCGCGTGACAAGGGGCGAAATCGGTGAGTCTAAGGTCGACCCAAAGTCGGTCACCCATTGCCCTCCCCGCAGCTCCCGACTTCGGTCGCTCGTTCATCAAAGTCAGCACATTCATGCCGCAGTTCCGACGGCAATTTTGGTGGTCGGGCGATGTTGGGTCCGACCTGGTTTTGCGGGCACCAGTTTTCGGGCATTGCTCTGGACAATAATCCCCCGGATCATTGCCTACTGCTCCGAATCCCTCGGCACTTCGCGTTGAAGGCGAACCCGATATCGAGTCCTTCTCGAAGCAGGCCGCCGCTCTTTTAGGGTGTCGCGCTCCGCCTTCATCCGCGCCAGCTCGCGGCGCAGCCGCTCATTCTCAAACTGCTCTGGCCGCACGTTGACATGGCCGGGAAAGGCCTATCCCGGATCACCCTCCGCTTCGCGTATCCACGCAGGCAGCACGGCGAGATCGCGCGCTGCCTGCGCGGCTGAAACACCCCGCTCCAATTCCAGCTTCAGCGCGTCGAGCCTGAACTCCCGGCTGACCTTAAGTCGTTGCATCATCACCCTCTGGTTCCAAGAACGCCGTATCTCGGTGTCCACGAAACCGGGTGGAGCTCACGCAGCGCTGTTCAGACATCTACGCCGATAGTATCTACTTGGTTGACCGTCGAACGACAAAGATCGGGAATCTGTCGAGCTCGTGGCGTCAGAACTTTGCCTGCGCGCCGATCCAATAGGTTGCACCAGAATTGATCGCGGTGTTGGTGGAATCGGCGTTGATGCCAATCTGCTCGATGAAAAACGTTTTTGTCAGATTTCTCGCTTCGGCAAAGAGCTTGATATTCGGCGTGATCTTATAGCCAATTTGTGCATCGAGCCTATTATAGTCATTGGTGTAAATGTCGGCGGCCGCCGTCGCGCCGAAGGTTCCGGTGAACGTCCTGCCCTGCAGGCGCCACGCAACATTGGCCGAGAAGGGCCCCTGATTATAGGTCACGATCAGGTTCCCGAGCCACTTTGGCTGATTGCGCAGTCCATTAATGGTGCGCCGGGATCCGTCGGTGAAAACTACATTCCATCGTCCGTCGAGCACAGTTGCGTTCGCGTTCACTCCGAAATTTGCGAGGAACCCCGGCAACCCTTCGAAACGGTCGATGACAACGTTGGCCTCGATGCCGCGCAAGTCCGAAACGCTCGAATTAAGTACCACGGTCCTGATAAGGGTCAGATTACCGGCGGTGTCGGTGAAATTGGTGACTTGTCGGAAGGTTTCGTTGCGCAGGTTCTTTTTGAACAGTCCGAGCGACAAATAACCACCGCGAAAATAATATTCGGCGCTCAGATCATAACCGTCGGCAATCCGCGGGAGCAAGAAGGGATTGGCGCCGCTTTCCACGCGCACGCCCTGCGTGTTGACGGAGGTCGTCAGGCCATTCGCGAAGTCGGCAAAATCGGGCCGCGCAATCGTGCGGGTGAAAGCTGCTCGCAATTTGACACCCGCGACCGGTTCATAAGCCGCCTGCACGTTGGGCAGGAAATTCGTATAGCTGAATCGTCGAATGTCAGGGAGATTCACCCCAGAAATAACATTGCCAGTCGTATCGACGAACGAGGTCTTTTCCACGCGGAAACCGGCGCGAAGCTCGAAACGCTTACCCCTGAAGAGCAGCGAGCCATGGCCCGCCGCTGCATCCTCGGTCAGCAGATAGTCAACCGTCGGCGAAAGGTTGGTCGTCGCCGTGGCGTTGGCGACCAGATAGTTAATCAGTCCTGGGCGATTAATGAAAACTGGGCCGAGCCCAGCGACCGTCTGCGTGCCGACGCTCTGATCGAGATATTGTGAGAGGCGCAGCACCGTCCCATTCGGCACCGTGTAATTGAAGATGGTCTGATCGAAGTTGCGGTCCAGGCGTCGCCACGAGCCGCCGACGATCAAACCGAACCCACGTGCCCCAGGCTGGCCGTTCCAGTTAAAGTCGCTGTTCACATTGAAGACATTATCCCGGTGCGGGATTTGCTGATTCGCGGCGGCAGTGCCGGTCTGGTAGATCCAGTTGGCGGGATCAGCGACCAGCGCCGCCGATGCGCCGTCATAGTTGACCGACGACACCGGGCCGTTGACGTTGTAGCTGCCGGACAGATTGGCCGCACGGAAACGCGCCGAGGTCCAAAGTGACTCGTCGTTCGAATAGCGCGTGTAGCCCGCGCGAAAATTCAGCGCGGCATTGTCGGCAACGCGGAAATCGAGGCCGCTGCCGATCAGCAGCGTCTGGCGACGCAGGCGATATTCGACGAAAAACGTCTCGGCCGTCCCTCTGGTGAAGTTTCCAGTGCCGACGCCTGCGCCGGTGACCGATGTTGCGGAGAGCAAAGGGCCGCCACGATTGAACGTGTCGAACAGACTGTCGTTAAAATAACTGGCGGATAAGAAGCCATAATATTTATCAGGCGAGCGAGTTTCAACTTTGGCAAACAACGCGGTCCGCTTTTGATCTTGCTGAAAAATCCCCCGAAAAACGTTACCATTTGGAACGTCGACACCGTTGATCTGCGAAAAGGCGGTATTTTCATTATCTCGATCATACCAAGCCAATTGCTGATATTCGGCGCCGACCACGATGCCAAACTGATGCTCCGGACCAAAGGTAAATTTATGGACGAAGTCGCCGCGAAACGTCGGACGACTTCCCGCCGGCAAGTCTCGCTGGTCCCAAAGCCCGTATGCCGCAGTTACTTTCGTGAACGCCTGTGTGCCGCCGTCGAAGGCGCGCAAGGTGCGCAGCGACAAATGCGCGCCAATTGAATTAGGATCAATTTCTGGCGTGACGGTTTTGAACACATCGATCTGGCTAACGACCGCAGATGGGAAAACATCGAGCTGTGTGCCGCGATTGTTGCGCGACGAGTTCCAGATAAGGTTACCGTCAACCTCCATCGAGTTGTACCGCGCGTCAAACCCGCGCACCGTAACCGTGCGGCCCTGCGAGCTGCCGAACCCGCGAACAGCGTTCACCCCGGCGATCCGCTCAACCACGTCGGAAAGCGATCGGTCAGGGAGCGTTTCGATTTGCGTCTGCGTCAAACTATCGACGATTTGGGGGGCATCGCGCTTCAATTCGCTGGGTGACTTGGAGATTGATCGATGGCCTGTAACGACGATCGACTCGTCGTCCGCTGAGCTAGCCGTATTTTGCGACGCTTGTTGCGCAAACGCCGGCGTTGTCATCGCTGCAATCAGGCCGAATCCGGCTAAATACTTGATTGTCATTGTCTGCTCCCCTGCAATCCCATGATCAACAATGCGGCGATCACCGCGTGGCTCGAACCAAACACCCTCCGGCAAACCCGGCGCGGTTCAGCTTCGAATCGGTTCCCTGATCCCCTTGTTTGTGATGACGAGAGCTAGTGGAGGAATATGACTCTTTAATTTCATAACGGAATTTTAGTTTTCACCCGTGCCGCACGGCTTTTGGTTGAAACTGTCACATTTGCGTGCTTTTACGCAGAGTATCCATGAAGGAGCGATCGGGAGATATTTTTTAGTGGAACTTTATGATGCGCCGGAATCAGTAATGGGCGATGCAGCCGAACTCCTGCCACTCCTGTCGCAAAGCGAGCGCCGGGTGCTTGGCGCAGTATGGCGCAACGGCCCAGTGCCGCGCTCCGACATTGCGGAACAAACCGGGCTGGCAGATGCCTCGGTCACCCGCTTGGCGCGCGAACTCCAGCAGCGAGGATTCGTATCCGACTCGGTTCGCCGCGAAGGTGCGCGCGGTCAGCCAACGCGGCCGCTCGAGCTAAAGCCTGACGGCGCCTATGCATTTGGCGTCAATTTCTCCCATAGCTATATCGACCTCGCCTTGGTCAATTTGGCCGGTGAGCCCGTGGCCACCGAGCGTCGAAGGCTCGACCGCGCAAGTCCGGAGCGGATCGCGGAAATTGCCGCAGAGACGCTCCAGGAACAGTTGGTCAGCACGGGCGTGGCGCTGGAAAAGGTAATCGGGGCCGGTTTCTCGCTGCCCGGCGACTTCCTTGAAACGCCCCATTTCCTGCACGCGCATGCAGCCTTTCCTGAGCTGCGCGGCCGCGACTTGTCGGCCATTTTTCGGGTCGCGATGCCGGTTCCGGTATGCGTTGAAAATGACGGTACCAGCGCGGCGTTGGGGGAACGCGTCCATGGCATCGGGCGAAAGGTTAATTCCTTTTTGTTCCTCCACATCGGCCACGGTGTCGGCGCAGGGCTGATCATCGATGGCCGGCCCTGGCGCGGCGCGCGGGGCAATTCCGGCACGATCGGCGTGATGTATCCCAACAGCGAACCGCGCCCGTCCGGCCAGGATCTTTTCGAAACGCTGCGCGCAGAGGGCGTCGCCATCGACGATTTCGACGCACTCGATTCGATCGAACCGCAGGAATGCCCGCCACTCCGACGTTGGCTGGTACGGGCAGGCGAGCAATTGCGGCTCGCGGTCCATGTCACGAGCCGGGTAATGGATCCGGCGCTCGTCATTGTCGGCGGTCGCTTGCCGCCGAAGATCACCGAAGCATTGGCTGCCGCGATCGATGGCGACGCCGCTTTTGCCCCCAGCCGTGTGCTTCCTTATCCGCGTCTCGTTGCCTCGACATTGGGCCCCTATGCCGGCGCCATAGGCGCGGCTTCGGTTTGCTTTTATCGGGCATTCCTCGCCTCAGACGCGTCCGAAATTACCTAAAATCTAGTTTCACGAAGGAATTTAAAATGGGGTACCGCACCGCCAAGTCCTGGACAAGACGTTCTGCACTGGGGTTGTTACTCGCTGGCGCGTGCGTGCCGATCGTGGCAGCTGCCCGCATCAAGCCTTACCCGTTCCAACTGGGCGTGGCATCGGGCGAACCGGCGCCCGATGGATTCGTCATCTGGACGCGGCTATCTATCGATCCTGCCGATCCGCATGGCGGATTGCCCAATGCGCGCTATCCTGTGCGCTGGGAGGTCGCAAACGACGAACGCTTCGCCCAGATTGTCGGCAGCGGCGAGACATTGGCGCAGCCAGAGCTCGGCCATGCCGTGCACGTCGAGGTGGAGGGGCTGGCTCCCGGGCGACCCTATCATTACCGCTTTTTGATCGACGGGCATGTCAGCCCTACCGGGCGATCCCGCACCGCGCCTACGGCCGGAGCGCCCCTGGACATGCTTCGGTTCGCCGTTGTCGGCTGTCAGCATTACGAACAAGGTTACTACACGGCCTATCGCCACTTGGCGAATGAGGCGAATCCGGTCGATTTCGTCTTTCATTCTGGGGATTACATCTATGAAATGAAGCCTAACGAGCAGGTTAAGAACCCGCGCGGTGGCTTCACGCCCGTCATCCGGCTTCACCGCGGCGATGACCTGTTCAGCCTCGATGACTATCGGCTGCGCTACGCCCAGTACCGCGCCGATCCCGATCTTCAAGCAGCGCATGCTGCGGCGCCATGGTTCGGTTGCTTCGACGATCACGAGGTATCGAACAACTGGGCTGGCGAGTATGATCAATATGGTACGCCGCCAGAGCTTTTCCTACTGCGGCGGGCGGCCGCGTTTCAGGCGTATTACGAACATATGCCGCTACGCCGGTCAGCGCTGCCGCGCGCGGGATCGATGGCACTCCGCCGACGCGCCCAGTTCGGTGACCTGCTCCAAGCGCATTTTCTGGATACGCGGCAGTTCCGGAGCGATCAGCCCTGTGGCGATAAGGTGAAGCCACAATGCGACGACATCTTCAATCCTGGATTGACGATGCTTGGTGATGCCGGCGAACGATGGCTAAAAGACGCTTTGGTGCCGGGCCGCGCGCGCTGGAACCTGCTGGCGCAGCAGGTTATGATGATGGACATGGATCGGCGGACTGACGACACACTGGCCGTCCCGCTGATCAACATGGACGACTGGACGGCCTATCGCTCTGCCCGGCAGCGGCTGCTCGATCACATCCACAACCAGCGGCTGGGCAATGTGGTGGTCGTCACTGGCGACGAGCACCAGAATTATGCCGGCGAAGTGCGGTTGCACGGCGGCAGCAGCGATTCACCGATCATAGCCCATGAGTTTGTTGGGACGTCGATCTCCACAGGTGGCGACGGCTCTGACCTGCGACCGGGTGCCAAGGCCATTCTCAACCGCAATCCGCATTGCAAGTTACTCAATGACCAGCGCGGGTATTTGCTCTGCACAGTCACGCCCGATCGATGGCAGACCGACTTCAAGGTTTTGGATCAGGTTAGCCGTGGTGGTTCGTCGATCAGCACTCGTGCCCGCTTTGTCGTCGAAGCCGGTGCGCCAGGCCTCAAGCCTGCATAGCCGGGCCGCAGGATCGTGGCGAGAATCGCCGCCGCCGCCAGTCCCATCACGCTGGCGGTCAAGCACAGCGCCAAGCCCCCGGCCACCGGCAGCGCATCGGTTCCAATCCACCCGACGCCGAGCGCCAATATCGTACCGCCAAGTCCCACGGCCAGCTTCGAAAGGCAGGTAAACAGCCCGAACAGCAGCGATTGGGCGCTGCCGCCGAATTGAGCTTCGACCTGCTCGACGGCTTGTGCGATCAGCGCCCAGGAAAGCATACTTGCACCGCCCATGGCTGCGCCGAACATGCCCAGCAACAAGTCGAGCGGTAGCCCGATCGTTAATGTGCGTCCGATCAGCGCTGCGGCCACGGCCAAAACGGCATAGGCAATGATGCTCCCGACCGAAGCGCCGAGCCTCCGCTCCAGCCAATACCAAAGGGGAATGGCAGCCAGCTTGCCAAGTGTAACGGCCAGCATCGCCCGACCTGCCCATCCCAGATCGCCGAACCCGAATTTGGCCAGATAGGGAAAGAGCTTCAACATCAGGCTGAAACCGACGATTCCAGACATGGTCGCCGCGAGCACCATCAGCACGCTGCCATGCGTCACCGCAGACACTGCGATCGCGCGCCCCCCCCTGCGGGTCACACCGTCCGGTCGTACTGGCGGCGAGAGCAGGAACAAGCCAACGCCGAGCGACGCGATGCCGATTGCAAACAGCCTAAACTGGGCCGGATCAGCTTCACCTGCCAGCATCAGCATCCCCCCAGCGCTGAGCACCAACCCGGCCGCAGCGCCCGAGTAAAGTCGAAGCATCGAGAGCCGGACCCATTCGGCGGGGCAGGTTCCAAGCTCACGCAAAAGCCCATTGTGCGGGACATCGGCAAAGGCGAATAACGGACGAAACAAGGCCGTCGCAAAAAGGGCTAGATAGGCGTAACCGGGCCCGGCCCCGAGCGGTGCAAAGCTCAAGGCGAACGCCGCAGCGGACAGCACCGCGCACCAGCGCATCAGCGTGTTCGGCAGGGTAGAATCGGCCGTGCGCCCCAACCAATACCCGACTGCCAAGTCGCAAAACGCACTCCAGATTAGCAACGACAAGAAGGTTATGCCCGCAACGACGGGCGAGAGGCCGATGAATTCGGTCAGGCTATAGACGGCATACACCTCCGTCGTAGCCCAGAGCAGCGTCTTGCCGAAATGCGAGGCACCATATCGGGTCATTGGAAACATACTGGCTCGCTCGCGCGGGTTGGCTGTAAAAATCGGCATCGTCCAAGTGTAGCAGAAAAACGCCGTAGCCAAATGCCAAGAACTGGCCAAACGGCTCTCGAGCGACCTCGGATTTGTCAGAGGCCCAAGAGCGTTTGCATATGTGACGTGCCTACCCGGGCACAGGTCTCCCAAGGTCCAGCTGAACGAACGTCGGCTTAACTCGATTGGCATTCCAAAGCGGCCAAGCCGAAATCCGCCCAATTCGTCATTATCGCTACCTTAACGCGAAGGGCCGCTCCGCTTCAAAGCCTGATCTTGGGTCACTTCGCGGACGCGCTGCGCTAGCTGGTTGCGAACCTGAATGCCCGCGATCTTGTCGCCGTTGGCGATCCGCACGGCAATTTGTTGTCGTTTGGCTTCGACGTCCTTTGCCGCTTTGGCCGGATCGTCCGGGTAACGCGCCCGCGCGATCGACATCGTTTGAGCGACCAAGGTCTGGGCGCGCCGAAGTTCGGGGTCGCGGGCGTTCTGTTCACTGGATTGCGCAAGAAACCGTCCGGCCAGCACTTTGCCGGACACCGCTTCATTGTCAGGTCCCGGCTGCTTCACTCCCGCTGTCTTTGCTTCGCTGCGTTGTTCACGCGCCTCCAGCCGTGCGCGCAGGCGACTGGCTTCTGCCTCGACCACCTTTGGCGGGGTGTAGTTCTCGACCGTCAGCCCTTGCGCGGCGGCAGCGAGATAGGCGGCACGCTTAAACTGATCGCCACCATTGACCTTCAGCGAGGTCCATCCGTTAGCCTTGGCGAGCCGAACGATGTCGGGCAGGGCGTCGATGTTGCTGGTCTTGAGCCGGTCGGGCTCCAGCCTGACGATCGGCGTTTTGTCGTCCGATGTCCGGTAGAGCTTGTTGCCGACACGTAGGAACTTGCCGGTCAAATCGTCGGTGATCGTCGGCGTTTCCGGCTTGCGCTTCGGCTTTGCTGGTGTCCGTTTCGTGGCAACAGGTTTGGCCGTAACATTGCGTGCTTGCCCCGAAGGAGCGTCGCCTTCGAGCTTGTCAGCCATGTTCGTCGCCCTCTTCTATGATGCCGATGATTGCGCCGCCGTCCTCCAATGCCTGCACATCGACGAACGTGCTGTAGGCATCGCGGGTGTAGATGTCGTCGATCGCCGACGGCAACGCGACGTGTCCCGATGCTTCCTCGTCGGTCATGTCGCGGCACGGACCAACTATCGTCGGCGCGGTTGGCTTCCGCGAGATCGCTGGCACGACCGGCGCGGGAAAGGCCCGCCCCACGAAGAAGCGGCTTTTGTAATAGACGATCTTGTCGCCGATGATCGGCGGGATACCGCCGCGAAGCAGGATGAGCTTCTCAGGCGGAAACTGCATAAGCTCCTGCGGCAGCAGCAGCGCGCGGCGGTGTTCGGAGATTGATTTCGAACGATTGGCAAGTAGCCCGTTGATCGTCAGCGATTTGGTGACACTGTCCTGACCCAGATAGCCGAGCCGTTCCGACAGGTCGTTCGCGACGCGCAGTTCCTTGGGTGTGAACGCCACCTCGACACCGCAGTTGGCGACGATTTCGTCGGCCACATGCTCGCCGTAAACGCCGCGCAATTGCGACCGCGACTGGATGACCGGCAACAGGCGAATGCCGTAGCCAGCCACATAGGAGAACGCGCTGGCAATAACCGAGGCGCGACCGAGCCGTGCAAATTCATCGAGGATGACCAGCACCGGGACAGGCGTCGTTTTATCGGGGAGGTCGCGTACGTTCAGGTCGATCAGTTGCTGGAACAGCAGATTATAGAGCGGCGCGATCCGGTCGAGTTCGTCAGGCGATACGCCGAGGTAGATCGACATCGGGCGCTTGCGAAGATCACGCAGGTCGAAATCGCTGACCGATGTCGCCGCATCGACGACGGGGTTGAGCCAAAGCCCGAGCACGTTGGTAATCGTCTTCTTGATGTCGGCAAAGCTGTTGTCCGACCCGCCCGCGAAGTCGGCGAGCGCCGTGCGGCAGCCGATCGATAGGGCCAGCGCAGGGTTGGCGAGTTCGCGTTTGAAGAAGTCGCGGACATCGCCGTCCGTCATGTGACGGTAGATTTCGCCGAGCGTGAGCGGGTTTGCCTTCGTTTCGGCGAGATACGCCCCGACGCCAGTAAAGCCGGTGCGCGCGCCATTTGCCCAAAACGCCTCACCATGTTCGGGCGCGACGAACAACATCGTCGCGATCTTTTGCAGCTCGATGATGATGTCATCGGGACTGCTGCGGTCGATATAGGACAGGGGGTTGTAGCGCGCCGTCCGGCCTTCGCGCTCGGTTGGATTGAACAGGTAGACGGCCTGACCGTGAGCGCTGCGGAATCCCGCCGTCGCGTCGTAATTCTCGCGCTTCACGTCGAGAACGACGACCGAACCCTGCCAAGTCAGCAGGTTCGGAATGACGATGCCGACACCCTTGCCCGAGCGCGTCGGGGCTTCGACGATGACGTGTTCGGACCCGCCGAAGGTCAGGAACTTGCCGCGCTTGCGGCCGACAATGATGCCGGAGGCTGCGCGGAAGCCGTGACGACGCAACTCGCGTTCGGTAGCGAAGCGGGCCGCACCGTGGAGCGCCGGGGTTTTTGCCCACAGGGCGTAGATGAGCCCGGCTAGCAGAAGCGTGCCGGCTACCAGTCCGCCTGCAATCGCGCGGACCACCTGCGGGTCGCCGCGATAATACCAGAAGAAGCCCGGCATCTTGAGCGGATCGTAAGCCGCGACCGGCAGCCCGAGCACGATCCACGCGATCATGCTGGCGACGAGAAACGCCATCACGATTGCGAGCGGCCCGCCGATCACCCAGGTCGTCGCGCCGCGTTCAGGCTGCACGGCGGGCCTCGGGATCGTAATAGATCTCGGTCACGCGAAATTCGCCATCGACCTTTTTCATCTGAATAACGATATCGACTAGCATCTTGAGCAGAGCCCGGATGTCGTCGCGCGCGAGGTCGGACCCGCCTTCGCTTTCCTTCACCAGCAGGGTCAGTTGCTCGAACGCAAGTTCAGCCGAGTCCGCGTGGATCGTCGTGATCGAGCCAGGATGCCCCGAATTGACGTTGCGGAGATAGAAGAAGGCCGTCCCGTCGCGCAGCTCTTGAAGCAGGATGCGGTCGGGCCGCATCCGGAGCGCGCTTTCGAGGAGATGTTTCGCCGTGACATTCGCGGTGCCCTGGCCGTCCTTGGCATAGAGCAGGTGCACGACGTTGCGGTGGGGGACGACGAGTTCGCGGGTGTCTTCGATTGTCAGCAATCGTTCGTGCGGCGGGATGAGCTGGATCAGCCCTTTTGACAGCGTGGTCTTGCCCGAGCCGGTCGCGCCCGAAATGAGGATGTTGAGCCGCGCTTCGACGGCGGCGGTGAGAAATTCGACGTGGCGGCCATCGCGGAGCAGAGCGAGCAAGTCCCGCTCATGCACAGAGACCGCCTGTTGGGCGATGCGGGTTTGCTCGAACAGGCCCGCTGCCTCGAAGTCAGCGAGCGTCAGCGTGACGGTCGATGGCTTGCGGACGGTGATCGACACGGTTTCATCGGGAACGACGGGCGGCACGATGATCTGTACGCGCTCGCCGGTGGGGAAGATCGTCGAGACGATCGGGTTTTCTCTGGTGATGTCCTGCGCGGTATAGGCAGCCGCTGCCGTCGCCAGCGCCATGAGGTTCTTGAAATCGAGCGCAGGCTCGCTTTCCCACGTCCAGCCACCACGCCGCTCGATGCCGACTTCGCACGGAATGTTGACGACGACTTCGGTCACGGTGGCATCGTCGAGATGCCGGCGAAGCGGCGCGGTAACGCTGTCGAGAACAGCGGTGTTCTTGCCGGGCGCGGCCATTATTTGAGCGACAGGCTGTAAACGCTCGAAAAGTCGAAATCCTGCGCGACGGTGATGCCAACATCTTCACCCTGGTTTTTCCGCAGCACGGGCTTGATTTCGGCGTTTTGCTGCAAGACCGTCGATGCCGCATCGGACGGGACGCGCGTCGTGTTGGCGCCGTTGGTGCCGACCGCTTGGCTGCCGATGGTCGCTGCGTCTTCGACGAGGCTGAACAGTAAGGCCGTGCCGAAGCGTTGCCAGAAGAAGTTATTAACGCGGCCATCGAGGCCGCTGCGTCCGAGCGCATCGGTGGCAGGTGAAGCGACATCGATCGCAATCCCGCGCGGCGTGACCGCGCGGTTCCACAGCACGAACAGCCGGTATTGGCCGCGATTGAGGCCACCCTGATATTCGCCGAAGACCTTGGTGCCTTTTTCCATCAGCACGACGCGACCATTGTCGGAATAAACCGCGCGAGGAATGATGCAGGTCACAAAGCCCGGCTGGCTGCTGTCCATCGCCGTTTGCAGCACGCACGGAATGAACGTGCCTGCCGTTACGAGAAAATTGCGGTCGGGCAGGGGGCGGGCCTGTGCCTGTCCGATAACCGAAGCGCGGCGCAGTCGGTCAAGATTGGTCGGATCGCGGGGTATGGCGCGGCCGTCCGCATCCGCGTCCTGGCGTTGAACCGCCAGTGCCGGGTTTTCAGTGGCGCTACGCTCGCCACCATAGGCAATCAGCGACGATCGTCGCGACGCTTCGCGGAGCATCTGCGCTTGCGACACTTGCCGCACCTGCGGCGTTGCCGGTGGCTGTCCGCCTGGTGTGCCAGATTGTCCGAGGATCGGCGGGACTTCCGTCGTCGACAGCGCGATCGGTGCATTGGGATCGGTCGCCGCAGCGGCCAGCGTCGGGGCAATGACCGTATTGGGATCATATTGCGCCGGTCCGAGGGCAGGCTTGGGCTTGACCACAGGCAATGCCGAATTGCCGGTGATGCCCGAACCCAGCGCCAGTACCGTGAACATTACCGCTCCGGCAGCGGCGGCGAGGCCGATGACTTTTTTGGGGTCCATCGCGGCACCCGCGATCGGCGGCATCTTGTTGGCCCGCTCGGTTGTCGGGCTGCGTTCGATATCGCTGGGATCCGGCGTTTGATCGACGGTGAACCGTTCGCCTGGAGCATGCTCGGTCATCGCTGTCCTTCCGTCGTGCGTTCGACGACCGAAGAGGCGGTCCCCGTCTTTGGATCGCGCCCGTAGAAATCCTTCGCTTCATTGAAGACGCAGAGCACATCCTTGCCGCGCCGCAGGCGAAGCTGTCCGAATACGCCGTGGATCACGACGAACTCGTCGCGGACATCGAACGGAACGATGGTTTCGCTGCCGTCCGGATTGACCGCGAAGAATGCAGGCAATTCGCGCTGGTTGGGAAACCGCAGTGCCGTGAACTGGCCGTTGTCTGTGATTTCGGAGGGCTGGATCGCCGATGATCCCTGCACGGTATAGTGCAGGTTGCGCTTGCCCTCGAGGACCGCAAGATCGAGCGCCGAGCGAATTGCACCAGCTTGCAGCGCCACCGCGCGTGCGTAGGTCGCCTGCGTTGCCGCAGCCTTGGCGGCGGCTGCCTCTTCGAGCGGATAGCGAAACACGACTTTGAAGAAGGTATCGGCGGTGTGCGCGCCGATCGCGCCGCGCCGCGCGCTAAGCTCGAACGTGTAGGTGCGGACCCCTGCCGACGAGCGTGTCAGCACGATGAGGTTCGTCGAACCTGCCATTTCGCGCGGCTTGATGAACAATGAGTTTTCAGCCGGAGCGACTTCCCACGATACAGTGTCGCCGAGCGCGACATGCTCGACCCGCTCACCGGGCGAGAAGACAATTTGGGTCGCCGACCGAAAAACGCCGACGATGCGAAAGACCTGGGTTTCACTATAGACGACATCGCGGATGCGCTGATCCTGGCTGGTCGGACGCGGCGTTTCGGCAGCCGATGCCGGGACGCCGAACATGACCAAACCAACACCTGCCCAGATGAGCAAAGTCTTCATTGTGTGACCTCCAGGTCGGCGCGGTAGGTCTGCACCTCAAGGCCCAGCGGATTCTTGAACCGCTGTTGCTCGGTGGTCGGCGTGTCGGTGGTGTCGAACGTGACGGTCGCGATCGCCGGCGTGTCAGTCGTGATCGACCCGCGCTGGTGTGTCTTGGTAAAGCGGATTTGTGCGACATCCTTCGAGACGAACGTCACCGATTTGACTGCGATGAACACCGTATCGAGATTAGTGAACACCGCTTGCGGCGACTTCGGATTGTCCTTGCCGTAGAACGCAATCCAGCGTGCCTGTTCGTCGCGCGCCGACATCGCCAGCACGCCCTCGAAAAACTCTTTGCGGGCTTGCGGAATCCACCCCTCGCGGTTGCGGACATAGTCGGCGAGGAAGTATTTCGAGACTGCCTCGTCGTAGCTGAGGCGCTTGTCGCCGGAGATCTGCGAAGTGATTTCGCTCGCGCCGGTCGCTTTGTCGACCGTGATGACATAGGGCGCGACGGTCTTGAGCGGGGCGAGCATCGCCACGGCGGCAACGCCGGTAATGGCCAGACCGCCGGCAATCCCGGCGACGATCCATGCCAGTCGCTTCGAGCGGTTGGCGGCAAGCAGCCGGTCATGATCCCAGCTCGCCGCTTCGGCGAAATAGACTTTGAGGTCGTCCTTGTCAGTGACACCGCCTGCCATGACGCTTAGCAACTCCCGGATTTGGGTGACGGTTCGATCGCGCTGATCGGTGGAATCTGTGGTGCTGTCTTATCGTCGGTTGGCGACAACGCTGGCGGTCCCGGCTTCGCTCGATCGACTTGCGGAAAGACGTCGACACCGCCGGGTCGCGCCGATGCCGGAACCACCGTGCCACTCACTGGATCGACGCTCGGCAGGATCGAGCCATAGGGATTGGCGGGCCGACGGCTCTTGCCGTCGCAGCGCGCGAGCTTGGGCGTTTTCGCCGCAGCCATCGAGGCGCCAATCGGGGCAACGACAACCAGACCGGCAACGGCAAATTTCAAGAAGCGATCCATTGCTCTGTTCCTCATGTCTGACCACGACTGATCGAACCCGATCCACGGTAACGGGCGATGCCGCGTGCGATGCCCTGCGCGGCTGCGCGTTCGCCAGCGCGTGCGCCTTGCAGCCCGCGACCGGCGACAAAGCCGCCTGCTGCGGTAACCGCCGCCGCGAACTGGTTGGCGAGTGCCGGGCCGCCGCCGCCGAGCGAGGCAGCGAGGCCGGGAATTTGCAGGAAGAAAAAGAAGCCCAACGCGTAGAACGCGAGCACCTTGATTGCCGCTTGGCCGATTTCGTCGTTCTCGGAAATGGTGGCCAGGATGGCTTCGCCGACCTGCGTGAGAAACAGCGTCAGGACGAGCGCGAAGACGATCAGCATCAGGAAATTGATGCAGGCGCCGAGCCAAGCGAAGAAATAGCCACGCGTGGACTCGAACAGCAGCGCGGCGACGAAGAGCGGGCCGACAACTGAAAGAAGCGCCAATGCAAACAACCCGAACGCGCTGATAACAAAGCCGATCGCAGCACACAGCAGCGTCGCCACCATGACGAGCACAACGAGAAATCCCGAAAGCACCGCATAGCCGATGTCGGGCAAGGTGCCTTGTGTTTCCTGATATGTTTTCGCGATGTCGCGCATAGTGTTCGCGGCGGTGAAGCCGCTGCCGGCCAGCTTGTCATAGAAGCCCCCGAGGCCACCAACGTCCGCGCCACCCAGCGCCGTTGCGAACTGGCTCGGTAGTCCCCCGAGCGCGAACAGGCCGATCTGCGATCCGTAGAGCGATGTGACCGCAAAATAGAGGAACGCGAGCTGGACGCCGCGATAGACATATTCGCGGAACGGGTATTGCACCGCCCCGCGCATGATCGCGTAGCCGAGCAGCGATATGTAGATCACGATGCCGATCCGCAGCGCCGGTGCAACGATCCCGATCACCGCCGCGTACTTCTCGACAATACCCGCGAGCGCGCCGTTCAGCGCCTCGAACATGGTGGTGAAAACGTGGCCGGTGAAGTCCATGACGTGACTCAGCCTCTCAATTATTCAGTTTAATTCGAGCTTGGGCGTAGGCCGCAGCACTGCAATTGCCTGCCACGACGGCAGGCTGCGACGCGGCAGGAACATCAGATGCCGACCATTGCTTGCAGATTGCCTGCATCGACGCGATCTCGGCAGGATGGGCCACATAGTATTGCCATGTCCGCGCAGGCATGTCCGACGGTGGCGCGGAGGTTCCGCACCCGGCGAGGAGAAGGCTGATCGCCAAAGGCGCTGATCGGATCATTTTTTACCTCGGTAATAGCGACCGGCTGCGTCCATCTTTTGCGCGAGCGCCGCCTGACCGGCTGCTGCCCGCTCGCGTTCCTGCGCTTGCTGCTGCAAGGCGATGGCCTGCAAGCGAAGCTGGTCGTTCTGCATCGCTGCGGATTCGAGCTGGAGCCGGGCTGAAAGGTCGGCGACCTCTTTCGACGTGCCAGCCGACGCAAGCCGACTCCGCAATTGGTCGAGACCTTGCGCGCGCGACGTCACCGCCGTGCCCATGTTTTCAGCGAGCCCCGCCTGGATACCGATGTTGCGGGCATTGAGATCGAATGCCGCACGCGATTGGTCCGACCCACCAACACCCAATTGCGCGAGCAGGCCGCGATAGACGGAATCGGCTTTGCCGCGCGCAGCGCCGACGACGTTGAGGTCGCCGGACCCGAACCCTTGCAGCGACGATGGAGATGTATCGAGTTGGCGCAGCGCGTCGGTTTTGAGTTGCTGCGCGAGCGCGGGGATGTCGGTGAGCTTGTTCAAATCCTGATAGAGCTTCTGCGCTTCGGCGATTTGCGTCTTGCCCTGCTCGACCACTTGAAGCGCCTGCCGCACTGCATTGATCTGCTGGAGGAGATTGGCGCTGTCGTGAACCGGCATCCCCTGCGCGAGTGCGGGGAGCGGCATCGCAATCGCCATTGCGGCGGACAGGGCGAAGATCGTTTTCTTCATGTGACTGTCTTTCAACTTGGCCGCCGCCGTTGGTGGAACAGCGGCAGCCAGACGGCGGGATCGGTGCCGACTTCCGCGATGATTTCATCGACGATCGCGGTGGTTTCCGCACGACCGGATAGGACCGCCAACGCATCGTCGAGGCCGCTCAGGTCGAGCTCGACCACAACGCTATCGTGACCCTGCTTGACCAGAAACTTGTGGCTTTCGGGCGCAAGCTCTTCGCGGACGAGCTTGAACTCGGCCTCGCTGAGCGCGAACCCGTCGACATAATCGCGCCGCGCACCGAACGGGTTCGGCAGCATGATCTTGGTGGCGACCTGTTCGAGGATTGAATGGCTGATGTCGCTCTTGAGCGCATCGGCGGGTGACTGGGTGGCAAACACCAGCACCGCGTTGCGCTTCCGATACGTCTTCAAGCCGTCCTGCGCGAAGCTGCGGAAGGCGTCGTCGCCGAGCGCCTTCCAGAATTCGTCGATGCAGATAATCATCCGCTCGCCGGTCAGGAGTTGGTCGATGCGGTGGAACAGGTAGAGCATGACCGGCGTGCGAATGTCGGCATTGTCGAGAAAGTCGGTCATGTCGAAGCCGACGAACCGCGCATCCAGCGTCATTGAATCGGCCGGATTGTCGAACACCCAGCCGAACGAACCTTCCGAAGTCCACTTTTCCAGCCGCGCGCCGACGCCGCTGGCATCCTTCATGCCGAGCATCGAGCGCAACGCGCTGAGCGAGCGGCTGGCGACGTCGAGTTTCATGACGGCGTTGATGCCGTCTTCGATCAGCCGTTCTTCCTGCACCGTGATCGGCTTCCCGTCGGCACGCACGAGCTGACGGACGAATGAGGACAGGAAGGTCTTGTCTTCGGGAGCGTTGGTGAGTGCCTTCAACGGCGAGAAACCGGTCGCGACGCCATTGTGGAGCGCCAGATAAGTGCCGCCGCTTGCCTGTACGAAGATCTGTGCGCCGCGATCCTTATCGATGAAGATTTGCCGCGCGCCGGTCTTTTCGGCCTGTGCCATCAGGAAGTTCAGCAGCACTGTCTTGCCGCCGCCCGACGGGCCGATGATGAGCGTGTGGCCGAGATCGCCTTTGTGGAAATTGAAGAAATAGGGGCTGCGCGCGGTGGTCTTGAGCAGCGCAACCGCGTCGCCCCAATGGTTGCCGGTCGCCTGCCCCGCAGGGAAGGTATGGAGTGGCGCAAACGCCGCGAAGTTGAGCGACGTGATCGGGGCAGGGCGTGCCCGCCACGCGAAGTTACCGACGAGCTGCGACCAATAGGCCGCTTCGAGTGCCGCGCCTTCGCGCGCGGCGACCATGCCGGTATCGGCGAGTGCGGCGCGCGCGACCGACATGTGTTCGCGCAGCGCCTTTAATGAGTCTGCATAGACCGCCAGCGTGAAGTGATGATCGCCCAACACGAAGCGGTTCGACATGAGATCGTCGCCCGCATCGATGAGTTCGTCGGCCTGGCTGATCGCGCGGTCGCCGGCATTGTCCATCTGCGTCATCCGCAACCGGAACTTCTCGGTCGCCGCCGCCCGCCCGAGGAACGAGAAGGATTGGGTGAGGACGAACCCGAAATCGACCGACAGCAGCGACTCGAACTGGCGCGGCGTCGTCTGCGCCGGATATTCGCGAATGCCGAATATCCCGCCGAATGCCGACGCATCCGCGTCGCGCACTTCGATGGTTTCAGCACCAAAGATTGTGCGCGAACGGTAGAGCGCACCGCCCAGATGCCCGCGCACGACGGGGACACGGCGGTGGCGACCCGTCATCACCATGTCGGCGACTTCCATCGTTTCGGAAAACATCAGCCCGCGATGCTCGTAGATCGCACAGCGGCGCGGTTCGCAGCGCGCCATCAGTTTCTCGAAATCGCGGCCCTTGTCGTCGAGCAATTCGACAATTGCTTCGTTGAGCATTGGACCTTGTTGCTTGCCCGCCGATACCTTGCGCTTGAACATCTGGATGAACTTGTCGCCGCTCGTTGCTGCTGGCCGCATGACCAGCGTTACGTAGAAGCGGTTGATGAACATCCGCTCCCGGTTCATTCGCCCGAAATAGGCGCGGTCGAGATCGGCAGCGAAGCCCGACTTGAACTTGCCGCCGGGATATTGCTCGACGCGCATCCGTATCAGGTGCGTCCAGATCGACAGCCGCTCGTCGTGGAGGTTGCGGAACATCCCGTTGAGCTTGGTATGCCAGTCATTGAGGTCGCGGACGTCGGCCGTCTCGAACGCGCGACCTTGCAGCTCGAACGTCAGCATGATGTCGCCGGAATCGAGCACCACCATGTCGTCGTTGATATGGCGGGCATATGGCAGGAACTTCGCAGGCGTCACTTCGCGCTGCGCTACCTTGAGCGGCACGGCTCCAGCACCGAGCAGGCTGGAGGCGAGCGCCTTAGCCATTCCGGCCAAATCCTTTGCGACGCAGGCCATTCAGAGGCAGCGGGGTGTAGCTGCTCCCGCCCCAGAACGACCGGTTGCGGTTGCCGAGCTTGGTCCGGCCCCACAGGAACAGCAGGCGGAAGGCGTTGACGTCGTGCCGGACGATCAGCCGCGAAATCGAATAGCCGAACGCGACGACGATCGCGGCATAGACCGGACTGTTGCTCCAGATCAGCACTGATGCGCTGGAAATGAGCAACAGCACGGCAGCTTCGATCGGGATACCTGCCCACAGCGCGGGCCGAGTCACCGCGAGGAACAACGGGTTTTTGACCAGGGTTTCGGCGCCATCGTTCATCTGGGTCAGCCCGCGATCAGGCCGACGATCGAATCCGCCGAGAAGACGATGGCGATGCCGATGATGACGGTCACGAGAACGGTGGTTGAGGCGCGGCCTGTGAACCAGAGCAGGCCGCAGACGATCACGGCGATCACTGCCAACGTCCGGAGCAGGGTCGAGGACAACAGCGCGCGGACCTTGCTCGCGAAACTCTCGAGGTTCTGAGCATGCGCGGGATCGGGGTTGAAGACAGAGATGATTACCACAAGGGTGAGCGCAACGCTCCACATGACGAAGCTCTGTCGCCTTGGCGACATGGCGGCGAAATGCGCCGTCCATGACGATCGCCACGTCCCGATACCGCGCCCGGCTTTGCTCAACGTGTCCATAGGATCGACCCTTCTTGTTTAGTGGAATGGGTAGGTGCCGTGCGGTTGTAGGCGGCGCGCTCGAAGACGTTCCACGAGGGCGGCGGCGAGATCATCGCCGTTTCGACCGAGCGAGCGTCGTTCTCTTCGCGGATCGCGCCGCGGGCATCGGCATTTGCCGCGACCAATCGCGGCGCATCGCGCAGGTCGATAGGCGCGTGGTCGGTCGCTCCGGCATTGCCGACCACCTTGGCGACATAGCCGTTGCGAAAGCCACGCGAGGCGTCGCCGGTGTTATACATCGAGAGCGCCAGACGCAGGGCTGTCTGCGGATGACGGCCTTCGGCCACTGCCCTGTAGTTTTCAGAGAGGACGCGCCCGATAGCGGAGATGTTTGTGCAAGGGTCGAAGACCGTTTCCCATGTCAGGCCGAGCTTACGCATGTTGCGCGAGTTGATCTGACCGAGTCCGAGATCGACCGAATATCCAGCCGCTACATATCGCTGTGCGATTGCAACCGCATCAGCTGCGCTTTTCGCACGCGCAGGCTGCCTCGCGCCGTTGACGTTAATGGCCCAGGGATCACCGTGGCTTTCGGTCTGAACGATAGCAGCCACGGTTTGCGGCGCTACGTTTGGAGCACACTGCGACGCCAATCCCAGGATGGCGGTCGCAGCGTAGCCCATCACAAAATACTGCCGTAACGGTCGCGGGCGCTGGTCAGCAAGATCGCTTGAGTCATCCGGAACTCAGCGGTGGCAGCCGGTTGGCTTGTGATATTGGTCCTTATACCGATGCTCGCCATCGCCTGACCTCCTCAAGTGAAATTAGCATATATCACTTGAGGTTTAGTGCAAGGTATTGTTTCAGTTTATTTTATGGAGGCCCCTTTATGCGGAAATAAAATGATCCGGCCGTCATAATTATAGGTGTCGCAGACGTGACGAACTGCCGATCCGATCGAGCTATAAATCTTGAGTTTGCGCTTGTCATAATGGCAGACGACATGCTCATGACCGGCCTTCCAGCTTATACCGAGCTTTAGATACCAGGTGCAATCTTCGCGCTGAAGGATTTTTACGGATTCGATTTCCCCCGCAGGTGGTCGAAACGTCGTCAATTCCCTTTCCAGTATTAGCGGCTCATCCATCTCACTGTCTCTCCCCCGACCAGTTAAAATAGGTAATTTCGCTGCCGTCACGAATCGATCACTTCGGCAGCGAAATCATTTATAATCGCTTTTGGGGTTTGCGCTTCGGCAATCATCGAGCACCACGCAGCGCGGCGCGATCTCTCGGACGGAGATGCGCCGATCGATGTCGGTAACAGCTGCACATATTGGACGATCATTGATGGCCTCCTCACATTGGGGAGGCGTCACCCGAGCCGGGTGTTAGTAACCTGGACTCGCGCACAGGCGCTGCCGCCTTTGGGCAGAGCCTTGGACATGCGCGACAGCCACCCGGCCAGCGAAGCTGACCGGTCGCGAGGTTCCGAGGTTACTAAGCCTCACAGTCGGGTTTCACCGAACTGACGTGACCCCCGTTTCTTCATCCACCTAGAACTAGAGACCGGCCCCTCGAAGGGACGGACAGATGAAGCGGAAGCAGTTTACGGAAGAGCAGATCATTGGCATCCTGAAGGAAGCCGAGGCGGGTGCGGTGGTGACGGAGCTGTGTCGCAAGCACGGTATGTCGAGCGCTACCTATTACGCGTGGAAGGCCAAGTTTGGCGGCCTAGAAGTATCCGACGCGAAGCGGCTGCGGTCGCTCGAAGAGGAGAACGGGCGGCTCAAGCGCCTGCTCGCCGACACGATGCTCGACAACGCGGGTCTGAAGGATCTGCTGTCAAAAAAATGGTAGCGCCCGCCGCGAAGCGGCAAGCGGTCGCGCATCTCTAGGCGACGTTGGGGATGAGCGAGCGGCGGGCGTGTGCTGTCGTCGGGGCGGATCGCACGAGCATGCGGTATCGCTCGCGCCGGGCGGATGATGGCGACCTGCGGTCGAGATTATGTGAGCTGGCGCAGCAGCGCCGGCGGTTCGGCTACCGACGGCTGCACATCCTGCTCCGCCGTGACGGCATAGCGATCAACCGCAAGAAGACCCAGCGGCTCTACCGCGAGGAGGGGCTGACGGTCAGGCGCAGGAAGGGACGCAAGCGCGCCGTGGGCGCGCGGGCACCCGCACCGGTGTTGGCTCTTCCCAACCAGCGCTGGAGCCTGGACTTCGTCCACGACCAGCTCGTCACCGGGCGGCGGTTCCGCGTTCTCAACATCATCGACGATGTAACGCGCGAGTGTCTGGCGGCTGTGGTCGATACGTCGATCTCGGGCCGACGGGTGGTGCGCGAGCTGGATGATCTGATCGCCAGGCGCGGTGCGCCGAAGATGATCGTCAGCGATAACGGCACCGAGCTTACCTCGAACGCGGTGCTGGCCTGGTCCGGCGATGTCGGCATCGAGTGGCATTATATCGCGCCGGGCAAGCCAACGTAGAATGGGTTCGTCGAGAGTTTTAATGGTCGCATGCGCGACGAGCTTCTCAACGAGACGCTGTTCTTCACGATCGGTCAGGCCCGCGCGATCCTCGCCCGCTGGGCCCACGACTACAATACCGAGCGACCGCACTCGTCGCTTGGCTACGCCACGCCGACCGCGTTCGCTGCCGAACTCGAACAGCAATGGACGGGGCTGACCCCGCCCGTTGCATCACCCGCGCTCATGCGCGACAACACCGCCCGGTCTCTGGTTGCCGCTGGATGAAAGGCGGGGGTCACGTCACCCGCAACCAGCGTCGTGGTTTTGCGATGCCCATGCGGATAGCCCATTCGCAAGCGCTCGCCTCTCGGGCAGCGGCCATGGCTGCGGGTCATGTTGGTCGCGGTCCAGGTTTCGTCGATGAACACGAGGCGCTCGGGTTCAAGATCGATCTGTTCCTCGAACCAGTCCTGGCGCTGCTTCAGGACGTCGGGGCGATCCTGCTCAATCGCGTGGCCGGTCTTTTTTTGCGCGTTATGCCGTGGCGCACGAAGAAGCGGTGAAGACCGGCGATGGAGACCCGCAAGCCGGTCTCCGTGAGCGCCATGCGCAGTTCTGCAAGCGAGATGTCCTTGCGCGCTTCCCAGATGGCGAGAATGTCCGCCCGCCGATCCTCAACCCGGCGCGAGCGCATATCGCCCCCTTGCCGCTTCGGCGCAAAGCTGCCGGTCGCGCGCCGCTGCGCCTCCCAGCGGATCGCGGTCGAGGGCGCGACCTCGAACCGTGCCGCCGCCGCGCGGCAACTCATCCCCTCATCAATCGCCGCCAAAAGCCGCTTGCGCAAATCCATCGACAAAGGCTGACCCATCCGCGCTGGCCTCCTTCACCAGTGTAGATGATGAATCAGAAATCAGCCCGTGAGGGAATCCTCTTTCGATTCATATCACTCGAAATCCGCTCTAAGACGAGCAAAATAGCATCGCCAATCTCGCGTTCGCCGGTCGGGTCCGATGGATGAGTTATGAGACAACCACGGACCACCATTGCGCTGGATCCGCCACCGTCGAGGTTGATGGCATCTCGTGCGCCCAGATGTTTCATGACGCGGCGCAGTTCCTCGATCGAAAGACCTACGCTCCGGCGCGTTGCTACTGAACTGGATTCAGCGAACTCTCGGCCATCGACTACCACAAGCCAGATATGGCCATCGGCGCTCACTCCAACAGCAGTGCGCGGATTGCGAAGGACGGACCAGTTATGAACATATTTCAGGCGCGAAATGGAGGCATTGCGAGTGGCCCAGCCCTCGGAATCATCGTGGCGGACCATTTTGCCGTTCCATAACAGCAATGGCGCGCCATTGACTGCGTAGAGCAGGTCGGTGTCACCGTCGCCTGTGGGATCGTTGAAGCTCAGATCGAGCTGGGCCGTAACGCTGGATGAAATACGTTCGCGCAACCCCCTCGCCATTCGGCCGATCCCAACGAGCATGATGCCCCCAGGCGAAGTCGCTCGACCTTCGACAAGGTGGCCATCCTGTCTCAGGGTAGCCATCACGGCGCCGGCGGTATTCGGCACAAAGCCTGAGTGTTCTGTGATCGCCACGAGATCGTCGGTGACAGCACATGTTTCGTCTTGTGACGGCAAGCGATTTTTGGATTTCCCCGTCGTTCCGCAATCCCGCACCTGCCCAGGCTGGCGGTTAATCCCGTTCACCAATGTAATGCGGCCGTCACTCCACTTGATCTTTGGCCATGGACGCGCGGATGGGGAAATCTGGACGGACACGCGAGGCTGGTCGCGGATCACGAGATAAGGTCGGCCCAGGGTGGCCTCGCTCCGCAACTGACCGGCCACAACCGATATACCAGCGGGTTCGCCGACCACGCCTTCTTCCGCTGTCATAGCAAAGAAACCGCCATTGATGGCCACGAGCGCATTGCGGCTGCGGGCAATCTCGGTGGTTGTCGTGCGCCTCGTGGCATTGCCGGTGCCGGCCCATGAAAACAGCCGTCCCCGGTAAACCGATGGATCGACCTCGACGATGCTGAGGCGCCAAGGGCCGGTGGATTGATATGGCGTTGCCGCAATCGCCCGTGTGCTGAGTGCGCAACCACGTGCGCGCGCCACTGCGGCCCGGGCTAAAGCCTCATCGGGATAGTTTCCCCCCAACACTTCGACATAGGCAGCCGGATGCCGTCCGGGAGTCTCATAGGCTTCCATGCGTGGTTCGACGCCAACCGTCCGAACGCAGGCGAGGAGCTTTGTTTTTTCGGTCTTGGTTCTCGCAACGCCAGCAGTCACTACCCAGAGCGAACTGCGATCGGCTGAGCCTCGGGCGACGCGGTAAAGGGTGACGCCAGGGGCCAAGGTCTCGCTCGACCGTGTCTCTTCCAGATCGGGTCGGCCGAGCGGAAATGGCGCCGTCGGCAATGACGCGATCGCCTGCTGGGCCAAGCATATCCCTAGCGACAACGGCAGAATCGTTTGGCAGGAGCGATAGGCAATCGACATGTGATATTAATACCGTGCCGGTATTTAATTTCAACGCTGTGCTCGGAATTATCCTTGCTGTGGTCAGCTCCACAATCCATTAACGATAAAATGAGAAGTGTCGGGCGCCGGGCTATGAACTCCTGGGAGAAAGTTGGCTGGCATTCCGGGCATATCGCGGTGCTGCGCGCACTGAACGCGGCGAAGCGCGCCAGTCGCGCGGAGATCGCGCAGGCAACAGGATTGTCTCCACAGTCCATGACCCGTATCTGCCAGGAATTGATTGCCGCCGACCATGTTTTCGAGTTTGCCCGCCGTCATACCGGCGGCATGGGGCAGCCGGCGATCGAACTAGGCATTGTACCAGGGCGCATCCTGTCGCTCGGCTTAGTACTGGAACATGACCGGATCACGTGCGTCATCAGCGATCTCGTTGAGGGGGTCATCAGGCGTGTCGAGAAGCGCGGCGATTTCCTTCGGGCAGATCCCTCGGCCCAGGTAAGCGAGACGCTGATCGCGGAAACTCTCCTCCACGTGCCGGATAAGTCAGTGTTGCTGGGGCTTGGCGTATCGCAGTCTGGCTTCTTCTATGATCCGGCCCTGCAGCGCGTCGTCCGCCGCGGAGACCTCGAGGGCTGGATGCAGCTCGATCTCGACGTCCGAATTACGGAGCGGTTCGGGATCGACGTTGTCGTGGAAAATGATGGCCGAGCCGCCGCAGCTGGACATCTCGTTCACGGCGCCGGAGCGCAGTTCGACAACTTCTTCGTGTTTGTCATGACTCACGGTCTGGGGGGTGGCGCGATCGTGGGGCGAAAACTTCTCCGTGGCCGTATGGGCAACGCCGGCGAAATTGCCTTCCTGTTTCCCCACACGCCCCATGTTCGGCCTTCGACAGAAAGCCTTGCCATGTGCATGGGCCTGTCTAGCGATGACGAATTGGAAGTGGCTGCGACAAGAGCAATCGAGGATGGGGATGCCAATGTTGAAGCGTGGTTGAAGGAAAATGTGGCGCTGATTGAGCGAGCACTTCTGGCGGTCTGCGCAATGATCGATCCGGAAGCGATCGTGCTCGCCGGGCGTATGCCCATCGCTGTCCGAAAAGCACTTGCGGGTAGGGTTCAGCTCTCTGGCGTGTCGTTTGGCGGTGTTACCGCGCCTCCTCCGCAGCTCATTGTCGACCCCGCAGCTGACTGCCTCGAAATCGGCGCCGCTTCACTGCCCGTTGCGCGGCTTTTCGACGATGCGAGCCGTCGGCGCTGACCGAAGCGGGCGCCAGGCCAGGTAAAGTGCAACGAAGCATACGGTGGAGACCGTCGCGTAACCTACTGTCTGTGGGACGTCTCCGCCCAATGCACGCGAAACTGCAAAAATGCCGATGAAGAGCGCTCCGTTCGCAAGGAGCCATTGAATGGTGAGACTACCGAGGTTCGAGGTGGCGCCCCCGGCGAACCCTCCCCAGCCCGGTCCTCCGGGGAGCACGCGCGTGTAGAATGCAGCCGCAACCTCGCGATTGGCCGGGGGACCGAAGAACGCCGCTAGCAGCGTGACGACAGTGCCAAAGATGAAATTAAAGCCCAGCGTCATGGCATAGTCCAACGGATCGGAGATGTCCGCCAACGACAATGAAATCGCTGCAACGAGAATTGCGCTGACTAACGAGCAAATCTCGCTCCAGATCGTGGTGCGCCACCAGTACCAGCGCGCAATTGCGACGAACCCGGTCCCCGCCAGCATCATCGTCAAGAACTGATAGAGCGTCCGGATGCCGGGCCACGCCCATAATGTGCCGACTGCGAAGGACATGATGCACAGCAGCAGGATCACGCCGGCCTCAAGGCGCTTTTGGGCTTGTGGGGAGATGGTCGGGCGAAGCACCATCGCAACATCGTTGACGATCAGTGAGGCGCCAAAGTTCAGCCTACTATTCACGCTCGCCATGAAGCTCAACGCGATAGCCATAACTAGCAAGCCGAACAGGCCGGATGGTAGCAATTGAGCGGCCATTTTTGGGAATACGGCTTCCGGATTGGCGAGATGAGGCAGGTAGATCAGGCCGGTAGCACCGACAATGTACCAAGCCCAAGGGCGCACGAGGTAGTGCAGCCCGGTGAAGGTAAAGACGGTTAACATCGCTGAACGCTCATCTCGGGAGGCCACGATGCGCTGTGCGAGCATACCTTTGCCCGGTGCGGAATGCCACCAACTGCAAATGAGCAAAACCAGCGGCGCTAGCATGTCTTCATTTGGCCAGAGCGCGAATAGCGGATCGCGGCTGCGCGCCGATAAAAGCGGACCGAGGCTCGAAAGGCCATGAGGCAGCTTTGCAACTGCAACAACGGCCAGAACGATACAAACTGCAATCGAAACGGCGAATTCCGCCGCATCCGATTTCACGAGTCCGCGAAAACCGACCAGCAGAGCATAGCAGGCGGTCGCGAGCAGGCAGACGAGCACGATCGCATCGGCGAGCCCGCTTCGGTTGGCTGCACCCAACCGATCAAGCAGCGCTGATAGAACCAGCCCAAACGCAAACACGTTCGACCCAAGGACCAGCGCGTTGACGATGACACCGTCGAAGGCCGCTACAAACATCCTGTAGCGTCGAGTAGTGGCGTCCTGCCCATATCGTAGGGCGATAATCTCGACTTCGGTTACTACACCGGCGCGGCGCCACAATTGCGCGAAGAAAAACAGCGTAGCGAGCACGCCAGGTGCGCTGGCCCACCAAAACCAGTTTCCAGCCAAGCCGTTTGCATAGACCGCTCCGGCAATCAGCAAGGGTGTATCGGCCGAGGTCGATGATGCGGCCATGGAGGCGCCTAGAACTAGCCAAGATAGTTGCCGTCGCGCGGTGAACCGCTCGAGCAGGCCGCCACGTGCCCGGTTCAGTCCGACACCTGCTGCGACCACCAGAATCAAGGTCAAGCCTGCCAGGAGAATGTCGAGCAGCATGATGGTGGAATAGCATATCTGCTGCGGAACGCGTGACGGCCGGGCGACGATTTCATCGCCCGGCTGTACATAAAGCGTCAGGCAACCTCCGCTTAAATCAGAATTTCATCCGCCCGCCGAAGAACACGCGCCGGTCAAGTTCCGCCACTCCATAGGGCAGATAGAGAGCACTCGACTTGTTCACCGCTTGCGACTTGGTCAGGTTATTGACCTGCGCCTGCACGGAGAAGTTATCCGTGATGTTGTAATTTGCCGAAAAATCGAGCTGGCCATATGGATCGGTGAAGCGAGGAATTCCGAAGTCATCGGCAAATTGTGCCAGATATCGAGCCCGATACGAGTAAGAGAACCGCATATCGAGCTTGCCATTGTCATAATAGCCGACCAGATTATAGCTGTTTTTCGAGAGTCCCGGCAGCCCCTGACTCCGCACGTCGTTTGCCAGAGCAAAATTCGCGGAACTGTCGGTGTAGGAATAGTTTGCTACGAAACCGAAATCCTTCAGGGCAGCCGTAATCAGGCCAAGCCTAGATTGCAGTGTGACCTCGAACCCCTTGATATTGGCCGACACGCCGTTCACCGGCTGGGTGAAGGTGATGGGCCCACTCACCAGCACGCCATCAGCCTGCCGCGGGTATGTGCGGGTTTCGACAAAGGTTGTGGTGTCGATGAAGTTTTTGATGTCCTTATAAAACAAGTTCACACCAAGCACGCTGTCTCGGCTGAAATACCACTCGCCACCAATATCGAAATTGTCGGCGCTGAAGGGCGTGAGAGCTGGATTGCCCCTTGATCCCCTGCCGCCGCTTTCATCGATGCCGTTGTAGCTTTCTGATGGCGCAAGATCGCCGAGGTTCGCCCGGGTAATCGTACGACCATAGGCGGCCCGCAAGACAACGTCGCGCGCGACTTCCCAACGCGCGGTCATGCTGGGAAGAAAGAAGGAATAGGAACTGTTGAAGGTGACGGGCGTGACTCGCTCACTCGCCAAGTTCGCGTTGGCAACCTGGAACCCGCTGATGGACTGCTCGGTATTGATAAAGCGGACACCGGTGACGAGGTTGAAATTGCCAATGTCGAACTGAGCTTGTGCGTAAGCCGCAAACGTCTTCTCGGTTACATCATAGGATTGTGCGGGCGTTGCTGATGAAATCACCCTAAACGCCGTTCCTGCCAGTGGCGCGCCGTTGAGGCCATTAGGCAGGTAGGTGCTGCGCACGAGATCCTGATTGACGGAAATCAATTGGGTGGGCACCGAAGCGCCTCCGCCGCTGACATGGAACGGAACCAGTCCGCCAACGGTCGCAAGCGTCGGCAACGTGATTGCCCGGACGCCTGCGGCGGTATTCAGTCGCGTGTCAGTGGCCGTGCGGGTCACGTTACGATCCGAATAACGCACGCCGAACTGGACGCTCTTGAGGGCGGATTCGAAAGTCCGCTGGACATCCAGCTTGGTCGAAAACTCTTGATCCTTGTCCTTAGTCGGGCGGAAGGCGAAGGTATTGAGTAGGAAATTCTGCGGATTGCTCGTGAGATTAGTCCCAGTCGACCTAAAATCGAGAAAATCGCCTCGCGTTGCATAGCTGACGGTGCCAGTATCAAATACTCCGGCGTTGTCGGCAAGTCGGAAAGAATATAGATCAAATGTGCGATCTGTCTTGCGGCTTGAGTATCCTACCATCGGCGTGATAGTCCACTGATCTGTTGGTGTCCACTTGACGTTACCCGAAAATTGCAGGAAGGTTTCATCAGTTTTGTAAAAGTTGGCGCCAACGCGCTGCTGGATGTTCGTGAAATCGCCGCGGGTGATGACGTTCGTTCCGCCGATAGTCTCGATCGTAATATTGGTCGGAGCGTTCGCCCCGCCTTCTATCGCAAAGTCATCTCGCAAGGCTGTCCGATCGCTCTTTAGTTTACCGTAAAGCCCATCGACCGTTAGCTCGACAGTATCTGTGGGACGCGCCTGAAGAGCAAGTGTCGTACCAAATGTCTCCCTTTGATCGCGGAAGTAATAATAACGGGGACCATTGGCGACAAGGGCGGCTCTTACCTCCGGCGTCGCTCTGATCGGACCGGTATTGGAATTGGAAAATGCGCGCCAGCTGCCGCCTTCGATCGTGTCGGAGCGGAAGGTTGTGTCGGCATAGGCTATGGACGCCGTGAGTCCGAAACTGTCGCTGGGCTTGTAGCTCAGCGAGACCGCCCCGCGCGGATCGACCTGCTTGTTGATCTCGCTGTAGTTACCGAGCGCCGATGCCGTAACGTGGAACCCGTCTTTCTGGGACAGCGGACGTGGCGTCTCGAGCTGGACCACACCTGCAAGACCGCCTTCTGTGAGCGACGGGAGGCTCGTCTTGTTGACGACGGCGCTCGTGAAGAGTTCAGCGGGAAGAATCTCGAAGCTGAAGCCACGGCCACCGCCGCCGCCGCTGCCACCGAAGCGGCCACCATCATTATTCGAGGTTCCAGCGACACCGTTGATTTCGACCAAGGTGAACGTTGGCCCGAGACCGCGCAGATTGATCTGTCGACCCTCACCGAAACTGTTGCGGTCGAGCGTTACGCCCGGAATGCGCTGCAGCGATTCCGAAATGTTGAGATCAGGGAACTTGCCGATGTCCTCGGCAGTGATGGCATCGGCGATGCCGGTCGCATTGCGCTTGATGTTCAGGGAGCGTTCAAGGCTGCCACGAAATCCGGTCACAACGATATCAGCCGTTTGCTCGTCCGCAACCGGAACGGTCGATGCTGGCGGCGCTTCCTTGGGACGCGGGCTGGATTGGGCATGCGCGGGTAGAGCTACAGTGGCTATCGCGGCCATCGCGCAGCCGCATGAAAATCTCATTTTGTTCATAGTGGTTCCCCTTTTTTAGCTTCTCCCGCCCTATGTGCGCTCATTGTTACAGGAATAAGTATTGTAACGGTATGTAGTCTACATATCGAGTTAGAAGGGCGCAACTCTCTCTACTAATTGGTTATTTTACGATGCGCGCGGGCTCACTGCTCAGGGTAGGTGGGGCATGCTTTTCGGGCAGATCGCTAGAATGGCGTCAAATTTTTCGAAGGATGCCACGGTGTCCTCCTAGGATGTGCCCGGTCCCCGGCGTCGGCCCGGTGACGGCGGGCTCGATCATGGCGTTCGCATCCGACCTGCGCGCTTTTGCCAGCGGTCGGAACTTCGCCGCCTGGCTCGAACTTGTGCCTCGCCAGCGATCGACCGACCGCAAGACGCGGCTCGGCGGCGTAAGCGAGATGGGGCAAGCCGATATACGGAAGCTGTTGATCGTTGGCGCAATGAGCCGAATCCGCTGGATCATCCGGCGCGGCGTGTTGCCCGACAACTGGCTCGGCTGCCTGCTGGGGCGCAAGCCGCGCATGGTGGCGGCTGTCACGCTGGCCATCAAAAGAGCACACATGATCTGGGCAATGATCACGCGGCAAGAAAATTACCGGATGACGTAACACATAAGCACAAGCGGGGAGCGCCTAGCAGCCGCCACGGCGGCGATGAACGAACGTTTCGAGTTAAGAAGTCAGCATGACGCTCTCGACGACCGCAACTGGGTCCATCCGACCCGATAATGGCCATACCAGCGCGGGGGTTCGCCGCGCCCTTCGTCGCACGACTGTCCACAACCGGCATCGGAATCATTGTCAGAATCTGATACCATCCTGGGCCAAATAGCAGCCGCGCATGCGTGCGGCTCAAGGGCAGGGTCTCGAAGGCATACTTGGGCCCTGGGTGGGCGATACATCCACCGTGCGTGGCGTCTTCGCGGCTGTCGGCCCGAGTTTTAAAAATGGCATCGAGATCGAACTGTTGCGAAACGTGAACCTGCACCCGCTCGTCGCCGCACTGTTGGGGATCATTCCCTCGGCGCCAGATGCAGCCTGTATCGTTGCTGATCGAGCGCTGCGCGCACATTTGAAAGGCAGGGATGGGCGTTAAACCTGGAGGAAGTCACCAATTGGTGGTGCCCAACGGATGCCTTCTTGAACGACGATCAGACCCGCACGCACGAAGTGCAGCGCTGGCCTAGCTTTCACTGGTTCGTCATTCGAAGCTTGTTTTTGAGCGAAGCGGCGAAATCACGCGAATGGCCAACACGACGCACAGAATTGCGCTCAGCAATGGGGCTATGGCCGGAAGATATATGCTCGCCGTGCGCGACAGCGCAGGATCATGAAAGTCGACGACCTGCAGCAACAGACCAACACACAGGACACCCGTCGAAAGGCCAAGTTTTGAGCAGCACGTCAGCATGCCGAACGTGCGAAAGCTGCCCTCATCGCGGCTCGCGGTGAGCTTGGCCGCAAACGCCCAGACCGCCATACTGACTCCGCCAGAGCCTGCGCCGTAAAATGCGATCGCCAAGTAGGCAAGGAAGCCCTCCATGTGAAACGAGACACTGAACAGGAGCGATCCAATCCCGAGCATTATCGACGAAGCGCACAGAGCGTGGGCCAAAGAAGTTCGCGAGGCCAGTCGCGCCCAGCCGAGCTGCGACAGGACATTGGCGAATGCAATACCGACCAGAAGGCTGAAGCCCCCAACTTTGTCACTGATGAGGTAGCTGGCCAAATAGGGCTCGGTTCGCGCGAAGATCGATACAGCGGCTGAAATGAAGAAGATGAGCGCGAACACAGGCACTACGAGTTCCGCGGTGGGGAGCGCGGCCGATGCGATCGACAGCTCCTCCGGTAATGGCGCGTTGGCAGCCGCAAGCCTTACGACGCTACATTGCAGCCCAACTGCACCGGCGATCGCCAACAATGCGATGATACCCGACAGCAGCATGAAGTTCTGCGCCTGATCCGCCGAACCCTTGCTGACAAATACCGGCACGAACACGGCGGCGATCATGATCCGCGCCGAGCCGCCCCAAATGAAGCGGAACGATGCAAGCCGCGCTCGCGCCGCATCGTCGCGGGTCAAAAGGCCGAGCATCGCGTTCTGAGGCACATCGATGAACGGATAACTAAGCCGCAACGCCAGCAGTGCGAACACGCCGAGTCCGACGCGCAGGTCGGCGGGCAACATGCCGACGCTACCGAAGACGGCAAACGCGGTCCCGGCCACCACCGCGCCGACCAACTGCACGCGGGCGCCCGATTTCAGCGACGCGCCCCGCCGTGCTAGGCTTGCGCCCAGCATTGCATCGACGGCGGCGTTGAGCGCCATAGTCACCGCCAGCATCGCCGCTGCCACCGGGATCGCGATGCCGCAGATTTCAGTCAGGAAGAATGCGTAGAGCAGTTCGCTGCAATGCCAAAGCGAACTTTTGCCAAAATGAGCCAGCCCGTAAGCAAAGCCGATCCGGCCCTGCTGCTGCGTCGGCGAGGCGTTCATCGTCTCTTCCCTCGCTTGCCCCTGCGATGTAGTTTATCGCCAGTCTGCGACCGTTTAAGGACTCGGTGGATCGGCTAGAAATATTGGTGTTTCAGGAACGCCGAGGCCGCGCCCACGGCCGCCGCCGTCGAATCAAGCACCGCCGGGACGATCTGTGGCGCAGGTTTCGCCAGGCCCCGACGGGGCGGCGTCGGCCCGGGCGGCAGGCGCATCGCCGCGACCAATTGGGCGATCACCGGGCGCGGCAATCGACCTCCGATGACGACGGCGTCGACATCGAGCAGATGTTGCATCAAGGCTGCAATCAACGACAAGGGCGGTGCCATGCGCGCAACCCACACATCGACGCCGGGCCAGCGTTCGTCGTAACGCTCAAGCAGATCGCGAATGGCAGTCACATGGACATCATGCGCCCGCAGAGTCGCGATCAGGCTGGGCAGATCGGGCTTGGGATAACCGAGCATTTCCGGAATCGCGCCAATCTCACCGGCATTGCCAATCCGCCCGCGCATCAGCTCGCCATCGATGACGATCGCGCCCCCCAGCCCGGCAGTGACGTTGATGAAACCGAAACTTGGCGCCCACGAGCCTACCCCGAGCAATGCCTCGCCGATCGCCGCGGCGCGTGCAATGTTTTCGACAAAGGCAGGGCACTTGAACTGGCGGCCGAGCAGCGACGGCAAATCGATCAAGGCCCAATCGTCGAGCTCAGTCGGAGTGTTTATCTGAACCCCGTCGTCCATGAAATAGCCCGAAAGGCCAACGCCGATCCCGCCGAGCCTGGTGCGATCCAGCCCGCGCGCCTCAAGGCTTTGGTCGATGAAGTCTTGAAATGCTGGCAAAATCGTTGCGCGGGCCATGTCGTCGACAGCAAGATTGGCACGAGCCAGCATTTCCCCGGCGAGGTTAATCATAACAGCTTCGGCGGCATCGGTCATCACCGACAGACCGGCGGTCACGACCGAATCGGCGATCAGGCGGACTGACGAACTCGGTTGGCCGCGCCCGTGGGCCACGCCCTCGCCAATTTCGATCAGCCCGCGCGCCGACAAATCCTCCGTCACGCGAAAAATTGCCGGCCCCGACAAGTCGAGGTGCTTGATGATCTGCGAGCGCGTGAGCGTGCCGCCCGCACGAATTAGCCGCAGCACCTGGCGCTCGCGCGCCGACAGCGGTCGGGCTTGAACCGTGGCCGGTGTCCAAAGACGGGCATTCGCAGGACGATCGATCATAAACTTCCTTGCCGAAATGCGATGTTATCAAGCGGCTCGCCCATGCCAAGCGGTCGTAAACCGAAATTTACCAACTGCCATAAAAATATCATACAGATTGGTATATAAACCTCCACATCAGATATTGGGGGTTGTATGAGTAGTCAATGTTTACAATATGCATGGTTGTTGGCGGGGACGACGCTGGCGTGGCCTATGGTTGCCACCGCGCAATCGACGCCGAACGCGCAACCGACGGCGCCGACCAGCCCACAGGCGGCGGACGATCAGCGGGATGCCGATATCGTCGTCACTGGCTTTCGCGCGGCTGAGGCGGCAGCGATCAAGGCCAAGCGTCAATCGAGCATCATCATAGACGCGATCAGCCAAGACGATATCGGTCGCCTGCCTGACTTGAACGTTGTCGAAGCCAGCCGACGCATCGTCGGGCTGTCGACTGTCGGTGGGCTCGATCCAACCAAGAACCGCGACATCTATCAGCGCGTCGCGATCCGCGGGCTCGACCCCAAATATAATCTCATCATGGTCGACGGCGCGCCGCTCGCGAGCAGCGAATATACCGTGCGAGGGGCGCGGCTTGAACAGTTTCCGGCATCGTTTCTGGCGCGGATCGAAGCGGTGAAATCGGTCACCGCCGAATTCGATCCGCACGCGCTGGGCGGCCAGATCAACCTGGTGTCGAAATCGGCCTTCACCGGTCGCGGCGACCGCTTTCTAGCGGTGAACGGCTTTGGTGGCTTCAACGATTCATCGGGCAATTTCATTGCCGAGCGAAAGCCGTCGGTACGCGCCGACGCCACCGCCTCGGCAGTATTCGGTGCCGACCGCAGCTTCGGGATTGTGCTGTCGGGCGAGTATCAGCGCATTTACTCAGCCGCGCTCACTGAATTGCCGGGCGACACCGCCGGGGCTGGCTGGACCTATTATACAGCGGCAGGCACGGCAACGCCGTTCAGATCATTGTCGGCTACGGGGTTCATCGCCCCGGTGCGCTTGCAAGATTTTGCGTTCGACAATGATCGCGAACGCATGAGCATCAACGGTAAGCTTGAATTCAGCCCGAACGACAAGCTGCACCTCTCGGCCTTTGGCGGCTTTTACTACGATCAGGACCGAGAGCTGCGCGCCGAGGTGCTGACCATCCCGAGCGGCGCACCCACCGCCGTCACCGCGGCCAGCGGACGCTTCGCCAGCGGCGACTTGCAAGAGGGGATCGTGTTCCAGCCGCAGAAGCGTCGCACCGTGCTGGCGACCGTCAAAGGCGATTTCGAGATTGCGCCGCAGCTCCATTTCGATGCGACCGGCTCTTATTCTCGTGCCACCTATGACGAGCAGCGGATTTTCCAGAAATGGGCAGGCAGTGTCGTCCCGGGCCGCGTCAGTTCAGCGGCCCTGCCCGCCAATGGCTATAGCTACTCGATCGTCAATGGCTTCCCGCGGGCTGTGCACAATGATCCGGCGCGCGGGATGAACCTCGACGCCTATCAGAACCTGTATATTCGGGATGTTCTGCGCAATTCGCGGTCGAGCATTGCTTACGGGACGGCGAGCTTGGCGTTTAATACGACCGACGCCGACCGTGGCTTTGGCGGTCGCGTCGGCTTTACCTACACGCGAACCAAATTGTCCTATGACGTGACTTATAGCGAATTCACCTCGGCCAATGCCGCGGCGCAGACGCAGATCGGTGGCATCGCCAATTTGATCTATCCGCGTGTCGTTACCGCGCGCGATAGTGAAACGCCCTATTACACGCTCGACCCCGATCGGGTGCTAGGCTTGCTGGCAGCGAACCCGACGCTGTTCGTCGCGACCAATCAGATCGTCAACAATTTCGCCGATGATTTCACCGATGTAGAAAAAACCACGGCTTTTTACGGTCAACTTCAATATCGGAGCAACAATTTCTACATTCAGGCCGGGCTGCGCAGCGACAGCACCTCCATCGACATCTTGACCAACCAGGCATCGACAATTGCCGGGTCAACGGCCTACACGCCACTCAATCGAACCAACCAATATCGTTACTGGCTGCCGTCGGCGATTGCGACGTGGCAAATCTCGCCCGACATGCGCTTTACGGGGGCCGTCACAAAGACGATCGGCCGCCCCGACTTTAGCCAATATGCCGCGCGGTCGAGCTTTAGCGTGTCGACGGCCAATGTCCTGACGGTCAACATCGGCAATCCGGGCCTGCGCCCGCTCCAGGCGGTCAGTTACGACGTATCGTATGAATGGTATATGCCGGGCGGCGGCCTTTTTTCGGTCGCAGGCTTCCACAAAGAGCTAACGGATATCATTTTCAACGGCACGAATGCCGGGCCGACAACGACTTTTCAGGGCGTGAGCTACGCCAACGTCGTGATCAGCACGCCGCTCAACGCGAGCGGCGGGCGCGTGTCGGGGCTTGAAATCGGCTTCGCGAAGAACCGGTTCGAGTTTCTACCACAATGGCTGCGCGGGCTGGGGATCAATGCTAATTTCACGGTCCTTGACGGGTCGCTGGAGTTGCGCGGCAGTGCTGCCGCAATTGCCCAGGGCGCACCAGCGACCCGCAAGACAGGCAATCTAATCCTTCAGCCAAATTACATCGCCAACATAACAGCCTTTTACACGATCGGCCGTTTTGAGGGACGGTTGTCATTCAACCAGATCGGGCGCGCGCTGCAAAGCGTCGATCTCGATACGCCCGAGCGCGATCTATACCAGGAGCCGCGCGGCCAGCTCGACCTGCAACTGCGCTATTCGATTCTGCCGGGGCTGGAGGCAGTGTTCCAGGCGCAGAACCTGACCAAGGCGCCTTTTGTCGTCCGCCAGGGGCCGGACCGGTCGCTCATCAACAATTTCTTTCCTGTCGGCCGTGCATTGTGGTTTGGGCTTTCGTGGAAGCCGAAACTATGATCAATCGGGTGCTGTGTGCAGGCCTGCTGGCGGCGGTCTCGACAATGGCATGGGGTGCCGAGGCACCCCACACTGCGCGGGTCGTGCTGAAGTTCGTTAAGGCAAACGGCGCATCGGGACCAGCGGTCACTTTCGTGCCCGAAAGCTGCCCGGCGTGCCGCATCGGCAACGATGCCGGCTATACGGCGGAGAATGACCGCGAAACGTCGGTCGAGCTAATCGTCCCGCTACGCCGCACGCTGGAGTTGCGCTTTGCGCAGCGGCGCAACGCGGTGCGCCGGGTGATCCTAGAATCGGGGGACATTCCGTTCGAGGCAACCAAGGACGGTCTGACGCTCACGCTGCCGCCATTGACAAGCGATGCCGTAACGGCGGCAGAATTTTCGACGCACCTGGTTGAGCCCGGGACGGTGCTGCGCTTTGAACATGCTGACCGAGCTCGCCGGGCTGGTGCTTATGCAGAGGGCGATTTTCCAGACCGGCAGCGCGCGGCGGCCAATGTGCTGACCTTTGCGCAACGCGAAGTCATCCGCGCAATCGGGCTTGGCAGTTATGTGGCCGCGGAGAAGATCGGCACGATTGAATTGATGGGTTTCGATACCAATTTCCCGCACGGACACCGCGACGCGCCCCCGCATATGCACATGCATTTACGCTGGCCGACCTATGCCGGCACTCAGATCGCGCATTATTACATCGACGCGCGCGGGCTGCTCGAGCGCAACGAGGTCGGCGTGCAGATGGTCGGCCACCAGAGCCGTATTTATGGCAAGGGGGAGTCGTTTACTACGGTCGATCTGTTCGGTCGCCCGGTCTATGTCCATACCATCACGCCCGAAGGCTGGCTGACGCTCGGGCGCGCTGGAGTGGCTCCGTGCCTCATCCGCCCACAAACGGGTGGGTTCGACAGCGGAGCAATCGTCGACTGTCCGGGGCAGCCACCTGCGGCGATCAGTGTTGCCGACGATCCCTCGGGCAGGCTGACGGTGCGGACCAACGACATTGTCGAGACGTTTCGCTATGACGCGGATACCGGCGCGCTGCTTTCCCCGATAGCGCCACCGGCCGTTGCGCCGAGCGGCTACCCGCCCCTGCCATAGCGTGACGCGGGGCCGTTTGAGGAAGGGCGCGAACGAATGACACAGGCAAGCGCCGATTGTCCGCCGGCCAACGCCGCCGCCGCCCGTCGTAAGTACGGGTTGGCCGAGCGGCGCATGATGGCCGCCAAACCCTTGGCGAGGCTGGTTCTCCTGGGCGTTGTCCTGTTCGGCGTGCCGGGCTGCACCACGGTTTCCAGCGGCGTCAAGCCGCGCCCTTCGGACGCACCGATCGCATTCTTGTTGATGGGCCAGTCGAATATGTCCGGCCGCGGGGCGACGACGGACCCAGCGGCGCTGATGATCGAGCCCGACCCGCGCATCAAAATGCTAGGTAACGACGGCGTGATTGCGATGGCGCGCGAACCGATCGACTCGCCAGTCGGGCAAATCGATGCCGTCTCGGTCGATCGAGCAGCCGGAGTCGGGCCTGGGCTGTCCTTTGCCAAGAACTTGATCGCGCGCCAGCCTGGGCGGCATATTCTGCTTGTCCCGTGCGCCAAGGGAGGCAGCGCGATCGCTGCCTGGCGTACGGATCGCGACCGCACGACGCTCTATGGGTCGTGCCTTGCCCGTGCGCAAGCAGCGGCACGTGACGCACGCATTGGTGGAATTCTATGGTACCAAGGCGAAAGCGATGCCGAGTCACTGACGCTAGTGGGGGCATGGCCTTCGGCATTATCGCGGCTGGTACGCGATCTCCGGCGCGACCTTGGCCAGCCACACTTGCCAGTCATCGCCGTCGCGATCGGCGACCGCCCGACGAAGGGCAGCTACGGCAGCAGGTTCCCGGCATGGGCAGCGATGCAGCGTGCACAGCGCGCGATCCGGGGCCGCTGCCTCGATGTCGTCTCCGCTGCGGGCCTACCTCGCAATGCCGACGGGTTGCATTTGTCCACAACGGGCGAGGTCGCGCTGGGAGCGAAGCTGGCGACGGCGTGGATAAAGATCGAACAGCATTGTTGAGTTGTCGAGCAGCCCGAGCACCACTCGGCCGACGATCGCAGTAAAATTCCCAACTCGCTTCGTCCTGATATGCCGCTTTGTTCTAAGTTTCCTTCGCGTGCCTTCGTTTGACTCTCCTCTGTGAGACGCTGTCGGTCGACGTCGATCAGCACATCATAATGTGAGTAGATGATTGCAACCATGAAGCGGGTCGCGCCTCACACGGTGCATCAAAGATGAGCGGGGTTTGTAATACGCCCGGAGTCACAACATGAACGAATAGCAGTTTCTCGGCTTTGCACCCGCGCCCGTAAACGACGAGAATTGAATCAAAAGATGCAGAGAGCCTGCGCTCGAACGAAGGGCCCCGTGCGGGCTCGGGAGTAACGCGTGAATCGGCGTTTAATGCGGGACGCCATCGCGCTGTTCGAATGTGGTGATACAGGACAATTCGCATGGGTAGCCCATCGTTAAATCGGCGCTGCTTGGAACCTGACCAGATCGACCTTTACTTCTGTCTAATCAGTTGTTTATCGACAGGATTAGAGGGAGTCAAACTTGGATGCCAACGCACACCCAGCCCGATCGCGGCCCTCGGATTTGAGACACATTCGTCAAAAAAAGGCCCTTTGAAAACACAAGGCGCTCGCACCAAGCGATACGGCGTCCCCGGATGCCGAGGCTGTGGTGAGTTTGGGAAAGGCGCGGTCGGTTCCCCGCACTGGCACGCTGTAGAATTCTAGCCGCTCGATCAGTCGCTGCGCGATCGGCTTGGGCAATCGGCCGCCGATGATGATCGTGTCAGGATCGAGAATCGCGCCAATCGCGGAAATAATCGCGTTGGCCGTCGGGAGGGTCCGCTCGATCCATGCGCTCACAGCAGGGGAGGCTGGATCGACCCGCCGTACCATATCCTCAATGCTGTCATAGTATTCGCCTGCCGTCTCGAGCATGGCGAGCAGCGTCCGCAAAGTAGGCCGGTCCTGCCGCATGTCCGGATGCAAGGCCCCGGTCCACTCTCCGGCATTGCCTCTGCGACCACGCATCAGTTTGCCGTCGAGGACGACGCCACCACCAAGTCCGCGATCGATGAAGAGATACGCAAGGCTGGGATATTCATTCCCACGCCCGTAAAGATATTCTCCCAAGGCCGCTGCATTGCCGTCGTTTTCGATCAGTACCGGCAGTCCAAAAGCACGCCCCAGATCGCATTCAAGGTCGCTGGTGGCCCAGTCCTCCATGCCAAGCGGCGCATTGATGCGCATCGGATGCTCGACAAAAAAACCAGAGATGCCGACTCCTAGTCCGCAGACCCGGGCTGCCGGAACATCATTACTCTCGATCAGTTTCACGATTAGATTGGAGATCCGTTCGACGGTGTCTTGGCGTGTTGCACCAAGATGCGGTTCGGCGATCGACGCAACGATCATTCCCGATAGGTGCGCAAGGCTGACCGTCAGCATGTCAGCGCGGACCGCGATGCCAAAGGCAAAAGCGGCGTGCGGCGCGATGACGAGAGGCAGGCTTGGTTGCCCCATCCGCGTCATCATAACCTTTTCCTCAGCGCCGATCAGGCCGTCTCGCAGTAAATTGTCGGCCAGTCGGCTGATGGTTGGAAGGGCGAGCCCGGTGCGCCGCGCGAGTTCCGCGCGCGACAGCGGCGCGTCGCGTCGAATAAGGCCAATCAATTGCCGCTCATTTGCTGACAAGGCACGAAATGGCTCAGCCTGTGCGCGAGCATGGGCTGAGGCAAATGGACCGACCAATGCGTAACCTCTCACCAGCTTACTAATAGGAAGTATGTTTCAGTCTGGCGCCGATGTCCACTCCTTCCGTGAGCGACGGGAAAGAAAGGTCAACACGACGATGGTTACGATCAGCACGCCCGCCATCAGCCAGGCGAGAACTGTTCCTAAGTGGATCAGCGCTTCGTCACGCAGGAATTGGAGGATCACGCCCATTGCAATCGTCGAAATCCCCTGACCACATTTTGCAGCCGCAGAGAAACGACCGTGCGCTGCGAGCGTCATTGGCCCGGCCGCGGTAAGGGCCAGTAGCGACCATAAGGCAAACATCAGCCCGCCGCTGACGATGCCATATAACAGCCCGCCTATGACTGCCCCAATCGTCCCCCAAAGCGGCATGAACGGGAAAATCGCGGCTACCGCGGTCATCGCCAGCAGCGCTTCCGACAAAATTCGGCCCGGCGTCCGGAGTGCGCGAAGCCGCCAGAACGGCTGCGACGCGACAGTGCCGACCGCAACCGCCGTGATGAACGACGAGCCGGCGGTGTTGGTGATCAAACCATAAGTGGCCAGATAGGGTTCCAGCTGGACGAACCCCGTCGTCCCGGTGGAGGCGACGAACATCCATAAGGCGAGCCGCCTGGTCGCCGCCGCATCGCCGGTTGCGGGTTGCGCCACGCCCGCGGCCAAACGCCTATGCAGCACCCACGCCAGGACCACCGAGCCCAAGATCGCGCTGCTGGCAACGGCAGCGGCAAGTCCGAAGAAGCGCGTTGCGGCGGCGGCCGGCGGTTGCAGCGCCAATACTGGAATGAACAGGAATGACAGCGTGATTCGGGCCATGCCGCCGACCACGTTGCGTCCGGCGACCAGAGCCGTTCGGTCACCACCGCTGCTCGCTGCAAGCGTCAAAAGGGCATTCTGCGGCACGTCGATGGCCGCATAGGTCAGCCGGAACAGCAGCAGCGTGGCGATCGATGCGGGTACCCGAAGTGCGGTTGGCACAAAGGCCACCGATGCGAAGGTGAGCAGGGCAACCGCGCTCGCCATACCGCCGCCCAATTGAAGGCGACCGGCCTGCGCTGCGGTTGTGACCCTTGCGCCAAGCATGCGGCCAAAGGTTTCATCCGCGATCGCGGCGACTAGGAGCGAAAAGCCGACCACCAGCCCCGTCACGATTGGGGCAATGCCGCAGACTTCGTTCATGTAGAACGTAAAGTAGAGATCGCTTGCCACCCAAAACAGCGACTTCCCGCCGTGCGCTAGCATATATGCCGCAAAGGCCGAGCGCTTGCCCGGGCGCGCTGCTATTGTCCCGGCCTGCGTCCCCAACCGGAAATCCCCCTGCCACCAACCATCATCGGCTTTGCTATCTGCATCTCGGCGATGACAGGGAAATGACCGGCGGCTCGCTCGCTTAGCTGAGGTAAAATTGCCGCTTGAACGCGAACATGTCATCAAGCGTGCAATATTCCGGATCCCCAAGCGTGATGACCGGTGCCTGCATCGCCAACATAGCCTTCCAGCGTGCCAGAGCAAGGCGGAAAGCCGATCGTTCCGGCTCGGTCAGCGGGGCAAATTGGTATCCGAGCGTGATGTGAAATTCATAGCGGTCGTGATCGTCGGCGCGGATGCCGGTTACGACAGACAGCGCATCGCGCAGGCGACGCAGTCGTTGCTCGGTCTGCGGATCAAACGGTAGCAGCCTGATGGTCAGTGGCATTTCCTTGACCGACGGCTCCGCCAGATTGACGTGCATCTTATACGGCGGTCCATTCTCGCCCAGGCGAAAGCGCTGCAACCGCTCCCCCAGTATCTGGTCGCACAGCTTCATCGGCAGGTCGAGCGGCGCCCCGGCGGGCCAAAGCGGATATTGCCGGGCCTTGTCGTTGGCCCCACCGAATATCGTCATGTGATAGCTTGACGGTGGGGTCGCGGTTACCTTGCGCATCCAGTCTTCGGCAGGCATCGCGCGGTAGATGTTGAGCAGCGCATCGAAGCTTTCCGAATGCTCGCCCTGCTGCGGCAGATGGCAGACGATCGTGTTGCCCGCGAACGGCATGACCCGACCATCTACCCCGAATTTGCGCCCGACATCGGGCAACCCGGGAATCTGCGCCAACGCCCGCGGGGCAGAGAGGCCCGCCAAACCGACGGCGGACCCTTCCAGAAAATGTCTCCGGCTCATCACAGTTTGATTCTCGCGCCGAACAGGATTTGCGTCGGCAGCTTCCATTTCGATTGCAACAGCTCCTGGTTGAGGCCGTAGCGCAACTCGACGCCCTGACCGGTGAGGTTCAGCGCATCGAAGCTGAGCGTGATGCCCGGCTTGATGTCGTACGACAGCTGCAGGTCGAAATTGTTCATCGGTGCCTGAAAGCGATTGGCATACAGACCAGCCGGGGTGAGATTGGGGAACCGGTCGTCCCACAGCATGCCGGTGTGCGTCCAGGCGAAGCGCCCGTGGACGCCGCCCTTGTCGTAATACACCGACGCGTTGTAAATGCGGTTCGATTGTTGCGGTAGGCTGCTGAATACGCGGATCGACCCGTCTGACAGCGTCAGCGGGAAGGCAGCGCGGGTCAAGGTCGCGTTGGCGCTGACGCCAAAGCCATCTAGCGGGGCGGGGAGGAAGTTTAGGTCGTGCGAGAAGCCGGCCTCGACACCATAGACCCTGACCTGGCTGGTGGTGTTGCGCGGCTGGGTGACGAGCACTGGCACGGCGACGCCCGGCACCGTCTGCAACGCGCCAGTCGTGAAGATGTCGTCCTTGATCCACTTGTGGAATACGGCAATCGTCAGGATTCCCTTGCCATTGTCGAGATACCAGTCGTGACCAAGATCAAGGTTGATGGCGCTGCGTGGCTTGAGCGCGGGGTTGCTGGTGGTCAGCGTCGGCGGGTTGCCGAGCGTGTTGAGCACCGGGCCACGGAGCGAGGACTGGCCAAAGCCCGGCCGCCCGATCGACTGGCTCGCCCCGAAGCGCAGCTTGCTGCTGTCGCTGGTATCGAACATGACCGACAGCGAGGGCAGGATGTTCGTGTAAACCTGACCACCTGAAATCGGCGCATAGACACCATTGGTCGCCTGCGTGCTGCGTGAGCTGTTCTGCGTGCGCTCGACACGTACGCCTGCTGCCACGAACAGCCGGTCGGACCGATATTGCGCTTGGAAGAAGCCGGCCAGAACGCTTTCGCGCGTGCCATAGGTACCGCCGGCTTGACCCGCGAGATCGATCGCCGCGGTCGCGGTCGCGCGGTTGGCGGCGAAGAGCCCGTCCACCTTTGCCGGGTCGATCAGCGGCACCGGTGTGTCGCACAAAAAGCCACACAGCGTACCATTTACCGCTGCCGCCAGATTGTACGTCAGCCCGGTGTAGTTCGTCCGGGTGAGCGTTAGGTCCTGATCATCGATCAGCAGTCGCGCGCCAAACATCACACCGAAGCCACGGTCCTCCGCCCGGTCGTTGAAACCGATGTTGAGGCGCAGGTCGTAGCGGTCCTCGTCCAGTCCATAACGTTCCTCGCGGTGGACGGTCGGGGCATAGCGCGTGAGATCGCCCGCATTGGTCGGATTGACGGCGGTGAAAGTCGGCGTGCGACCGCCGGTGTCGTATGTGAACTGCAATCCTGTCTGGGCAAAGGCGTCGAATGTTTGGGGATTGTCGACGTTGCTGTGCGACCAACTGGCACCCGCATCGACACGCCATCCACCGCCAAGATCGACATTGACCGTGCCGTACGTGCCATAGACCTGGCGCGTCCAAATGAACCGGCCCAGCTGCACGGTTTGGGTGACATTCGTCAACGTGCCGCTGGTCGCGGTCTGGCCGGTGTTGAGCGACGAGCCCTGCACAGAGGCGTTCAAATCGTTGCGAAAGGAGCGCTCGGTCTGGCGGAAATAATAGCTGCTGACGCTCGCCGAAATCGACCCGCCAGGGCGATAGTCGATCCGGCCCTGCAGCCCGATCCGGCTCCGCTCGTTCTGATAATTATAATAGAGCCGCTGCGAGGGGACCGCAAAGCCGGTGCCGCCAAACGGCGTCGTCACCCGGCCAGCGGCATCATACCAGTTACGGGTGCCGCCAGCTTCATACTGCGGCACGTTGATCTGCCGCTTCCAATAAGTGCCGGACAGGTAGATGCCAAAATCGCGGTTCGCGCCAAAGCGGGTCGCTGCGGCGACCTCGGCCTGGGCACCGAAGTGATTGCCGCCGTTCCCCTTGCTGTCGAGCGACAAGCCGCCCTTGAAGCCTGCCGTGAACGTCGGCTTTTTGAAGTCGAACGCGCTGGCGGTGACAAAGTTCGTCAAGCCGCCGATGAAGTTGCCGTCATTGGCCGGCAGGGCTGATTTGATGACGTCGATATGCGCCGCGATGTTCGATGGCAGCACTTCCATCGAAATCTGCCGACCATTGGCTACGCCGCTGCCCTGATTGACGTCGGTCGACGCTAGGCTGAACCCATCGATCTGGATCGCGTTATAGGTTTGGTTGAAGCCGCGCACGATAATGAAGCGCGGTTCGCCCTGATAAAGCAGCGTGTTCACGCCCGCAACGCGCTTCAGCGCGTCGCCCGCGTTGAAATCGGGAAGCTGACCGATTTCGCTGGCCGACACCGTGTCGATGATCTGCGTAGCCCGCCGCTTGATAGCGACGGCCTTTTGCGCCGACGCCCTGGTGCCGGTAACGACGATGTCGGAGTCCTGGCCGGGATCGGCGGGTGGCTTTTCCTGGTTGCTGGTCGGTTGGCCCTGTTGCGCCGCGGCGGGTGCCGCCAGCAGCGCTAAGGTCGATACCGTGCCGAGCAGGAGCGCCTGCTGGATAATGCGAATCATCTTTTCCCCCTAGTTAACCTACAAACTAACTTATCATATGTTATTATGACAGCCCGATGACGCGGGAGGGGAGACTCTTTTCCGTAAGAGGGTTTGATTGCTCGGGGAGCGACCGGAACGCCGTCCGATCAGCCTTGGGCGCAGCGATACGTGGCGCAATGTCCCATTTGTCTTGTCGACGGTCGCGGCATTCGCGTGTTCGCCAAGACCGATCGAACAATATGAGCAGATGTCCGCTTCCTGGACGCGTCGCTAGGGACCTTAGCGTCCGGAATTGGGTCTGAGGGGCTCCGAACCGATCGGGCGCACGGCGCCCCACTAGCGGGGGTGATCCGAATCATTCATAGGGAGCGTCATGCAGCTTCGACAGCATTGGCGAATAACGGTAGCCCTCCTCCCGGCTATGCTAATCGGGACGTTTGTCTTCGACCATCTCAGAAAGCTCGGCTGGGACCAGCTTGGCGCGAGGGCAGCGCAGTTCTCGGTAGCATTTGTATTGGGGATGACTATTCTTTGGGCTTTGGCGAAGTTTTGGCCAACAAACCCCACCATCGACTAGTAACTCTTGCAAGCTTCGGCGGTGTCGTCTGGCATCCGGGAAACGGCCTTCGCGGTTCTCTGAACGAGTGGTGGAAGCTGAGAACCCGGAATCCACTTTTGGATAGATGCGACTGGGTCCTGGTTGGCGAGAAGCGCACGATGTTGGACTGGCTTGCGACCGCCCTGCGCTGCATATATAGGTGATGGACCACCACGTTCTCTACAGTTTCCGTCGGTGTCCTTATGCGATGCGGGCACGGTTGGCACTGGCCTCGAGCGGCACACAATATGAGCTTCGCGAAGTTCGGCTTTCCGACAAGCCTGCAGCACTCTTGTTGGCCTCGCCCAAGGGGACTGTGCCGGTACTTCTGACGGTCGATGGAACGGTGATCGAGGAAAGTCTTGCGATCATGCGTTGGGCGCTGGAAATTCAGGACCCTGAAGGCTGGCTTGCGCGCGATGACCCGGCGCTGATTGCCGCTAACGATTGCATCTTCAAGCACCACCTTGACCGATACAAATATCCAAATGCCCATGGTTCGGAGCCCGACAGCCATCGCGAAATGGGGCTCCACTTCTTGCGCGAACTTGATGCTCGGGTCGCAATCGCTGGCCAACTTTGCGGAGCAGTGCGGGGGCTTGCAGACGCCGCGATCCTGCCGTTCGTTCGGCAGTTCGCTAAGGTCGATCGCAACTGGTTCGAAGCTCAGCCTCTTCCTTGCCTGAAGGCGTGGCTTGCAAACCACCTCACGTCGGAACTGTTTGACAGGATCATGCACCGAGCTGAGCCTTGGACGCCCGGCGACCGGCCCACCATTGTAGAAGGCGCGTAGCACACCGAGTAGGCATTAGACTTCGGCTAGCCAGCAAGAGCCCCAGGCGAACTGAAAACGACCGCATGGTCAGGTTTGACGTGACCCCCGGCTTTCATCCAGCGGCAACCAGAGACCGACCGTTGTTGTCGCGCAGGAGCGCGGGTGAAGCAACGGACGGGTTTAAACCCGTCCGTTGCTTTTCGAGTTCGGCGGCGAACGCCGCCGGTGTGGCGTAACCGCTCGATTTCGTCACGGACTTACACAAATCCTTACACATGTTGAGTGAGACTGCAAGATATCTGTATATTAACAGTGACTTACGCTACGCGCGCCCCACTCAAAATCCGGTTCCGAAAGGAGTGTCGGTTCGATTCCGACCGCCCGCACCACCAAGAAGAGACACTAATACAATGATTTAGGTCGTTGT
>NZ_NCGH01000027.1:0-41436 GCF_002281505.1 Sphingomonas sp. 28-62-20
AATAACCTCACTACGCAACTCAGCCGCCAATTGCGGCAACTGCTCCGGTGAAAGCTTCCGCAAATCCGAAGGCGTGGTCACAGTGTCCAAAAGCGGGGTAGCGGGCAAAGACATGCAAAAATGAATCCCTTATTCGATCCGCCGTCCTAGTCGATTGGTGGGAAAAGGTGAACAGGCGGATTTTTCGTGCTGCCGGTGACGACACCGGCCTTATCAGCTATCCGATTCGCTATGCCCGCCACACCCGCCTGGCCCCCTCAATCGACACCGCGGCTCTTCGTGGCGACGCCCATCGTCGCCGGTTCAATCCGCGTTGAGGGGCCACAAGCGCATTACTTAATGGCGGTGATGCGGACCAAACATGGCGATCCTGTGAAATTGTTCGACGGCACCAGCGGCGAATGGCTGGGGATCGTCGAATCGCTGGGGAAGCGCGACTTGACGCTGAACGTCACCGAAAAGCTGCGCGAATGCGAAATTGTCCCCGATTTATGGCTCTGTGCTGCGCCGCTGAAAAAGGGGCGGATCGACTGGCTGGTCGAAAAAGCCTGCGAATTAGGGGTCGATCGGGTGATGCCGGTGCTGACGCGGCGGACGGTGGTCGATCGACTGAACCTTGATCGCTTGCGCGCCCACATGATCGAAGCGGCCGAACAATGCGGCCGCACCGCGCTGCCGAGCCTGACCGACCCGATCAAGCTGCCTGCCCTGTTGCGCGACTGGCCTGACAATCGCATGCTGTTTTTTGCGGACGAAGCCGGTGGGCAGCCCGCCTTGGACGCGATGCGATCGCACCCCGGACCGGCCGGCATCTTGATCGGCCCCGAAGGCGGCTTTGACGATAGCGAACGCGATCTGATCCGCGCCCACCCCGCCGCGATCGGTATGTCGCTAGGGCCCCGCATCCTGCGCGCCGACACGGCAGCAGCAGCAGCAGTCGCTATTTGGATGACCACGGCGGGCGACTGGCAATAATAGGTTTCAGCAGCACAAGGCACGAGCACTAGCGTCCCGCCCCGCCCCCGGCTAAAGGCGCGATCCATGAGCACTAAGACCGTAACCAACAGCAAATCGGCGGTCATCGAACACCGCGACCAACTCATCGCGAGCTTCGCCAAGGGCGAAAAGCCGCCTGAGCGCTGGCGAATCGGCACCGAGCATGAAAAATTCGTCTATGCGCTGAACGATCATCGCGCCCCTTCCTATGACGAAGCCGGCGGCATCCGCGACCTGTTAATGGCGCTGACCGAATTTGGTTGGGAACCGGTGCTGGAAGGCGGGAAGGTCATCGCGCTGAACGGCAGCGACGGTAGCGTCAGCCTGGAACCCGCTGGGCAGTTCGAACTGTCGGGCGCGCCGCTCGATAATCTCCACCAGACCTGCGCCGAAACCGGCCGTCATCTCGAGCAGGTGCTGAAGATCGGCGAGCGCTTCGGCATCGGGTTTTTGGGGCTGGGCATGTGGCCCGACAAGACCCGCGCCGAATTGCCAATCATGCCCAAGGGCCGCTATGCGATCATGCTGCGCCACATGCCACGCGTTGGCAGCATGGGCCTCGACATGATGCTGCGCACCTGTACCATTCAGGTTAATTTAGACTATCAGTCTGAAGCCGATATGGTGAAAAAGTTTCGCGTCGGCCTGGCCCTGCAGCCACTTGCCACCGCGCTGTTCGCCAATTCGCCCTTTACCGAGGGCAAGCCGAACGGGATGCTTTCCTATCGCAGCCATATTTGGTCGGACACCGATCCGGCGCGCACCGGCATGCTGCCTTTCGTCTTCGAAGACGGCTTCGGCTATGACCGCTATACCGACTATGCGCTCGATGTGCCGATGTACTTCGTCTACCGCGACGGCAAGTATATCGACGCGGCGGGCCTCAGCTTTCGCGACTTTTTGAAGGGCGATCTGTCAGTCCTCCCCGGCGAATTGCCGACCACCGATGACTGGAACGATCATCTTTCGACCGCATTCCCAGAGGTGCGGCTGAAGAGCTTTCTCGAAATGCGCGGCGCCGATGGCGGGCCGTGGAACCGCATTTGCGCCTTGCCGGCCTTTTGGGTCGGGTTGCTGTATGACCAAGGCGCGCTCGATGCCGCCTGGGATCTCGTCAAGGGCTGGTCGATGGAAGAGCGCGAATTATTGCGCTCATCGGTGCCCAAGCTGGCGCTTGATGCGCCGTTGCCGGGCGGTGGCACGTTGCGCGATATCGCTGGGCAAGTGCTGGATATTTCGCATGCCGGGCTTGCTGCCCGCGCGCGCACCGATGCGGGCGGCAGCAACGAAACGGGCTTTCTCGATCCGCTGCGCGAGATCGTCCGCTCCGGCAAGGTGCCGGCGCAATTGCTGCTCGATCGCTATCACGGTGAATGGGGCGGCGATCTCAGTCGGATTTACGAGGAAATGCGCTTCTAGCTAACGCGCACCGACAACCACAGCACCGCGACCAAACCGACCGCACCAACGGCAGTGGTCGTATAGCCCGTCAACCGGCTGCGCAGCCAGCCGCTCGACATGATGCCACTGAGCAGCGCGATGATGCCCAGCAGAAACGCGACATTCATCAGCAGCAGTGTCGATTCGAGATAGGGGCGGCTGGCGATGTCGCGCGACGCGCCGGGCAGAAGGCCGACGCTGAGGATCGTCGCCGACAGCGCCGAGACGATGAAGCAAACCGCGGCGGTGACAAAGGTGCCGATCGTGGCTTCCATCAGCCGCGACCGGGTGTTGGCGAAAATCAACAGTCCCAGGAATGCCACGGCGACGCCCCCAAAAAAGGCGCTGATCGAACCGATTTGCGTGGCGAAGACACTCATCGCCTGCTGTGCTTCGCTTTGCATCATGCCCCCCGACACCGGATCGCGAACCTAGGCAGCGATCAGCGCGGGAGCAAGATGTCAGCCGACTGGCTTTTGGCCGAAGACCCAAGCGAAGAAGCGCGGCACCGGGCCGTTGCGCGCCATCCAGTCCGAATAGGCCTGATAATCAGGATCGTCGCGGAGGTGCTTCTCCTCGGTCCGGGCGCGCCAGTAATAAATGCCCGACACCACCGCCAGCAGCAACGTCGCGCGCGCAGCATCGACGAGCGAACCGGTGCTGAGAAACGGCACAGTGGCGATCCACCAGAACAGGTTTTTGGAGAGATAAGCGGGGTGCCGCGACCAGGCATAGGGCCCGTGCGTCAAAATCCCGCGGTGCGTGAGGTTCGAAAAGCGCAGGCCAAAGGCAACCGTCGCCCAGGCATAAATCGCCGTCAGCCCGACCAGGACCACGCCGGTAATCGCCAGCAATACGGGTTGGTTGGCATACCAATGCGTCCAGTCTGCGGTGCCGGGATGGTAATCAAGCACGCCGCCATTGGCCATTAGTGAAAAGGGCGGGTAGCAGATCAGCGCCGCCATCCATGCTTCGGCATGGGGATTGGCGCTGCGGATATGCGCGTCGAGCGGGCGCATCGTCAGCGCATAGCCGACGGTCGCAAAGGCGACGTCGATCACAAACATCAGCGTGATCAGCCAATTGGCCAGCGCGATTGGATCGTGCAGCACCTGTTGCCAATCGGCGCGGATGAAATTGCCAAAGCCCGGCGGGACGATCGCCAGCATGAACGCAAAGAAGAACGCCTTGACCGCCCAGCTGCGCAGATGCGCGAAGATCATCTGCGGATCGGCCTCGCCCGTTCCCATCAGCCAGCTGCCCAGCGCCCAGGCACCATCCTTTGGCGCAACCAATTTGCGATCGAGCCAGATCACATAGGGAATCGAGCCGATAAACAGAATTGGCGCTGCTGCCCCCAGCATGTTCATTGCAAAGGGGTAGTCCGCCCATTGCCGGTCCCAATAGAAGCGCGCGGTGCCATAAATCAGCGCAATGCCAGCCCAGGTCGCCCATAATCCGGCAAGTTTAGTGAGGCTGATGTCGAGCGTTTCGCGCCAGCTGGTGGTGCGTGACCAATCGATGCCGGTCGTCGGGCGGCGATGCACCTTATCGACACATACCGACCACAAAATCATCGGCAAGCCGCAGGCCGCGACATTGACGAGCGCCGAATAGGGCCCATCGAGCCCGAACCAGCGGGCAACAACCACCCAGGCAAGCAAGCCTGCCAATCCGGCCATGCCAACCCCGGTGCTGACGGCGGATGCCGGTCGCGGATCGGTTGCCACCGCGCGCGCCAAAGAAGGATCGTGCAACATCGCTGCGGTGATAGCGCAGCAATGGTAAGCAAGCCGTGAAGCATCGCGCCCATCGGCAAGCCGCGTTCAGCCCAGGAACAACTCCGCCGCTGCATCAACAATCGCCGCTGTATCGAGCATTTCAAGCGCACGAAGCGCATCTTGCCTGGTTTCGGTCGTCTGTGTTGTCTTGGCCATGTGTTCACCGCGCCTGATCAGGCTCCCAACAGCCAGTTGCGCGCGATTCCGTCAAGCCGCTGGCCAATCACTGGGCATTTTTCAAATTTGATCAGCCAGAATCGAACGATGCGCGGATTCAGCGCCCGGCGCGACCGATAGCCGTCCGGTCATCGGAGCATTCGCAATGAACCCCAAATCCTTGATCGACGTCGTCGTCGATGATTTACGCTATTATCTGCCCTACGAACTTGGCCGCTATTTTATCGCGGCGAGCGTGCTGGCGGGCATCATCTGGGTGCTGCGGCGAACCCGTTTCAAGTCGCGCCAGATTCAGCCGCGCACCGCAACCCGCGAGGATTTTCGGCGTGAGGTCGTCTCTTCGCTGATGACCATCTTCATCTACCTGCTGGTGGCGATTCCGATCGACTGGTCAGAGCATAATGGCTGGATGACCTATGGCGGCGACGGTCACCCCTTTGCTTATAATCTGATGATGTTCGCCCTGATCGTGCTGGGGCATGATGCCTATTTCTACTGGACCCACCGGGCGATGCACACCCGGCTGTTGTTCAAGACATTCCATCGGCATCATCACTTGTCGACCACCCCGACGCCGTGGACCGCCTATAGCTTTGCGCTGCCCGAAGCGCTGGTGAACGCGATGTTTTTCCCCTTTTGGCTTATTCTTGTGCCGACCCCGGGAATCGTCACCTTCAGCTTTTTGACGGTGCAGATCATCCGCAACGTCACCGCCCATGCCGGGCTAGAGCTGCACCCGCGTTGGTGGCTGTCAACGCCCCTGACCAGTTGGATCAGCGCGACGACGCATCACGATCTGCATCATAGCGGCGGGTTCAACCATAATTACGGTTTCTGGTTCACCTTTTGGGACCGGCTGATGGGGACCGAGCACCCCCGTTACCGCGAAACCTTCGCGCGGGTGACTGCGCGTCCCGACGCAACCGAATCACAGGGCCTTCTGTCAACACCATCCGGCCTGTGATTGCCTGGGCGGGGCGCCAACATGGCTGCCCCGCCCCTTTTTTGATGACTGGCTTGCGCCCATGACGGGGCTCTGACAGCAGCAGCCAATGAGCTTTTCTGAACTCGATCTTGTTGCACGCGGCGGGGCGCTTTCGCTTTTGGCGCTGATCACGGCATTGCTGCTGCGCGATCACCGCCACACCGTGCCAGCGCGGATGGCCAGCGCGCTGATTTTCGGCGTCGCCTGCAGCGTGATCGCTGAAGCGCATGGCCTGACCACTTTTGATCAGCCATTCAGCGCGGTGCTGTTGATCGGCGAAGCATCAATCTCCGGCTTTTTCTGGTTGTTCGTCCGCAGCTGGTTCAACGATGAAGCGCGCTTTGGCTGGGCAAGCTGGTCGCTGGTCGGCTTAACGCTGGTCCTGTCGCTCGCCAATTTCGCGCTATGGACACCCGAACGCGGCAATTTCTGGCCGACCGACCTGCCGATGCGCGCGCTGTGGCTGGGGCTGGCTCTGGCGGGACTATGGGTCGCCTGGCAGGGGCGCGAGAATGATCTTGTCGAAGCGCGGCGGCGGGTCCGTATCGGCTTTGTCTGGGCAACCGGCAGCGCGGTCGTTGGCATCAACCTGATCTATGCAGCCAATAATCTGACATCGATCGAACGGACCGCCCCCGCAATGTCATTGGCGATCAGCCTGGTCACTCTGGCGGTTACCGGCGGCATTTGCGCCGCAGTGCTTGGTTTCAGACGAAGCGACATCTTTCTAAGCCGCCAACCACCGGCACGGAACGATCCCCCGGCCGACGACAGCGCCAGCGCCCTGCTTGCCAATCGCGTCCAGGCGCATGTTGCCGAGCAGCGGGCGTATCGCGACGAGACATTGACGATCGCAGCGCTCGCCGCGCAGCTGGGGGAGCCCGAATATCGCCTGCGCCGGGCGATCAACGGACGCCTTGGCCATCGCAACTTTGCCGCTTTCTTGAACGGCTATCGGCTCGCCGAGGTCAAAGCCGCGCTGAGCGACCCAGCCCAGCGAGATGTGCCGATCCTGACGATCGCGCTCGATGCCGGATTCGGTTCGCTCGCCACCTTTAATCGCGCCTTTCGCGACAGCGAGGCGACCACCCCGAGCGCTTATCGCGCCGCTGCGCTTGCGCCGCCGCGCGCTTGACAGTAATCGAACCGTCCAATGCGGGTATAGTACAATGGTAGTACAGCAGCCTTCCAAGCTGAATACACGGGTTCGATTCCCGTTACCCGCTCCATTTCCCCTGCCCGAGTGACCCCATGACAACACCGACCCTGGCCGAGGCGAAGACGCAGATCATCGCCGCAGGGCGATGGCTGGATAGCAAGGGCTGGGCCCCTGCCACGGCGGGCAATTATTCGATGCGGCTCGCCGATGGCCGGTTCGCGATCACCGTTTCGGGTTGGCACAAGGGGCGGCTGACTGATTTTGGCGTGATGACGGTTGATGCTGAAGGGCGCTCGCTCGATGGCAAGAAACCGTCCGCCGAAACCGCGCTGCATATGGCGCTCTATGCGCGTTTCCCGCACGTGAATGCGGTGCTGCACAGCCATTCGCCTGAGGCTGTCGGGATGAGCCGCGCCTATGCCGACGCCGCCAGCTACATGCTTGCGGGGCATGAAATGCTGAAGGTGCTGCCGGGCTTCACCACGCACGAGGCGCAATTCGACCTGCCGATCGTCGACAATAGCCAGGACATGGCGGACATCATCGCCGCGCTGGAACCCTCCATGCTGGCCGAATCGCCACCGCCGGCCTATCTTATCCGCAGCCACGGCCTGTATGGCTGGGGCAAGGACATGGCCGAGGCGGAACGCGTGATCGAGGGCGTCGAATGGATGATCGCCGCCGAACTCGCCGAAGCCCGTTTCAGAGAGAGCATGAAATGAGCCATTTGCAGATTTTCGACGAGACTGACGGCACCAATGCGCTGCTCGAAACCGCCGATGCGGCCCTGATCGCGACCGAGCTTAGCCATATCGGCGTACGATTCGAACGCTGGCCAACCCGCGCCGTGGCAAGCGCCGAGGATGTCCTGATCGCCTATGCGCCCGAAATCGACCAGCTGGTGGCCGCCGATGGCTATCAATCGATCGACGTGATGGCCGTCGCCCCCAATCACCCCGATCGCGCGACGATCCGCACCAAGTTTCTGTCCGAACACACCCATGCCGAGGACGAGATTCGCTTTTTCGTTGAGGGCGAGGGGCTGTTCACGCTCCACCATCAGGGCCGGGTGTTCAACATGCTGTGTACCAAGGGTGACCTGATTTCGGTACCCGCCGGCATGCGCCACTGGTTTGATATGGGCGAAAACCCGCACTTCAGTGTGATCCGGCTGTTCCTCAATCCCGATGGCTGGATCGCCACGCTTACCGGCGACGACATCGCCGATCGCTTCCCGCGTCACGAACCGGTCGCCGCCTGAGTGATCAGCGCGATCGTTACCGATATCGAGGGAACGACCTCGTCAATCTCCTTCGTGGCAGACGTCCTGTTCCCCTATGCGCGCGCGCGGCTGGGCAGCTATTGCGCGGCGCACCCTGAGCAGGTTGCGTCGATCCTGGCCGAGGTTGAAGCGATCGAGCCCGGCGACCCGATTGAGACGATGACGCGGTGGATTGATGAGGATCGCAAGATCACTCCGCTGAAAACGCTGCAGGGGATGATCTGGGACGCGGGGTTTAAGGGCGGGGCGTTCAAGGGGCATGTCTATCCCGATGCGGTCGCGGCACTGCAACGCTGGCACGCCGCAGGCTTGAAGCTCTATGTGTTTTCGAGCGGATCGGTCGCCGCGCAAAAGCTGATCTTCGGCTTTAGCGAGGCGGGCGATTTAATGCCGCTCTTCTCCGGCTATTTCGACACGACAACGGGGCCGAAGCGCGAGGCCGTGGCCTATACGCGCATTGCCGACGCGATCGGGTTGCTAGCGGGTGAGATATTGTTCCTGTCCGATGTGTCAGCGGAAACCGATGCGGCCAAGGCGGCGGGCATGCAGGCGCTGCTGATCGATCGGGGCGGCGGGCCAGCGGATATTGCAAGCTTCGACGAGATAAACCTCTAACCAACCCCTCCCCGTTCGGGCTGAGCGAAGTCGAAGCCCTGCCTTTTTTTCCTAGGTCGACAGAAAAGGCAGCCCTTCGACAGGCTCAGGGCAAACGGGATTTTTGCGAGGCAGTAGAAACGTGAAACTCAACGGCATCCACACCCGATCGATCCGTCGCACCGATGACGGCAAAGGCGCGACGATCCTCGATCAGCGCGATCTGCCGTGGAAGATCACCTGGGTTGAACTGCGCGATGCGGCCACCGCCGAGCGAGCGATCCGCGAAATGTGGACGCGCGGCGCACCGCTGATCGGCGCAACGGCGGCTTACGGGCTGGCGCTGGCGCTGGCCGAAGATGCGTCGGACGCGGGGCTTGAGGCGGCGCACAAGTTTCTGCTCGAAGCACGGCCAACGGCGGTCAATTTGCGCTGGGCATTGGATGATGTCGCGGCGCATGTCCGCCCGCTCGCTCCCGAAGCGCGCGCCGAGGCCGCCTTCACCCGCGCCGACCAGATTGCCGACGAAGACGCTGCAATGAGCGAGGCAATCGGCGCGCACGGCCTTGCCATTTTGCGCGATCTGCACGCGCAACACCCCGATCGCCCACTCAATATCCTGACGCATTGCAATGCGGGCTGGCTGGCGACGGTCGATTACGGCACCGCGACCGCGCCGATCTATGTCGCACACGACGCGGGCATTCCGGTGCATGTCTGGGTCGACGAGACGCGCCCGCGCAACCAGGGCGCGCTGCTCACCGCGTTCGAACTCGCCAGCCACGGCGTGCCGCACACCGTGATCGTCGACAATGCCGGCGGCCATCTGATGATGAACGGCCAGGTCGATATGGTGATCGTCGGCACTGATCGGGTCGCGGCGAATGGTGACGTCTGCAACAAGATCGGCACCTATCTCAAGGCGCTCGCCGCCAAGGACAATAACATCCCCTTTTACGTGGCGCTGCCGAGCACGACCTTCGACGCGACCACCCCCACTGGCGCCGACGTGCCGATCGAGGAACGATCGGGCGAGGAAGTGACGCATGTCCAGGGCGAAGGCGGCGCGATCCGCGTGACGGCATCGGGCGCGGCAAACCCGGCGTTCGATGTGACGCCTGCCCGGCTGGTGACGGGGTATATTACGGAAAAGGGCGTGAGCGCGACGATTTAACGAAAGCTTGGCTTGTAGCGATTCCGGTTGCAACCGCCAATTTACGTGCTACATAAATTGAAGGCCATCGGATCTGACTTTGAAATGTGTTTCGGAGTTTGATGGCAATGAAGATAGAATACGACCCAGTTAAACGACAACGGACGCTCAACGACAGAGGCTTAGATTTCGAGGCTATCGCCGAAGTTTTTGGGGGCTTCTATCTGAGCCGGACGGACGACCGTCGGGACTATGGTGAAACCCGATACGTCGTTCTCGGCGCGTTGGAAGGTCAGCCGGTCGTCTGTGTCTGGACACCTAGGGGTGACGCCGTTCGCGTTATCTCGATTAGAATGGCGGATGATGACGAACGCGAAATCTATCGACGAGAACTGGAGCGATCCCGATGATGCGCCGAAGCTCGATCAGGATTGGGCGGATGGTGCCGACGCCTTTGAGGGCGAGACATTGGTCAGGCGAGGCCGCCCTAAACTGGACCGGACCAAGCAGCATGTGTCGCTACGCCTCGATCAGGACGTAATCGACAGTTTCAAGGCAGCCGGACCCGGCTGGCAATCGCGCATCAATGAGGCGCTACGAGCGGCCGCACGGCTCTAGCAGCCTCCGCTTCCTCAAGGTCGCCGCGCCATCCGCTCCAAAGCACCGTCGATGGTCTCGTCCGCCTTCGCAAAGCACAGCCGCACGACGTTGGTCACCGCGTCCTGCGCATAGAAGGCGCTGACCGGGATGGCTGCGACGCCTGCCTCCTCGACCAGCCATTCGCAAAACGCTAAGTCGCCCATCGTAATGCCGCTGGCTGCCAAGTCGATCGACAGGAAATAGGTCGCCGCGCTCGGCAGCACTTTATAGCCCAGCCCCGTCAGCCCCGTCGCGAGCCGGTCGCGCGAACGCTGAAACCCCGCACGCATGCCGGTGAAATAGGCCATGTCCTTGCCCAGCCCGTAAGCCGCGGCGGCCTGCAGATTGGGCGGTGTGGTGAAGGTCAGGAACTGGTGCGCTTTCGCAATCCCCTGCGACAGCGCAGGCGCGGCGCAGAGCCAGCCGACCTTCCAACCGGTGAGCGAAAAAATCTTGCCCGCAGACCCGATCTTCACCGTGCGGTCGCGCATACCCGGCAGCGTCATCAGCGACACATGTTCGCGCCCGTCGAACACGACATGCTCCCAAACCTCGTCGCAGATCGCGATGACGTCGTGCGAAACGCAGAAATCGGCGAGCAACGCGAGCTCCTCTGGCGTTGCCATCGTCGCGGTGGGGTTGAGCGGGGTGTTGAGGATGATCAGCTTGGTACGCGGGCTGACGACCTTGGCGAGCGCCGCCGCCGTAATCTTCCACTCGGGTGGTTCGAGCCGCACCAGCCGCGCGGTGCCGCCCGCGCGCTGCACCAGCGGCAGATAGGCGTCGTAGAGCGGCTGGAACATCACCACTTCGTCGCCCGGCGACACCAGCGCGAGGATTGACGCCGCCAGTGCCTCGGTCGCGCCCGAAGTGACGATCACTTCGCTCGCATCGAGATCGAGCCCCTGATGCGCGGCATAATGATCCGTCACCGCCAGGCGAAGCGCTGGCGTGCCCGCCATCGGCGGATATTGGTTCGACTCGCCGAGCAGCGCCCGCGCGGCTTCTGCCAGCACATCCTCCGGCCCGCGCCCATCGGGGAAGCCCTGCCCCAGATTGATCGCGCCATTGGCCCGCGCGCGCGCCGACATGGCTTCAAAAATGGTGGTGCCGAGATTAGCGTAGAGCGGGTTCACACGCCGTCCTTGGGACAAAGCAGCATAAGCGTCAACGCAACCACAGCCCGCCAATCCCCCGGCAGCCTGCGGCAAATCCTGCTGGTGTCCGGAATGTTAACAAGGGAGCCCAGTGTCCGGCGATGGAACGCGCCAAATGTCGGGCTTGTCCTAGCCCCAAGTTTCGGTACCCAAAGCGGGATGAAGCAGGCAAGACTTGGTGGCCAGGTAAAGGGGATGATCCTCCTCGCGCTGGTGCTGGTGGGCGCGTTTATTGCCCTGGCGAATGGCGCACTGACATCACCGGCCACGGCGTCCCGCGTGCCTTTGGCAGCGATCAGCCCCAGCGACCGTGATGGATCGAAGCCTAAACCATCCCCCGCAGAGGCAACCGCCACGCCGCCAGCTTCACCGTCGCCAGATGCTGTTACCGCTTCGCCCACCGCTTATTTGATCAAGCATATCCTGCCGATCGAAGGCCCGCTGCACATGGGCGACCATTACTGGGACGAACGCGGCGCGCCAGATGGGCCCATGATGATCACGGTTGATCTCGCCGCCCAGACGATATCGGTGTTTCGCGGCGGGTATGAGATCGGCACGGCGGCGATCCTATACGGTGCCGACGACAAACCGACCCCCTTGGGTGTGTTTGCGATCACCGAAAAAGATGCGGATCATGTCTCCAATCTTTATGATGCGCCAATGCCCTATATGCTGCGGATGACCAATGATGGCATCAGCATCCACGGCACGTCCGTTGCAGACGGATACATGACGCATGGCTGCATTGGGGTGCCGACGCCATTTGCGCGCCAGCTCTTTGGGGCCGTGAAGCTGGGCGATCGCGTGGTCGTCACGCGCGGCAAGTTGCTGGCCGTCGGCGACATGGTCGATGCGGTGCTCTAGCATGTTCGCAGGGTGACACCGACGCCCACACACGCGCCATAACGCCTAGCCATTTGGTGCAAATACACCATAGCGCTCGCGCCACGCCGCCACTTCATCCTGCAGATGTTCAGGGGCAAGATCTCCCGACAGGACAAGGCTGGCCACGTCGTTGTCGGGATGCATCAACATCTTCTTTGACCCATCGCTGAACCACACCGGGACCAGCCGATCGCACAGACTGTCGAGCACGGCGGCAGCCATGCCATTCTCTATCGCGTCGCTGCCAGCAAGTGCGCGGACGTTGATCGAGACGCCTTCGAAGCAGTTCTGCGGCGCTTGAACGAAATTGATTGAGACGAGAAGGCCGGATCGATCGGGCCGGGCAGCATCGGGCATAGTCGCGACGCGTCGCCAGGCGCAGAACCATGTCCGGCAAATGCCAGGACGGACGTCATGGATACCGCACCCGCCGGCACGGAGATTGACGCAAGGCGTTCCCGCAGGTTTTGAGAATTCGGGCGTATTTACTGTCAGCACCGTGCAGCACGCCGTGCAATCGCCGCACGTGCGATCGGCCAGGACCGGTCCCAGCAACATGGTCTCCACGTCCGTGTCGGTGCGCATCCGCGTTGGGTGCCTCTACACTGATTGAAAAACAAGGGCCTGGCGCGAAGCCACGCCTCAGCGCCCGTCAGCGTCTACCGTGAAGACCATCGGCTTGCCGCGCGACAGTGGCTCCCACCCCGCCTGCAACGCCGCGCGCACGCCGCGACAAACAGTGGCGTCGTCAAGCTGAAGACGCCCGCGCTGCAACCCCTTTAACAGGCGCTTGGGCGGGGGAAATTCCAGCACCGCCGCGCGCTGGGTATCCTGTTGCAGCAGCGCGACGGTCATGCCTTTCCACCCATCGTCATCGGACCATTGCGGCTCGCGTTGCAGGTGCCAATCATATTTGACACCATCGACGTCGACGGTGCCGGTGTTGCTTCGAGCGTTTGACATAATGGCATCTGTAGCATGCAGATCGGCCCAAGCCACGCGTTGACCGTTGACGTGGGTGCGCGGTGCCACGACCGGGCGAGACGGGCCATGTCGGCACGACCTGGTATCTCCCCGGTGCTCGTGTAGGGATGACCACCGCGCTGTCCGCTTTGGGCAGCGCGCGCACGGACTGCAGACAGGCGCATGGCACGCAAACATTCGAAACATGGCCCCTATGAAGACCCGCAGCCCAAGGACGAGGCGCCGGTAGAGGCGGTACCGTGCTGGCTATGTGGTCGGCCCACGGGCGAGACCATCGTCTGGCACCATCCCGTGCCAAAGAGCCGGGGTGGTCGCGACGTCGTGCCCATGCACCCGATTTGCCAGCAAACGGTGATCGCCAATTTTACAAATTCGGAACTCGAGCGTTACGGGTTGGATGTGGACGCGTTGCTGGCCAATCCTGCCATCCGCAAATTTGTCGATTGGGTCGCAAAGAAGGACCCGGATTTCACGGCGACGATCACAAAGAAACAACGCTGACCGGCGTCCACCCGCCAGCTTGCCCCAGCTCGCCGCTATTTAGAGCGTGATGACGTTAGGTCGCTTCAACCTCAGACCCGTTCGGCCCCGGATCAGGTCCGGGGGAAGTCGAAGCCCACGCGATCCGCATGCCCTTCGACTTCGCTCAGGGCGAACGGCGTACGGGTTGATCCAATCCAAAGTCATCAGACTCTAGTCGCCACTTGCTCAAATTGATTTCACGCGCCGGAAGAACAACCGCTGACGGCGGATGCCGAACTGCCCCCGGCGCTTTGGCCTGCCCCACCGCACCGAAGGACCACGCAGCGCCGCCATGATCGCGCGGATGACCGCCCAGTACATCAACTGGCGATAGACGAGCCGCTGGGCGATCAGCAACAAGACCGGACAGCGTTCGCGACGCGGCTCCATCGCATAGGCCGCATAGCCACACAGCGCGTCGATAATCGTGAAGCCAAACCAGTAGAGCGCCAAGACGGCCACCTCCACGCGCACTTCGCCAGCGCCATGCTGGAGCCATTGGACGAGCGCGGAGGTGATGTTGAAGACAAGCAGCAGGTCAATCAGCGGCGCGATCAGGGCAAATCCGATCTGCAGGACCCACGCCTGGGGAATGCCGATCAGGGCCAAGCCAATTGGCTTGAAGGTCCACAGGATTGACCGGTGCTTCCACAGGCATTGCAGCGTCCCGAATGCCCATCGAAACCGCTGGCGGGCCAACAGACCAAAGCTTTCGGGTACCTCCGTCCAGGCCATGGCGGATGGATCATAGATCACTTTCCATCCGTTGCGCTGGATCCGGATCGTCAGGTCCTGATCCTCAGCCATCGTGTCTTCGGGATAGCCTGGCACCAGGGCCGCGCGCCGGAACGCCCCCACGGCGCCGGGGACAACAGTGATGCTGTTGACCGCCGCCAACGCCCGCCGCTCCAGATTCTGCGACGTGACATATTCGATCGCCTGCCAGCGCGTGATCAGATTGACCCGATTGGCAACCTTCACATTTCCCGCAACCGCGCCAATCCGCGGGTCGGCGAACCAGCGTGCAAGTCGAGCGATGGTATCCGTGCCAAACAAGGTGTCGGCATCATGCGCGATCAACACTTCGCCACGCGCCAGGCCGATGGCATGGTTGAGCGCCTTTGCTTTGCCCCCATTGGGCAAGGAGATCAGCTGAACCCGAGGATCGTCGCCAAAGGCGGCCCGGACAATCGCTGCAGTGGCATCGGTCGATCCGTCATCGACGACAAAAACCTCAATATGCGCGTCGCGGTTGGCCAGCACCTGCCGCACCGCCGCTTCGATGACGCGTTCTTCGTTAAAGGCCGGAATGATCACCGTCACCAGCAGCGATGGATCGATCGGCGGCCGCGCTTGGTGGCGGCTATGGTCATATTGCAGAAAGGCAAGGCTGGTCATGATCAGGGCGCGCGCCATGCCAATCAGGATCGCGGCGAGGAATATCCAGGTCAGTGCCTGGCCCAATGCCGACAACAGCATAAACAGCCCGGTATCGGCCTGCACCGCGATCATCTCCCCAGAAACGACCGGAGGCATCGTATTTTCGCGGCTTAACCGGGCCAGTGTCGCCACACTGACGAACTGAAACCCACGCGCGCGGAGTTCATCGATGATTTTGGGCAGCGCCGATATGGTCTGGCGCCGATCGCCGCCGCCATCATGCAGCAGGATGATTTGACGGGTCTCGTCGCCCGAACGGTCCTCGACTTGCGCAATGACCGATTGAACGATCTCGTCAGCCGACTGCGTCTGCCAGTCTTGGGGGTCAACATGGAGCCCGACATTGGTATAGCCGCTCTCCTGCGCGATCAGGGCGGCATTCAATTCGCCCGCCGTCGATGCCTCGGCATCCCCGAAATAGGGCGCGCGGAACAGCCGCATCGATCGCCCGGTATAGGCCTGGACCAGACGCTGCGTCACATTCAGCTCCAGCCGCGCCTGAACCCCCGACACATTGGCGATGTTGGGATGGGTAAAGCTGTGATTGCCGAGCTCATGGCCATCGGCAACGATCTGGTTGAGCAGCGCGCGTTGGCCGAGCGCATTTTGACCGACCACGAAAAAGGTTGCCGGCGCCTTTTTCTCTTTCAGGATGTTGAGCACCTGCGGCGTCCAGACCGGATCGGGCCCGTCGTCAAAGGTCAGCACGACATAGCTCGGATGATCGCCCGTGCGACGGATAACATAGGGCGTGGGGAGCCTGAGATAGCGTTCATCGACGATCACGCTATCGCGGTCGACGGTCAGCGCCCGGCGACCGTTCGTCGGGACCGCGGCGATATGCATGATTTCCCCCCGACCCTCGACATCGACATTGGAGGTCGATCGAAGGACAGCAATGTCGGGCGGTGTATCCCGATCCAGCGATCGCAGGACCCGCCATATCCCGCCATCCTCCGTGCCGAGGCGCCAAATGCCGATCCCCGCCGCGCCGGACGCATAGGCCGCTTTCATCTGATTCCACGCCGTCGCGGCATCCAGCAGCCAAACCGTATGCGGTTGATCATCCTCCTCATAGGCAATCACGGGATTGCCGGTGCGGGGGTCGAAGCGAATGGGTGCCATGCTGTCGCGAGCGATCAGCCAGGCTTCTTCGACAGAGATGGGCGCTGCATCGCCTTTGGTACCCCAATCATAGCCAAAATTGCCGACCGCCAAGATCAGTTTGTCCGGCGGGATGGCGGACAGTGCCCGCATCAACTGGACGGTGAACCAGCGCTGGCTGGCGATCGGCCCCGGGCCGCTGCTGGCCGAATGTTCGTCAAAAGCTTTGACGATCACCTTGTCAGCAACGCGGGCAAGCGCTGCGAGCCGCCAATCGGAACTATCTGGCGGTGCCACGACAACCACCTGCAAGTTGCGGGCTGCAAAACGGGCCTTTGCCGCCTCGATCAAGCGCAGATAATCCGGCAGCGCCGCTGGGGGCAGCTCCTCAAAATCGAACACCACCCCGGCGGCACCCAGATCGGCAAGCGGGTTGCTGATTTGATCGAGTAACGTGTTGCGGGCGCCCGCATCGGCCAGCAGCGCGGCGGCGCCGTTACCGTCCCAATCCTCCTCCACCGCATTTTGCACCATCGGGAAGAGCTCGACGGGTCGCCTGGTGCCCGCCAGCGCGGCATTGAGCCGCTCATCGGCAGCGACGTTGAGCTCGTGTCTTGGCCCCACCACAGAAATGAGCCCCGCGACGACCCAGTCCAATTGGCCACTATTCTGTGCCAGCGACGCGGCGCCGTTATCATCCCAAGGGACATAGAAGCCGACCCGGATCGGCGCCGCCGATCGAGCAACCCGAACGGGCGCCAGCATGGGCGGCGCTTGCACGGGTATCGCGCTGCCCAGATCGGGCATAGCGCCCGGCGGCAATGGCTTTGACGACCGCGGCCGGGCGTTTTGCAGCGACAGCGAGAGTGGATCGGGCTTAGGCAGATCGAAGACGGTCGCTGAAAAAATGGCGATGAGGCCAAACAGGGCGAGATAGCCAAAAATCAGGGCGCGAGTCGTCCACCGCGAACGCGTGCCGCTCGCATCGAAAAAAACCTGCCTGTTGATCAAATTAGCTCACTCAATCCGGGAATTCCGTACCTTCAGGGCAAGCAAGGATAGGGTACCCCCTCGGGATCATGGCTACAGCTTATGACGATTGTTCGATGCTGGGTCATCGAAAGCGCAGTGTGCCAAATCGGGAATGGTCCTCATTGCCCCCTTCAGCGCGGGTATTGCGCCGGGCGTTTTGAGGCGCGGCTGTGGCGCCTGACCTACACCGATGGCGGCGGCAAAAGGGCAAGCAAGGCGAAGGTCGCCAGCCAATGCGTGCCCATATAATCATCGGCGATATGCGGCAGGCTGGCGGCGATATGGTGCGTTGCCGCACGCTGCGCGATGGCGTGGACTGGATGCTGATCACCCAGCGCCGCGGCGATGATCCGCCACGCCCATGCCCGGCTGAGGTTCAATCCATCAAGATGCGCGATCTTGCCGTCGCTGCGGTCAGAAACATGAGCCGGGGTGAACAGCGTTGTTGGCTGGCCCTGTGCCAGGTGCGGAAGGAAATCGCCGAACCAGACGGTAAACTGAGAACGATTGAGCACTCGGCTCATCAAGGCCGCCTCGCTCAATGCCGATGACAGAAACTCATCCCCGCCCGGCTCCCAGGCCTGACAGCCGCGGTCATCGGCAAACCAGTCATGCGCTCGCGCCACGATCAGGTCGGCAAGCGCTGGATCATGGACGTCTGCCCATTCATGCGCGAGCAGCAGGGCAAAGGCGGTGTTGCCATGCGTGCCGGTGCGGATCGGATAGGTCAGCTTGGGCAGGAACGCCGTGAATCGCGCTGCAAAGGCGCGCGCCAGCGGTTCCAGCGCCGGCCCCCAGGGTGCCCCAAAGGAATCATCGTGCTGCATCGCCTCGCCATGCAAGGCCAGCGCCCAGGCCCAGCCATAGGGTCGTTCGAACCCAGCGCTGCCTGGCCGCGCGAGATAGGCGGTTTCGACCGCGACCTTTTGGACGGTGAGCATCGTATCGGCACGGACGCGAATATCAGCAGCGACGGGCATATCGGGGAATAGCCGCGCCAGACGCAATATCTGCCACCAGCCATGGACGCAGCTGTGCCAGTCAAAGCTGCCGTAGAAAATCGGATGCAGCGCAGACGGGGTTGCCACGTCGGCGGGGCCATTCAGCACTTGATCGAGTTTGTGCGGATATTCCTGGCCGAGATGACCAAGCGTGAGCCGGGCGAACCGATCAGCGAGTGCCGCGTCGAGGATTGTCATCGGATCACCAGCCAAAGCAGCAAAATGTTGAACACCAGCAGCGGCAACGCGGTCGGGATCTGCGCCTTGATCACGCCGCTGCGATCCTTGAGATCGAGCAAGGCGGCGGGCACGAGATTGAAGTTGGCGGCCATCGGGGTCATCAGCGTACCGCAGAACCCGGCAAGCATGCCAATCGCGGCGACGCGGGCGGGATCAGCCCCATGCGCCTGCACCAGCAGCGGCAGACCGATCGCCGCCGCCATCACGGGGAAAGCAGCAAAGGCGTTGCCCATCACCATCGTGAACAGCGCCATGCCAAGCCCATAGCCGATCACCGCACCGATCAGACTGCCCTGCGGAATGGCCTGTCCAGCGATCCCCCCGACCACCTCGCCCACGCCCGAAATAGCAAACACCGCACCCAGGCTGGCGAGCATTTGCGGCAACACCGCTGCCCAGCCGATATCGTCCATTAGCCGCAACCCTTCGCGAAATGGAGCAGCGGGGGCTGGCCTTAGCCAAGCGTAACAGGTGGCGAGCGCGAACAGCACGCCAACGGTAAGCGCGACCAGCGTCGCCTGTTTGGGATCGATGATCGACGGGATTTGCTTGAACACCAGGGTGCCGATCAGCGCGGTTACGGGCACGATCAGCGCAGGAGCGAACAGCCATGAACCGCGTGGCGGCACGGCGACGATATCGTCGGTGCGGCGGGCGCGCATCCTGCCGGAGGCAGCGACCGCGATCAGCGTGAGGACCAGTAAGCCATTACCGAGATCGCCAATGACATCGCCCAGCAACAGGCTGATCGCGAGCAGGAGATGGAACGCGGCATTGCTCCAGCGCCTGCCGCTCGCGCCAAGCACGGCAAAGGCCAGAAAGGTCGTGCCCGCGACCAAATAGACAAGATTGAGCCCGATCATGCGCGGCGTCGCTTTGCGCGGGCATCAAGCAACAACAACCGCGTACCATGGATCAACAGCGCCGCGATCGCGGTGGGGATTGCCCAGACCGACAGCTGCAGCGGTTCAACGGTGATCCCATAGCCCTGCAGCACGCCCTTCATCAGCAAGATCGACCCGATCGCGATGAAGATATCCTCGCCGAAGAACAGCCCGATATTGTCGGTGGCAGCCGATAGCGCGCGCAGTTTTTCCGGATCATGCGCGCCGGGAGCCTCGGTCTCGGCCGCGGCCTCGACCATCGGCGCGACGAGCGGGCGTACGGTCTGTGCGTGGCCAGCAATCGAAACCAGACCAAGCGCCGCCGTGAACTGGCGAAAGACGAGATAGAGCGCCAGCAATCGGCCAGGCGTGGCGCCGCGCAGCCGCCGGACCAGGGCGGCGGCGCGCGCCTGCAGCCCGTGCCGTTCGAGCAGACCGATCACGGGCAGAACGATATAGACCACGCTGACAAAGCGATTATCGTTGAACGCCTTGCCGAAGACCGCGAGGATCTTGAGCGGATCGAGCCCGGCGGCGAGCCCCGTCACCAGCGCCGACACCGCCACCACGAGCAGCGGGTTGAACCGCAGCAGGAAGCCAAGCGCGATCACCGCGATACCGGCGAGCACCAGCATTTATGAAATCGCCCCGACCTGTTCGCCCCTGCCCATCGGCCCGAGCCTAACCGGCCTTGCCCATTCAAGCCAGCGCCCTTTGCCCAGCAGACTTTGCCCCGGAGACTTTGCCCCGGAGACTTTGCATTAACCGCCAACATTGGCAAAGGGGCCCGATGGCGCACACCGGCTGGCAGTTCTGGATCGATCGCGGCGGCACCTTTACCGACATTGTCGCGCGGTTGCCCGACGGCCAGATCCGCACCGCCAAATTGCTGTCGCAGGATGCGCGCTATGACGATGCCGTAGTCGAGGGGATCACCCGGATGACGGCCGCCGCCGGGGCGACGATTGCCGATGTCGATATGGTCCGGATGGGCACGACGGTCGCCACCAACGCGCTGCTCGAACGCAAGGGCGAGCCGACGCTGCTGGCGATCACGCGCGGCTTTGGCGACGCTTTGCGGATCGGGCATCAGGCGCGGCCCGATATCTTTGCCAAGCATATCGTGCTGCCCGAACAGGCCTATGCCGCCGTGATCGAGATTGACGAACGCGTCACCGCCGAGGGGGAAGTGCTCCAGCCGCTCAACGAGGAAACGGCACGCGCAGCGCTGGCCGAGGCGTTCGCCAGCGGGCTGAACGCGCTCGCGATCGTGCTGATGCATGGGTATCGCTACACCGCGCATGAGGGGCGACTAGCCGAAATCGCCCGCGCAGTCGGCTTTACCCATGTTTCGGTCAGCCATCAGGTCACCCCATTGATCAAGCTAATCGGGCGCGGCGAAACGAGCGTGGTCGATGCCTACTTGTCGCCGGTGCTGGATCGCTATGTCAGCCGCGTTGCTGCGGCGCTGGGCGATACCGAATTGCTGTTCATGCAATCCAATGGCGGGCTGGCGAGCGCAGGCGCCTTTCGCGGCAAGGACGCGATCCTGTCGGGCCCCGCAGGCGGCATCGTCGGCATGGCGGAGACCGCGCGGCTGGCCGGGATCGATCGCGTCATCGGCTTCGACATGGGCGGCACCTCGACCGATGTCTCGCATCATGCCGGTCAGCTCGAGCGGACCGGCGAGGCGATCGTCGGGGGGCTGCGCGTCCGCGCGCCGATGCTGCAGATCGAAACGGTCGCGGCGGGCGGCGGGTCGATCTGCCGCTTCGATGGCATGCGGCTGCGCGTCGGGCCGGAATCCGCCGGGGCCAATCCGGGACCGGCCTGTTACCGGCGCGGTGGGCCGCTGACGATTACCGACTGCAATCTGTTGCTGGGGCGCCTGCAGCCCGCGCATTTTCCGTCGCTGTTCGGGCCGGGTGGCGATCAGCCGATTGACCTGGCAGTGGTGCGTGCACGGCTCACGGCACTGGCTGAAGAGGTCGGATCCACACCCGAAGCCCTCGCCGCCGGGTTCATCGACATCGCCAATGACGCAATGGCGAACGCGATCCGCACGATCTCGGTCGAGCGCGGGCATGATCTGGCGCGCTATGCACTGGCGAGTTTTGGCGGCGCCGGGGGACAGCATGCCTGCGCGATCGCCGATATCCTGGGCATCGACCGGGTGATGATCCATCCGCTTGCCGGGGTGCTCTCCGCCTTCGGCATGGGGATGGCCGCGCACCGCGTTGTGCGCGAGGCGACGATCGCCCTGCCGATCGATCGCGAGGCCGAGGTCGTGGCGGTGCTCGACCGGCTGGCTGCAGACGCGGCATCAGCGCTGGCCGAGCAGGCGGTGGCGATCGATCGCGTCGAGCGACGGCTGCGGGTGCGCTATATTGGCGCGGATTCGGCGCTGACGATCAATGCAGCGCCCTTTGCGGATTTGAGCCGACGCTTTGCCGACGCCCACGCGACGCGATTCGGCTTTTTCGATCCCGACACGCCGCTGATCATCGAAGCGGGCGAGGCCGAAGCGATTGGCCGATCGACAGCCGCGTCGGTGCAATTTGCCGCTGGTCTGGGGGAGCCAGTGGCCGAACCCATCGACCTACATATCGACGGCGCAAGGGTTGCCGCGACTCTGTTCAACCGGGCGAGTCTGCCGGTCGGCTGGTCGGCGATGGGACCGATCATCATCGTCGACGCCTCCGGCACCAGCTTTGTCGCGCCAGGCTGGCGTGCGACGATCGACGCGCAGGCCAATTTGATTCTCGACCGCGTCGTCCGCCGCGAAAATCGGGTGGCGGCGGGCACGCAGGTCGATCCGGTGCGGCTCGAGTTGTTCGCCAATCTGTTCATGAGCATCGCCGAGCAGATGGGCGTGGCGTTGCAGCAGACCGCCTGGTCAGTGAATATCAAGGAGCGGCTCGACTTTAGCTGTGCGCTGTTCGACGCGAGCGGCAAGCTGATTGCCAACGCACCGCATATGCCGGTGCATCTGGGATCGATGGGCAAGAGCATCCGCACGATCATCGCCAATCGCGGCGGGACGATGCGGCCGGGCGATGTCTATGCACTCAACGATCCCTATGACGGCGGCACGCATTTGCCCGATGTCACGATCATCATGCCGGTGTTTGTTGAAGCCGACATGCCCGCTTTCTATGTCGCCGCGCGCGGGCATCAGGCCGATATCGGCGGGACCACGCCGGGATCAATGCCCGCCGACAGCCGCCGTATCGAAGACGAAGGCGTGCTGATCAGGGATTTCCTGCTGGTCGATGGCGGACGGCTTTGCGAAGCGGAACTGCGCGCGCTGCTCGGCTCGGGCGATTGGCCGGCGCGCAACATCGACCAGAATGTCGGCGATATCCGGGCGCAGATTGCCGCCTGCGCGCGCGGCGCCGAAGCACTTCGGGCAACGGTTGCCGAGCACGGGCTGGCCGTCGTCCAGGCCTATATGGGCCATGTCCTGGCCAATGCCGAGGAGATGGTGCGTCGGCTGCTCGATCGGATCGAGGGCGGCCAGTTCAGCTATGCAATGGACAATGGCGCGGTGATCGCGGTCAGCGTCACAATCGACAAGGCAAACCGCAGCGCGATCGTCGATTTCACCGGTAGCAGCGCGCAGCGCGACGATAATTTCAACGCCCCCGCCTCAATCGCGCGCGCGGCATTGCTCTATGTCGTGCGGGTGATGGTCGATGAGCCGATCCCGCTCAACGATGGCTGCCTGGCGCCATTTGAGATCGTGCTGCCCGAACGCTCGATCCTCAACCCCGCATGGCCAGCTGCCGTCGTCGCGGGCAATGTTGAGACCAGCCAGGTCGTGACCGACGCTCTATTCGGGGCGTTCGGGGCGATGGCGGCGGCGCAGGGGACGATGAATAATTTCACCTTCGGCGATGGCACGCGGCAGTACTACGAAACGATCGCCGGGGGATCAGGCGCGGGCCCCGACTTTCCCGGAACGGCGGCGGTGCAGACGCATATGACCAACAGCCGCATCACTGACCCGGAAGTAATCGAACAACGCTTCCCGATCCTGGTCGAGCGCTTTGCGATCCGCCAAGGGTCTGGCGGGGATGGTGCGCAGCCCGGCGGCGATGGCACGATCCGCCGCCTGCGCTTTCGCGAGCCGATGACTGCCACCATCCTCGCCAATCGTCGCCGCATTGCCCCGTTCGGGCTGGCCGGTGGAGCGGATGGCGCCTGCGGTCGCAGTTCAATCGAACGCGCCGATGGCCGGGTGGAAATTCTCCCCTCGTCGGCACGCACCGACATGCTGGTGGGCGATGTTTTCGTGATCGAAACGCCGGGTGGCGGCGGCTATGGCCCGATCGATGCGCGCATCGCCGCGCGATAAGATCGCGGATTTTGGGTGCCGCCGGGTAGAACGCCGATTCTTCGGCTGGTCTCATACCCCTTGGGCTTTGACACCGGTGGGAGATCGGTAAGCGCCGATCACCATCAGCAGCGCCACAGCCGCTAGCAAGGCTTCGCCGATAAAGGGGCCAATGAACCAGTAAAGCAGCATCGCATCCAGGATCACGACTGCGGCGCAACTAAGCAGGATCGATCGAGCGATAACTGGCTCGGCCTTAGTCACCAAGACGCATATAGCGGCTGTCAGAAGCCAATGGAGGCTGGCGAACAGCCAAAGGGGCCGAAGCGAAGCGTCAAAGAAACTGGGCAATCCCGCGTCGGATCGAGCAGCGGGGATCTCGAAATAGCCGGTGAAGTGAAACAATGCCGTGATCGTTAACAGGACGGCGCCAGTCCAGACCGCATAAGCGTGCCGTTCTCTCATGGCCCAATTCACTTCCGTGTATTGAAGGAGAGCGTTCCACCGCGGAGCATGAAGATGCCGCCAGCCAAGAGGGCGGCCCAGATCACAATGCCTTCGACGGCGAGAGCCTCATACAGCCTTGCGTTTGCCCATTCGGGGGCAATGCCTTTCTGCGACAACACAAAGGCATAGGCGATGATGTAAAAGGGGATCATCGAGCTGGCGGCCTGCACCAACGCCAGAGGTCCCCGCAGGTAGCTCCAGACTGCCCCCGTCGCGAATAGCGCGGATGTCAGGCCGAAAACCAGAGCGCTCGGCGCCTGGACATTCGCCATGCGTCCCGCTGTCGTGGCAGCGATGAGGGCAAGCGCCACCATCCCCAAGATCGTGGCGAACCGAACCGATTGCACAGCGAAGTTCATCGTCAACGTCCTTTCCTTGATAGCGCCCCAGACACAGCCAGCGGCGAATGAGAGGGCGGCATCCCCGTCCCCAATAGCGCTCAGTTCGGCCTTCATCGCAGCGGCCCAGGAGGCGCGACCCGCAGGCAGCAGCGCAGCGCACCAGCCGATGAGCGTGTAGGCCAAAGCGCGACGATCAGTGTTCATCCCGTCACCCCGACCAGACCAAGCCCGCGCCCATCGGTGCGGAGGCGCAGCGCCTGGCCAAAGGCGCACCCTGCGGGGGTGAGCCGATAGGCATGACGCGGCGCACGGGCAGGCGGAACGGGTGCGCGCCATTCGGATTCGAGAAGTCCGTCATCAGCCAAGCGCATCAGCAACGGGTAGAGTGTGCCGGACTTGAGCTGCGTCTCTTGAAGCAGATCATAGCCGTGCCGCCATTGGTCTGGCCGAGCCAACAGAGCTTCAAGGACCAAAAGAGCTTGGCGGGATGAATGCGCGCGACGTACCATGATCAAACTCTACCTATATAGATTTGATGTGTCAATCGGTGAGAAACTTGGGTGGTTGGGCCCTCAAAGCTTGCTAGAGCATGATGACGTTAGGTCGCTTAAACCCCATACCCGTTCGCGCTGAGCCCTTCGACTGCCTGCAAGGCAGGCGCTCAAGATAAACTTCGGCCAATATGGCGGACGTCGAAGCCCACGCGCTTCGCATGCCCTTCGACTTCGCTCAGGGCGAACGGGGTTTGGGTTGGACCAATCCAAAGTCATCGGACTCTAAGCCAAGGCGCGCGCCAGGCGTTTGCGATACTCGCGTGGGGCGATTCCGAAGCGCTCGCGAAAACGCGCGGTGAAGTGCGAATGCGATGAAAAGCCGAGATCATAGCCAATCTCTGACAAGGGCGTTGCCGTCGTCGCGATCCGGCGAGAGGCAACGTGCAAGCGGTAAGACGTTACATAATCGGCAAAGCCACAGCCGAACACCGCCGCAAAACGTCGCGAGAAATAGGCGGGCGACACGTGGCACAGCGTGGCCGCCTCGCCGAGCGTCAGTCGCCCGCCAGGGGCCTGACGCAGCCGTTCGACCACCGGCAGAAAGCGCGACAAATGGCTTGCCGTGTCCGCACTCGGCTCCCCAGCAACGGTCGGCAGGCGCACCAGCGCGCTGAGGATCAAGCCAACGATCCGGTCGATTATGGGATCGGCCGCATTGGTGCGCGCGGTTTCCGCCAGCCATTCGGCGAGCATGTGCAATCGCCCCCCGCTTGCGTTGTCGGGATCAACGCAAAGCGGGCGCGCGAGCGTGGCACCATCGCCCTGTCGGGCCAATTGTTCGACCAGATAAGGCTCGATCTGAATCAGCGTCCAGTGTTTCGGCCCGTCATCAAAGAGATAATCATGATAGCACATGCTGGGGACGAACACGACCGAACTGGGCCGGATCGCGAAGCTCTCGCCTGCGCAAAACAGGCGTCCGTGCGTGTTACCGAACAGCACGATTTCGGCAACATCATGAAAATGCAGCAACCGTGCGGGCGGGGGCGACCCGGCCGCCATGGCGACTTGCGCCACCAGCGCTGTCAGGCCGAGCGGCAAATCGACCGGTTCGCAGATTGGTTGCATCACCATCACGCAAATTCATGACAGTTTGCGCGAAGCGCGACAAGTCAGTCGCCAGTGTATGGCAAGCGCAACAGGATGGTCTGCCATGGGTGCAGGCTCGCCGTGCCGCCACCGATCATGTCCGGCGAACCCGCGCCGGGCCCGTCGTAGCGCTTAACCGCCGAGGTCAAATTGGACACGATCACGAACCGCTCACCGCTGCCGCTGCGCTCAACCACGAGCAGCCCGGGCGCACTATCGAGCACGCGCTGAGTTCCGGTGCGCAACGCCGGATGGGCACGGCGCAGCGCAGCCAATGCGCGATAGCGCGTCAGCAGCGATCCCGGCTGGCCGGTCTGCTCCTCGACCGAGACGCGATCATAATCGCGGGCATAACGCTGGTCCCAGAAGCGCTCGCCGGGCCGCCGATACCAAATTGCCTGGCCGGGGGCGGCATCGACCGCCGCCCATTTGAACGCCTCACGCACCGGAATGCCGCTCTCATCGCTGTCATAGCCCTTGTCGATCGCGCCGCGCGTGCCGAGTTCCTGGCCGTAATACAGGATCGGCGTGCCTTTGAGGAAAAACGCCAGCGCTGCCGCCGTGCGCAATTTTTCAGGGGTAATCTCGGGGTCGGAGGCAATTCGGCTGACGTCATGGTTTTCGGCGAACACGAACTGGTGCTTGCCGGGCGGGGTGATCGCAGCGGTGCGGTCGATCGCCGCAACCAAGGCGGCCTTGTCAAATTTGCGGATCGCTTCGTGAATGCGAAAGGCAAAGACCGCGCTGGTATCGGCGCGCTTCAGATAGCCCTCGCCATAATCCGCCCATTCGGCCTGTTCAGCAACGAATACCAGTTGCGGGTTCACGCGGCGCAGCTTGTCAAAGGCGGGCTTCCAGAATTCAGTGAACAGGTCGGTCAACAGCCCCTTCGAATCGAGATCGTCCATCATGTGATCGAGCCGGAATCCATCGACGCCGTCGTCCACCTTGCCATCACGGTTGGGATCGACCCAGTCGTGGAGGTAACGATCGAAATAGGCGCGCACGACGGGCGCCTTCATTGCGACCGTCGTCACGCCGTGGGTATCCTTGTTGAAATTGATGATCTCGCGCAGCCCGAATGGTCCTTCCTCGGCGACGCCCTTCGCGCGGTCGTCCCACAGCATGTAATCGGCATAGGGCGACGCACGATCCGCAAGCGCAGCGGTCCACCACGGGTGCCCCTCAGCCAGATATTGAAATTCCATGTCGAGGAAGATCTTCATGCCCCGCTTGTGCAGCTCAGCGACCAGCCGGCGAAAATCGTCGATTGTGCCATAGGCCGGGTCGATCCCCTCGAAGCTCGTCGCGAAATAATTGTGATAGACGCGGCTGGGATAAAGCGGGGTCAGCAGGATCGCCGTGACCCCCAATGATTGCAGATAGGGCAGGCTGGCGGTGATGCCGTTCAAGTCGCCGTGCCCATCGCCATTGCTGTCGCGGAAGCTGCGCTGGAATATGTGGTAGACCACGGCATCGTCGAGCGGATCGACTGCCACCGGTGCGGGACGCGGGGCGGCAATAGCCGGCGGCGCAATCGCCGCAGCGAGCAAGGCGGCAAGGGCGATCAGGGTCGATTTCACAGGCGATATCCTCCTCATCATGGCACGCGCGCGCCACGCGTGAAAAACCAGAGCAATGCCGATAGCGCCAGAAATCCGCCCGACAGCGCGAACACCAGCCCCTTGTCATCGACGACTGCGACGAACCGTCCAATGCCCAGGCTGGTGACGAGCTGGGGAAGCACCACCGACAAATTGAAAAGGCCCATGAACAGGCCCATTTGCGTGGCATCGACGCGTTCTGACATGATCGCAAACGGCAGGCTGACGATCGATCCCCAGCCGATCCCGCAGACCGCCATCAGGACATAAAGATGCCAAGGTGACTGCGCGAACAGCCAGACGCCAAAGCAACCCGCCGCCATCAGCGCAACCGCTGCGACATGCACAGGGATAGGGCCAAAACGCCGAGCGACTGCGCCGAGACCGATCGGCGCGACGGCGGCGACGGCATTGAGCGCGAGAAAGGCGATCGACGTTGTTTGGCCAAGCGCGGCGGCATCGAGCATCGGCATCCGCTGCTGCAGAAAGCTGACCATATAGACGAAGATCGGCTGCACGCCGAGCCAGCACAACGCGCTGGCGGCGACCGTGCGGCGAAACGCGCTGTCGCCATCGGGCCGGGCGATGAAGGCGTGGACGACGAGCCCCAGCGTCGCGGCAGCGCACAGTGCTTCGGCCGCATAGCCGGTTTCAGCCAACCCAAGCACGCGCGCACTGAGCCCATAAAGATCATAGACCAGCAAGGCCCAGATCGGCGACAGCGTCCAGGCGATCGTTGGCAGCGAAAGGCTGCGGCTGGTGGCAGGAGACGCGGCGGTCGGTGCCTCCGGGCGGGGCTCGGCAATCAACAGCGACGGCACCACACCGAATGCCATCACCAGCGCAACCGCGACATAGATCAGCACATCATTGCCGAAGATCGCGCCGACCGCATAAGCGCCGACCCCGAAGCTGCCCGATACGACCTGCATCCAGCTATAGGCGCGCGTCCGCTCCGCGCCCTCATGCGTGACATCGGCGATCAGCGCGCGGGTCGGGTTGAATCCGACATTGACGGCCAGGTCGAGCGCCAGCGCCACGGTGATCGCCACGCCGAACACGCCGGGCAGCCCAAGCCCATGCGCGATCGCCCCGATCTGCGGCAGCAGCAACATCGCCAGCGCCGCCATCGCCCCACCGCCGATGATGAACACGCGTCTCCGACCGCCCCACACCCAGATCCGGTCGCTCAAGCCCCCGACCAGCACCTGCCCGACGATCCCGGCGAGCGGCCCCGCCGCCCAGACCAGCCCGATTTCGTCGATCTTCAGGCCATAACGGGTCGCCAGCATCCAGCTCAGCACCGAAATCTGGACCGACAGCGCGAAGCCCATCGCGGTCGCGGGCAGGCTGATCAGCAGATAAAAGGCCGGCGTCCGGTCACGTTGCATGGCCAGCATCAGGCGGCGACCTCGGCACGGATGAAGGGGCGCGACAGATCGGCGATCCCCTTCCACGCATAAGGATCGGTGCCCGCAATCAGATCAATGTCGCGATAATCCTCGGTCGGGCTGTGGCCGTCATGGTTCCACGGCAGCAGCGACGCCGCGCTCATATAATGGATCACCAGCGCCCGGCGCGTGCCCGCGGTCGTGTTGGGCAAGGATCGGTGGAGCAGATAGCCGTTGAAGAACACCACGCCCCCCGCCGCCAGCTCGATCGGCACGCCGCCTTCGCGTGGATAGGGGAAGGCCTGGGCTTCCGCGCTGACGTCGAAACGGTCTTCGCCGTGCGGCTGCATCGGATAGAGGATGCCCGGCGCGTGCGAACCCGGATGCGCCCAGAGGCAGCCATTGTCGATCGTCGCATCGTCGAGCGCGATCCACGCGCCGCACAAAGACCGGTCACGCGTCGGCAGGAAATGCTCGTCCTGGTGCCAAGCCTGACCCGGCTTGCCCGCTGGCTTGACGAACAGCATCGACTGCATCGCTTTGACGTCGGGCCCGATCAGCGCGGTGAGGACCTCGACGATCGCGGGATGGCGCATCGTCGCGCGAAACACCGGAGATAGCTTGTGCGGGAAATGAATCGCCAGGACATCTTCACCGGCCACGGCGCCGGTCTCTGCGTGCAACGTTGCGATCTCAGTGGCGCTCAGCAGGCCGGGCACAACCACATAGCCGTCTTGCCGATAGGCCGATTGCAGCGCAGCCGACGCCATCAAACTCCCACTCCCCTATGGCGACGCTGATCGATTGCCAGGCCACGCGATGCCAACACGATAGCTACCGATGCGCGCGCCGTCCGGCCTGCAGACTGCCATGTCCTCTGCCAAAAACTATCAGCTTTTTGTCGTCAGTCCGCTTGCGCAAGACAATGCAGCTGGCGGCGTGATTATGACCGTCAACCGCCCCACAGCGCGGTAGGACGAGGATACCGAATGACGACCGCCGCCGTTTCCCGCGCCGAAGCGCCGCCATGGTGGCGGGGCGCGGTCATCTATCAGATCTATCCGCGAAGTTTTGCCGATACGCGTGGCGACGGCGTGGGGGATCTGCCCGGTATCACGGCCCGGCTCGACCATGTCGCTTCGCTTGGCGTGGACGCGATATGGATATCCCCCTTTTTCACCTCGCCGATGCGCGACTATGGCTATGACGTCGCCGACTATCGCGATGTCGACCCGATGTTCGGCACGCTGGCCGATTTCGACGCCTTGCTCGCCCGGGCGCATGAACTGGGCCTGCGGGTGCTTGTCGATCTCGTTTTCTCGCACACGTCCCACCAGCACCCGTGGTTCGCGGCGAGCCAATCGAGCGCGGCGGATCCCAAGGCCGACTGGTATGTTTGGGCCGATCCGCGCGCCGACGGATCACCGCCCAACAACTGGCAATCGGTCTTCGGTGGCCCGGCCTGGACGTGGAATGCCGGCCGCCGACAATATTACATGCACAATTTCCTGCCCGAACAGCCGCAGCTGAACGGCCATCATCCGGCGGTGCAGAAAGCCCTGCTCGACGTGATGACCTTCTGGCTTGATCGCGGCGTTGATGGGTTCAGGCTCGATGCGATCAACTATGCGATGCATGACCGCGCGCTGAGCGATAATCCCCCGCGGGCACCGACCCAAGGCGCGCGCACCCGCCCGTTCGATTTTCAGCGTCATTTGCACAATCAGTCCCAGCCCGAAATCCTGCCCTTTCTTGGGCGGTTGCGGGCGCTGACCGAGGCGCGCGGCAAGGCGTTTCTGGTCGGCGAGATCGGCGGCGAATGGGCACGAACTGAGATGAAAAGCTATACCGCCGATGATCAGCGGCTGCATAGCGCCTATAGCTTTGCCTTCCTGTCGGCGCCGCGCCTCTCCGCCGATCTGGTCCGCTCGGCGCTCGCGCAATGGTCGGGTGCCCCCGGTGAGGGCTGGCCGTCCTGGGCATTTTCCAATCACGATGCGCCGCGAGTGGTCTCGCGCTGGCAATCAGCCACGGGCGCGCCGCTGCCTGCCGGGCTGGCGATGGCGTTGCTGCTAACGCTGCGCGGCAATGCCTTTGTCTATCAGGGCGAGGAGCTCGGCCTGCCGCAAGCAACGATCCCTTTCGATCGGCTGCGCGACCCTGAGGCGATCAAGAACTGGCCGCTAACGCTGGGCCGCGATGGCGCGCGCACACCGATGCCGTGGTCATATGGGGCACCCCATGCTGGCTTCACGACCGGCGAACCCTGGCTGCCAATCAGCGCCGAGCATGCGGCCCTTGCCGTTGAGGTGCAGGAGCGCGATCCCGCGTCGACGCTTCATCTGACGCGGCGCTTACTGGCGCTGCGGCGTGCGCATCCAGCACTTCGATATGGCGCGCTGGAGCTGCTGGAGAGCGGCGGGCCGTTGCTGGCGTTTGATCGGATGGCAGGCATGCAGCGCGTGCGGTGCGTGTTCAATCTCGGCGATGAAGCAATCGATGGCGGGTTGCTGACCGACTGGCAAACGCTGGTCGCGATCGGTGCTGATCCCACTGCGACAATGATCATGCCGAACAGCGCTGTGCTCGCGGTGCCGGGCGAATGACCAACCACAGACAACATCCTGACAGTTTTTCACCCGAAGGCCGCCAGTCGCGCCGCTTCGAACGGGAACGATGATGGCCTATTCTGCCGACATGACCACGACACTCACCAACGATCTGGATCGCCCTTATCCGCTCGACCGCGCCACGATTGACGCCTTCCGCGCGCAGGGCTTCGTCCATCTCAAACAAGTGCTGCCGCCTGAGGTGCTCGATCACTATGGCCGCGAAATCACCCGGCTGACGATCGCGCTCAACACCCAAACGTTGCCGCTGGCCGAGCGCACCACCTATGACCGCGCCTTTCTGCAGGTCATGAACCTATGGCAGGAAAGCCAGGTCGTGCGCGACTTCGTCTTCGGCAAGACGCTCGCCCGGGTCGCCGCTGAGCTGATGGAAGTGGGTGGCGTGCGGCTCTATCATGACCAATCGCTCTACAAGGAGCCGGGCGGTGGCATCACGCCTGCGCATGCCGACCAATATTATTGGCCGATGGCGACCGATCGCTGTGTGACCGCGTGGATCCCGCTTCAGGCGGTACCGCGCGAGATGGGGCCGCTCGCCTTCTACGCCGGCAGCCACCACAGCGCGCTCGGTCGCGACTTGCCAATCTCGGACGAAAGCGAGGCGGCGATCACCGCAGCGATGGAAGCGCAAGACTACCCGATTGTCGACGCGCCATTTGACCTGGGCGATGTCAGCTTTCATGCCGGATGGCTGTTCCACCGCGCCGGGCCGAATGTATCGGCCACACCGCGATCAGTGATGACCGTCATCTATATGGATGCCGAGATGACGCTGGCCGAGCCGACCAATGCCCAGCAACGCGAGGATTGGGCGAAGTGGTGCGCGGGTGCGAGCGTCGGTGCGGTGATTGAGACGCCCGGCAATCCGGTGCTGTATCGTAGGGCCACTGCATGATTATCGATCGCCGCAGCGTGCTGGGCGCGGCAATGGCGATCCCTGCCCTGCCGGCACTCGCGCGCGCGCCGGTGCCGGGCGCACTGACCGGTTTCGTCGATCCGTTCATCGGCACGGACGGCACCGGGCACTGTTTTCCCGGGCCCAGCCGTCCGTTCGGCATGGTTCAGCCTGGTCCCGACAATGCCGGTAGCGGCTGGGACTTCACCAGCGGCTATCAGTATCGCGCGCCGAAGATCATGGGGTTTTCGCAGACGCGCGCGAGCGGCACTGGCATTCCCGAGCTCGGCGATATCCTGCTGCAGCCGGTGCTCGACCCGCGCGACGATCTGGCCAGTCACTATGACAAGGCGAGCGAAGTCGCACGGCCCGGCTATTATGCGGTCAAGCTCGCCGACAATGGTGCGTCGGTGGAGCTCACTTGCGGCCTGCGTGTCGCCCTCCACCGCTATCGTTTCGCCCGCGCCGGGCGCGTGTGGGTGCTGGTCGATACCGAACACCGGCTGCGCTTCTTGACCAAGGAGCCGGTCGATACGGCATCGGTGCGCACGACGACAACCGGCGCCGAAGGCAGCATCACCGCAACCAACTGGACCAAGCGGACGATCGCCTTCGCGCTGGAATTCGACCATCCGGTTGCCGAAGTCCGCCCTTTGCCGTCGAGCAAGGCGCCGCGTTATCTGCTTGGCTTTGATCTGGGTGAGCACGCCGTACTGCAAGCAAAGGTCGCGGTGTCGACCACCGATGTCGCGGGTGCGCGTGCCAATTTTGCCGAGCTGCCGGGCTGGGATTTCGACGCCGTGGCGCGTGCCGCCGATGCCGAATGGGAAAAGCTGCTCAGCCGCGTCCGTATCGATGCCGATGCGCGCACCAAGCGGGTTTTCTACACGGCGCTGTATCACCTGTTCCTGCAGCCCAGCATCATCTCCGACGCTGACGGGCGCTATCGCGGGCCGACCGGGCAGATCGCCAAGGCACGCGGGCGCCATTATTATTCGACGCTATCTTTGTGGGATACGTTTCGCGCGGCGCACCCCCTTTATACACTGCTGATCCCCGAGCGAGTCGATGACTTCGTCCTGACTCTGCTCGATCATGCCAAGGCCGCGGGCACGTTGCCGCTTTGGCCGATCTGGGGTGGCGAGACCAACACGATGATCGGCGATCCCGCGCTGCCCGTAATCGCCGATGCCTGGGCCAAGGGATTTCGCGGGTTTGATGGCCAGGAAGCGCTCTCTGCGATGCGCGCGACATCCACGACCGACCATGCTCAATCGGACTGGAGCTTGTTCGATCGCTACGGCTATTACCCGACCGGCAAGCTATCGAATGAGGCTGTCTCCCGCACGTTAGAGGCGGGGATCGGCGACGCCGCCACGGCGAAGATGGCGGCGATGCTGGGCGACGCCGAGTCCGCAAAACGATTCGGCGCCCGTGCCAACGGCTATCGCGCGCTCATCGACCCGGAAACAAAGCTCGCGCGGGGAAAGGACAGCAACGGTGCTTGGCGCACGCCGTTCGATCCGCTCACCGCCACCTCGCCACTCAACAACCCTGGCGATTATACCGAGGCCAATGCCTGGCAATATAGCTGGACGCCCGCGCTGCACGATGTGGATGGCCTGGTCGCGGCGATGGGCGGGCGTGCGGCATTTACAACGATGCTCGACTCTTTCTTCTCGCTTCCTGGCAAGGAATCGAAATTCCTTGGGCAGGAGGCGCTGATCGGCCAATATGCGCATGGCAACGAACCCAGCCACCACATCGCCTGGCTCTATGCCTGGTCCGACCGCCCTGAGCGCGGCCCCGAACTGGTCCGCGAAATCGCGACACGCTTTTACAAGGACACCCCCGACGGGATCGTCGGCAACGATGATTGCGGGCAGATGAGCGCCTGGTACATCTTCGCGACGCTCGGCTTCTACCCTGTCAACCCGACGAGCGGCGACTTTGTGCTGGGGCAACCGCTGGTCGCGCACGCAACGGTCAGCCTGCCGAACGGCAAAACGCTTGCGATCGCGCCGGGCAAGGACGGCCGCGTGATCAATGGCGAGCCTCTGACCCGGACGATCGCCTATCGCGCGCTGATGCGGGGCGGCGTGCTCCGGCTGTCGGGGGCCGAGGGAAACCACCCGTGACGATCGACCGCCAAACGGCGATCATTGGGGACGAGCGGTTGGGCCTGTCTATCTTTGTCGGCCTGTTTCCTCGGCGATGAACCAATGAACGGCCGCTGCGTCCGGGTCGCGCTCGGCCAGATTCTTGTCGAGCCGGGGAGGGCCGACGATAATATCGGGCGGGCGCTGGCGGCCATCGATGCGGCAGCGGCGGCGGGCGCGGAGGTGCTCGTCCTCCCCGAATGCCTCGATTTCGGCTGGGCTAGCGACGCCGCGCGGTCAGGTGCCGAACCGATCCCCGGCCCCAGAGCGGCATTGCTTGCGGCGCGCGCCGGCGCCGCTGGCATCGTCTTGACGGCCGGACTCAGCGAGCGTGCTGGCGACCAAATTTACAACGCCGCCATTCTGATCGACCGCGACGGGACCATCATTGGCCAGCATCGCAAGATCAACGAACTGGACTTTGCGCGATCGCTTTACACCACCGGGGCCAAGCTGGAGGTTTTTGACACATCGATCGGCCGAGTTGGCATTGCCATCTGTGCTGATCTGCTGATTCCCGAAATTGGCGCAGCGCTGGCGGCCATGGGCGCTGAAATCATTCTATCGCCCTCAGCATGGGCTGTTCCGGACGATCATGACGAGGTGATCACGCCCTATGGTGGCGAATGGCCCAGCGCCTATGGCAGCTTGGCGCGTCAATGCGGCGTCGCCGTGGCCGCTGCCAGCAATGTCGGGCGGATCGAAGGCGGCGCATGGGATGGTCGCCCGATCATCGGCAGATCATTGGCGGTTCATGGTGATGGGTCAATCGCTGGACTGGCGGCATTTGGCCAAGAGGACCTGTTTTTCTGCGCGCTGCGCTATCGCCGAGGTTCCGGCTGAACCTCCATCGTTGCACCACGCTCCGGTTCCAAAAACACCTTATCTTGGTGTCCACGAAACCGGGTGGAGCGCAAACGGCGGAAAACTGGTGCACCCGACACGATTCGAACGTGTGGCCTCTGCCTTCGGAGGGCAGCGCTCTATCCAGCTGAGCTACGGGTGCCTGGAATTGAGCGCCTAGCAAAGCCCTACCGAGAAGGCCAGATTTTTTCCGCAGCGCTATTTCTCGGCTGGCGCCAGCGTCACTGGCTGGAATGGCCCAAGCGCGCAGCGCGCGCCGCTGGCGATCGGGCTGACATAAAGGACGGTGATGATGTCGCTGGCACAAAGCCTGTCGAGCGAGGTCGAATAGCCAAAGCGCCCCTCAAACCCTAATCCCGGACAGCCGCCATCGATGGTCACGCGATAGACTTTGCCACCGCGCATCTTGAAATCGATCACCGAATCGCTGCGGACAAGCGATTCAGTGATCTGGCGATGCGGGATGCAGAATTCGGGCTTGCCAACAGGCGTCGCTACCGGGACCCGGTCACGGGCGCTGCTGTGATTTATCCACAGCGCCATCCCCGCACCGATCGTCAGCGCGGTGGCCGCTAGGGTGGAAATCGGGCGACGCATCTGTTTACTCCTCACGCTCCGGCGCAGGCGGTAGCGGCATTGGCTGTTTCCCGACCACAGCAGTTTTGGCCTTGGCCGTCTTTGCCTTGAACGCGCACAGATCACTGACCCCGCACCGCCAGCATTCGGGCTTGCGCGCTTTGCAGACATATCGTCCGTGCAGGATTAACCAGTGATGAGCATGAAGCCGGAACGGCTGCGGCGTTGCCTTGTCTAGCTTTTCTTCAACCGCCAGCGGCGTCTTGCCCTGTGCCAAGCCAGTCCGATTGCCGACCCGGAATATATGCGTATCGACGGCGAAGGTTTCGGCACCGAAAGCGACGTTCATCACGACATTGGCAGTCTTGCGGCCGACGCCCGGCAGTGCTTCGAGCGCATCACGGTCTGGTGGCACCTGGCTGCCATGGTCTGCGATCAGCGCCGCCGAAAGCGCGATGACATTTTTCGCCTTGGTATTGAAAAGGCCGATCGTCTTGATGTGATCCTTAAGACCCGCCTCCCCCAACGCGACCATGGCTTCGGGCGTTTTTACCGTCTGGAACAGCGCGCGGGTGGCCTTGTTCACGCCAATATCGGTGGCCTGGGCAGACAGCACGACGGCGACCAGCAATTGATAGGCATTACCCGCTTCAAGCTCAGTTTCAGGGTGCGGGTTGTCCGCAGCGAGCCGCGCGTAAAATTCGACGATATCGGTCTTCTTCAAATCCCGAGCACCTCAGCCATCGAATAGCGCCCGGCAGGTTTGCCCGCCAGCCACAGTGCCGCTGTAACCGCGCCATGCGCAAAGATCGCGCGATCCTCCGCCCGGTGGCCAAGCTCGATCCGTTCGCCATTGCCGGCAAAGATCACCTGATGATCGCCAGCGACGGTGCCGCCGCGCAGGCTGGCCATGCCAATCGTGCCCTCCGCGCGATCGCCGCTAAGCCCCGCCCGCCCAACCACGCTGACATCGCCCAGTGCCACGCCCCGGCCCGCCGCCGCAGCCTCGCCCAGCATCAGTGAGGTGCCTGATGGGGCATCCACCTTGGCGCGGTGATGCATTTCGACAATTTCGATATCCCAGCTGATGTCGAGCCGGGCGGCCGCTTCGCGCACCAGCCGGGCGAGCAACGTCACGCCGAGCGAGGTATTGCCGGTTTGCAGCACCGCAATCTCCTCTGACGCTTCGGCAATCATCGCCCGGTGCGCCTGGGTAATGCCGGTGGTGCCGATCAGAATCGGTGTCCCCGCCTTGCGCGCGGCGGCAAGGTTAGCAGGCAACGCGCCCGGCACGGTAAAATCAACGAGCACATCCGCCAGGCCAGCAAGCGGCGCCGGATCTTCACCAGCATCGATACCGCCAGCAAGCCCTGCACCATATTCCGGCAAGATCAGCGCGATAGCCTGCCCCATGCGCCCTGCGCAGCCGTAGATTCCGATCGCCGTCACCAAGATGCTCCGATTATCGTTCGTTGAGGACTGCGAAAAACACCCGCCACGCGCCAGGCGCTGCAGAATCAATCGCGTCGGCCAGGCCTGCGAAATGGCAGAAAGCGGCAGAGGAAAACAGGGGGCTTATTGCCCTATTTCCCAAAAATCGCGCGCATGGCCTTCAAGGGTAAGTCCAGCTACCAAACACGCATGGACCGCCATTCGACAATCGTGATTCTCACCGGCGCTGGGATCTCCGCCGAAAGCGGCCTGGCGACGTTTCGCGGGCCGGGCGGGCTTTGGGAAGGTCACCGCGTCGAGGATGTCTGTACGCCCCAGGCGCTGGCGCGTGATCCGGCGCTGGTCCACCGTTTCTATGATGATCGCCGCGCCGCACTTGCTGGCGTTGTGCCCAATGCAGCGCACAAGGCGCTGGCGCGGCTTGATGCCGACTGGCCGGGCGAGTTGTTGATCGTGACGCAAAATGTCGATGATCTGCACGAACGCGCCGGGGCGACGCGGCTGCTCCACATGCACGGCGAATTGCAATCAGCGCTCTGTGCCGCTTGCGGCGCGCGGCACAGCTGGACCGGGACGCTGCCGCCCAGCAGCGCATGCCCTGCCTGCGGGAAGGCAGCGCTGCGACCCGACATCGTCTTTTTCGGCGAAATTCCCTACCGGATGGAGCAAATTGAACGAGTGCTGGCACAAGCCGCCTTGTTCGTTTCAATCGGCACATCGGGCGGTGTTTATCCAGCGGCAGGCTTTGTCCAGACGGCGCGAGCCTATGGCGCGCAGACACTCGAACTCAACCTGGAGCCATCGGCGGGGAGCCGGTTGTTCCATGAGACCCGGCTTGGTGCGGCGAGCGCGCTGGTGCCGGCCTGGGTGGATGAAGTGCTGGGTTTGGTCGGAGACTGACAGACGTTCCCTTCGTCTAACGATCAATCGATGCCGTTCAGCGCGGGTTTGCTGCTGGCCGCATTTCGCCGAGAGCATAGGACTCAACCATCGCTTATGAGGGTCGATCAAATACCGATCCATTAATCGGGCACTTTGAGCAAGCACTGCTCAGTTGCGTTTGCCGATAAAAGCGCCGCCAACCGGGCCGCCTAAACCCGGTCCCGCAAAGGAGAAGGCACCGCCAATTTCGCTCGCCTGTGGGCCATAGAACAGCCCTCTAGCTGTGCCTGTATAGCCAGCACCGGCGATATCTGCAGCGAATGAATTTGACGAAATCAGGCCGGTTCCCGTTAACGTCCCAAGCTGGGAGATTCTGGTTGGGCCGAAAACGATCGTCGGCGACAGAGCGACTGATAGGTTGGCAGCGCCAAAATTCGCCGTGATCACCCCGCTACCGCCGAGAGGAGCCGCGCCGCCGGTGCCGGAAATATTTACATTATAGCTGGCCGTTCCGGTCCTTGGCATGTCGTTAGCCAAAGTCTGCACGCCGTAACTGAAATAGGCATTGGCGAAGCTCTGGCTGCCGTCCGCCCGGGTAACGCCGAAGGTCCAAAGACCGATGTTGGAATAGGTCAGTGGGATTGCCACGTCGAGTTGCAGCCTGCTCACGTTAGTCACGCCGTTGACGACGGTTGTTGCATCGTAACCAAAGCCCTGACGCTGTGCTGCGGCCTGCAATTCTGCAGGGCCATAACTGGCGGTATCCGGGCGGGCGCCCTGGGGACTCAGAACCCCACTCAACGAATAGGTCTGGGTTGAGGCATTATAGCTGATCTCGATATTGGCCGGAGATATGCGAAGGGTCGGAACTGCGGCGCCCGCGCTGCGATCGAAATTTTCGACGACGCCCGTTGTGCTCAATGTGCCGGTCCCTGATGCCAATGTCGGGTAGGTGGGCGGTGGCGGTGCGGAGGCCACGCCGCCGCCAGTGGCAGCAACGCCGCTGCAGCCGGACAAGGCGAATATCGCGAGTGCGGCCGGTGCGCATTGGGTCCAGAAATGCCGGTTCGCCATGGTGAGCCTCTCTATGGGCAAAAAATTGAACGGATGAACATTTTGCAATGTACCATCTGCCTGTCAACAAGTTAGTCACTGAAATTGAGAGGGTTAACTCTGCTCTTGGGACAATGTTGGCGTTGCGTTATTTTCGACATACTGACATTGACGCAGCTATGATGTTGCACAAAGATCAGGCTCCGTATTCACTGTGGAATATTTCGTTTGTCGCCTTCGTTGGTCTCTTGATAGCCAGTGTGTGTACGCCAGTTTCCGCGCAGACCTCGGCCAAAGTTGAACTAAACACAAACCAGCTTTTCGCCTTTGCTGATGCAGCGCGGGACCGTGGTGATTATGCCACCGCCGAAGTGGCGTATCGTGCGCTTTCTACCAATGCAGATGGCGAGTTGCGGAGCGAAGCCCGGTTTCGCCTGGCACTTATGCTGGCCAATCAGCAACACCGCTATCGCGCCGCAGCCTTGGAATTACGGCACATCCTGGACGAAAAGCCCCGCGCCGCCCGGGCCAGGCTGGAGTTGGCTCGCATTCATGCGCTGCTCGGCAATATCGGCGATGCCGCGCGCGAATTGCGCGCTGTCGAGGCAAGTGGCCTGCCCCCAGACGTAGAACGGATGATCCGCTTCTATGCGCAGGCGCTCAACGCCCGCCGCCCAACCGGCGGCAACCTCGAGGTCACTCTGGCGCCGGACAGCAATATCAACCAAGCCACGACTTCGGGCACTTTGGGTACGGTCATCGGAAATTTCGTGCTGGATCCTGACGCGCAGGCCCGCTCAGGGCTCGGCCTATCGGTTCGCGGTCAGGGTTTTGTGCGCTTGCCGTTGGGGGCCAAGAGCAACCTGCTCGCGCGCCTTTCCGGGAGTGCCACGGTCTACAAATCACCTCAGTTTGACGATTTTGTCGTTTCCCCGCAGATCGGCCCAGAGTGGGTTTCGAACCGCGGCAGCCTGAGTGTGGCTGCCGGGCCAGCATGGCGCTGGTACGGCACGAAACCCTTTACTTTTTCAATTGCAGCCAATGGCAACTGGCAGCATGCCATAGGGCCACGCACCCAGTTGCGGGTCGATGCCAGTCTGGCCTATCTGGACAACCGTCGCAATGCGCTCGAAAGCGGGTATGTAGGCAGCCTCGCGACCAGCGTCGATCGGGCTTTTTCGGCCAGTATGGGCGGCGGCCTGCAACTTTCCGTCAATCGTCAGGGGGCCAACGACCCCGGTTACGCCACGATCAGCGGCGGCGCCAATATGTATCTGTACCGCGAGTTTGGGCGGACAACTGTCACCGCTAGCCTGTCCTATAACCATATTGAGGCCGACAAGCGGTTGGCCCTGTTTTTCACGCGGCGGGTGAACAACGATTTTGTGGCCAGTTTGACCGGCACATTTCGCCAGCTACGGGTCGGTTCCATTGTGCCCTTGGCGCGCCTGACCTTCGAGCGCAGAGTGTCGTCGGTGCAACTGTATGACTATCGAAGATTTGCAGGCGAATTGGGGGTAGCCACCGCGTTTTAATAAAAATTCGGGCTAGAGCGGTTTCCGACGATGGTGAATCGATTGGGGATTCCCACGGCTGACTTTTTCTGATTCACGATCTTTGCTGGTGAGGGAGGCCGGCAGAGATG